>NZ_KV835584.1:269576-339513 GCF_001838065.1 Neisseria sp. HMSC078C12 | reverse complement strand
GCGAGTTCGAGACTCGTTTCCCGCTCCAGTTTCATACTACAACACTCAAACGTAGTTTTGGCGAGATAGCAAAGTGGTTATGCAGCGGATTGCAAATCCGTCTACGCCGGTTCGATTCCGACTCTCGCCTCCATCCCTTTCATGGCGGGGTGGCAGAGTGTTTATGCTATAAGGGGTGCAACCCTTATACAGGCCGGTTCAAATCCGCGCCCCCGCCTCCAATTTCTCAATTTACTGTCTACGCCCGGGTGGTGAAATAGGTAGACACAACGGACTTAAAATCCGTCGGCCCTAAACCGGCCGTGCCGGTTCGATTCCGGCTCCGGGCACCAATGAATATCTGAATTTATTGAAAAACCTAAGATTCCAAATTTCTAATTGACAGCTTATTTGTAAGGCTGTCTTTTTTGTTTGTGCCTGATTTGTGTCAAATGTGACAAGCTCCTGCAAAGGCCTCAGACTATGACAGTGAGGAAAACTGGCAATATCTGGAAGAGCATCGGTTACAGGATGGTATTATGCACAAAGCCCACCGCAAACATCCGCTGTCGGAAGCGCAAACCAAACGTAACCGACATCTATCGAAGACCCGTTATGTGGTCAAACAAAGCTTCGGTACGCTGCACCGTAAGTCCCGTCCCGCTACACCCGGGCAGCCTATTTCGGTCTGATTAAAGTGAGTGCGCAAAGCCATCTGAAGGCAATGTGTTTGAACCTGTTGAAAGCCGCCAACAGGCTAAGTGTGCCTGTTGCTGCCTAAAAGGTGGCTCGGATGCCTGATTAATCAGGTATCCAAGGTGGATTAAGGGGGTATTTGGGTAGAATCAGGAACAATTAGGGGCGAAAACAGCCGAAAATTTGTGTTTGAATTTCGGCTATTGGGAGGAAAAGAAATTTTACAAAGGTCTCATTTTAAAATTTCACAAAATAATAAGGCCGTCTGAAAATCCTTTTTCAGACGGCCTTATCATTCAAATCAGAAGGACTTAAACCAAGTTCTCCAGCATCCATTTCACATAACGGCTGACGCCTTGTTTTACATCCAAAAATTCTTCTGTATACCCGGCTTCGCGCAGCTTGGTGATGTCCGCTTGAGTGAAGCTCTGATATTTACCTTTAAGTACATCGGGGAATGGGATATAGCGAATAAGTTCTTCTTCAACCAACTCTTTCAGACTCATTTCAGGCTTGCCTTCGGCTGCACGGCAGGCGTTGACGGTGGCGGCGGCAAGTTCGTTAAACTGTTGGCTGCGGCCTGTACCGAGGTTAAAGATACCTGAAAGCTCAGGATGATCGAAGAAGTAAAGGTTAACTTTGGCGACGTCTTCTACGCTGACAAAATCGCGGGTTTGTTCGCCGTTGCCGTAGCCGTCATTAGCGCCAAACAGGTTAACATAGCCGTGTTCTCGGTATTGGTGGAAATGATGGAAGGCGACGGATGCCATACGGCCTTTGTGTTGCTCTTGTTGCCCGTAAACATTGAAGTAACGGAAGCCGACGACTTGGGCGGTCAAACCTTCTTTCATACGGCGGCGCAATACTTGGTCAAACAAGAATTTAGAGTAGCCGTACACATTGAGTGGTTTTTCCAGTTCACGCTCTTCGCGGAAGATTTCGCCTTTGCCGTACACGGCGGCGCTGGAGGCATAAAGAAACGGAATACGTTCGTCCTGACACCAGTCCAAGAGATCAAGCGTGTACTGATAGTTGTTGTCCATCATGTAGAGGCCGTCGTGGTTCATGGTGTCGGAACATGCGCCTTGATGGAAAACCGCTTCGATATTATCGTAAGGCAGAAGATGGCCGCGCACTTGGCGGATGAATTCGTGTTTATCGAGATAATGGGCAATTTCACACTCGGCAAGGTTTTTAAATTTTTCGCCTTTGCTCAGATTGTCGACGGCAACAATGTCGGTAATACCGCGCTGGTTAAGTGCTTTAACGATGTTGCTGCCGATAAAGCCGGCCGCGCCTGTTACGATAATGGTCATAATGAGTTTCCTTTATTTTGATTTTTCAGACGGCCTTAAAGTAATCATGCCGTCTGAAAATAAAAACTTTTCTGTCTGGATTATTTTCCAACTCTTATTTTCAGACGGCATTTAGAATTTTAAGGCCGTCTGAAACAATCATTCATTGCTCTTCCAATGCCTTGGCCAATTCGGCAAACGAGCACACCGCCGTACCAAGTTTTGCCACGACAACGCCTGCTGCCGTATTGGCAAGGTGCATGGCTTCGGGCATGGTATAGCCTGCCGCCAAACCCAAGCCCACTCCGGCAATAACGGTATCGCCCGCACCGGATACATCATAAACTTCTTGAGCCCGTGTAGGCTGATAAATCGGCTCGCCCTCATTAAACAAGGTCATGCCCTCTTCGCTTCGGGTCAGCAAAATCGCGTTCAAATCAAGATGACGGCGCAAGTTTTGGGCTTTTTCGGTCAAATCGTTTTCGTTTTTCCAGCTGCCTACCACTTCTTTCAATTCTGCACGATTCGGCGTAATCAGCGTAGCACCGGCATATTTCTCGTAATCGTCGCCTTTAGGGTCGATTAAAACAGGTTTACCGGCCTGTTTCGCCCAATCGATCATATCGGAAATATGCGACAGGCCGCCCTTGCCGTAATCTGAAAAAATAATGGCATCATATTCGGGCAACACTTCGCGGTATTGCTGCTTGATTTGTTCCAATACCTCACGATGAGGCGGCTCTTCAAAATCAAGTCGGATAAGCTGCTGGTTGCGAGCAACAACGCGCAGTTTGACAGTAGTCGCAATCTGCTTGTCGCGCATCAGATAGGAAGAAACACCGTCTTGCGCCATCAACGCATCCAGTGCATCTGCAGCTTCATCATCGCCGGTTACGGACAACAGCCCTGCTTTACCACCCAATGAAGCGATATTGCGCGCAACGTTTGCCGCGCCACCCGCGCGTTGGTCGATACGTCCGATTTTCGCCACCGGCACGGGGGCTTCAGGAGAAATACGGGACACATCGCCAAACCAATAACGGTCGAGCATCACATCGCCGACAACAAGGACTTTGGCTTGTGCAAAACGGGATTTGAGGGTTTCTTGTTGGAACTTGGTGGGCATATTGCCTCCGTTGTGTTTTTTTCAGATGGCCTCAACCTGTAAGGTCGCCTAAAAATCAGTTTGCTTCAAGGTTTACCACGCGGTTCACTTCGCGCAATACGGCTACTGGATCGGCAGCTTTGGTTACCGGACGGCCCATTACCAGATAAGTCGAGCCTGCCGCCAATGCTTCGGCCGGGGTCATGATGCGGCGTTGATCATCATTATTACCGGCAACATCCAAACGGATACCCGGTGTAACCAAGACAAAATCTTGTCCCAATTCGCGGCGCAATGGTGCGGCTTCTTGAGCAGAACATACCACGCCGTCCAAGCCTGAACTTTGCGCCAGTTTCGCCAAGCGGATGACTTGTTCTTCAGGGACGATGTTCAAACCGATTTCTGCCAAGTCGCTTTGTTCCATGCTGGTCAACACGGTTACCCCGATCAAAAGCGGCTTGGTGTGATATCCGGCAACGGCTTCTACGGCGGCTTCCATCATGCGGCGGCCGCCCGATGCGTGCATATCGACCATCCAAACGCCCATCTCGGCGGCAACTTTACATGCCTGCGCGACGGTGTGGGGAATATCGTGGTATTTCAAATCGAGGAAAAGTTTGAAACCTTGATTGATTAAGCTTTCTGCCAAACTGCGACCGGTCGCGGTAAACAGCTCTTTGCCGATTTTGATTTGACACAATGTCGGGTCAAGATTGCGGACAAATCCGAGTGTGTCTTTTTCGTTGGCAAAATCAAGGGCGACGATGACGGGAGTGCGTTGTTGCTGGGTTTGGAAGTCGGAGATTAAGGGATTCATAAGATGCCTGCGGATAAACGGTTATAGCTTCGATTTTAACAGCTTTTGTACACGAAAGGCCGTCTGAAAGTATTTTTTCAGACGGCCTCATCACAACATACCTTAATTATTCTTATATAAATCTAAAATTTTTACAGAAAATTCATCATCGCTGAAAAAAAAGGCTGGTGGAACTTCCAATACTTCAGCAATTTTCTGCAAAGTATTCAAATCAGGCTGATGATTTCCTTTCTCATAACGATTAATACGCGTACTTGCCACAAACTCATCTAATCCTATCGCCAGTCCCAGCTTCTCCTGCGTCAAATTTTTTGCTTTTCTTGCTTCCTTAAATCGCCTTGTAAAAACTTCTTGTAAATTCATAACTTCTATCCTAAAAATCAAAGTTACGAATTTCGTATATTTCTCTTGATTATTTACTACGAATAACGTAGTATTGCACTGTTTTTATCTTATTTGTTACGAGAAAACTATGACACCAGCTCAAGAATCAAAATGCCACAAAATTATTCATTCTCATGCAGTTGCTGCTGCCGCAGGTAATGCCGTGCCTGTACCAGGACTGGGTATTGCTACAGATATGGTTGCAATGACTACTATGTGCACAAGTCTTTGTGCTGTTTTTGGCGGGAATATGACCAAAACTGCTGCCGAAGCAATGGCTATTGCTGCAATTAAAAATACCATGTTAAAACAACCCATAAAAACAATGGCAAAAGAATTTTCTAAATTAATTCCAGGCTTAGGCAGCGTTGTTGCACCAACTATTTCTGTTGCATTACTTGAATCAGCAGGATGGTCTCTAGCAAAAGAACTAGAACGAAAATTTGGTTAATTTATACAATAATGAAAAAGGCCGTCTGAAAATATTTTTTCAGACGGCCTCATGATTTTACTTCGGCAAAACTTATTTGCCCAAACCTTTCAATACTTCGGCTTTCACGGCTTCTACTGCTTGAGTGCCGTCGACTTTGATGTATTTCGGCGCGTGTTCGCCTTCCAGTTTGCTGTAGAAATCAACCAAAACTTCGGTTTGCTCGTGGTAAACGGCAAGGCGTTTTTTCACGGTTTCTTCTTTGTCGTCGTCGCGTTGAATCAAATCTTCGCCGGTTACGTCGTCTTTGCCTTCGACTTTGGGCGGATTGTAGGTAACGTGGTAAGTACGGCCGGAAGCCAAATGCACGCGGCGGCCGCTCATGCGGTCGACAATCACGCTGTCGGGTACGTCGATTTCAACCACGGCGTCCAAATCCACGCCTGCTTCAACCATCGCTTCGGCTTGTGCCAATGTGCGTGGGAAACCGTCAAACAGGAAACCGTTTTTGCAGTCGTCTTGGGCGATGCGTTCTTTCACCATGCCGATGATGATGTCGTCGCGCACCAAACCGCCTTCATCAATAATTTTTTTTGCTTCCAAACCCAGCGGGGTGCCTGCTTTGATGGCCGCGCGGAGCATGTCGCCGGTAGAAATTTGAGGAATGCCGAATGCGGCAGTGATGAATTGAGCCTGTGTGCCTTTGCCTGCGCCGGGTGCGCCCAACAATAATACTTTCATGATGAGTCCTTCTTGGTTTATGGATTTGATGTTTGTTTAATTCTACACGCCTTGCGTTTATCGTTCAAAACTTCAGACGGCCTGCTCTACGCCAAAGTGCTGCCACGCATCATCGCGCATTTCGATAAACCAGCTGTCTTCGGGGAAGCGTTCCAACGCGTCTTTCAACGTGGAAAGTAGGTTTTGGGACAAGGCTTTTGCCAAATATTCTTCCTCGTTGGCTTCTGCCGCTTTGTCCGGCTGTTGCGCCAAACCGAGGGCGCGTGTCCGATGGCCGTGTGCCAGATAGTTGAGCGCAATCACTTTTTGTGCCCAAAGCTGGGGAATATCGGGGCTTTCCTGCAACAACACCGATAAAATCGATACGGCGACCGCCAACCGTCCGCCGGTCATGCGCAAATCTAAAGACTGGTTGGGCGGCAGGGTGCTGAGCATTTCTGCCATGCGAAACCAAAATTCGCCGCTGGCCTCGTCGGGTGCGGCTACTTTCAACATTTCGTAGTTGAACTCTTGATCGTCGTCTTTGACCAGCAAAGCAACATCGGCAAGCAGTTTTTGTTCGTCACGGCTCAAATGGCGTAAATCATTCATATTTTTTCCTTTCAGACGGCCTCGAACACAGCCCTTACCCTGTCCAAATCTTCCTGCGTATCCACGCCGGCGGCTGGCGCTTCTTGGGCAATTTCAACGGCAATCGGATAACCGTGCCACAGGACGCGCAATTGTTCCAGCGATTCGATGGTTTCCAAAGGAGAAACTTCCATTTCGGAATAGCGTTGCAGGAAGCCTGCACGATAGGCATAAATGCCGATATGGCGTAAAACGGCTGTTTCGGAAGGCAATTCGCGTTTTTCGGCGCGCATGGTGTCGCGCGGATAAGGAATCGGAGCGCGGCTGAAATAGATGGCGTTGCGGTTTTTGTCGAGGACGGCTTTGACAACGTTAGGATTCATAAACTCGTCAAAATCGTGCAATTCATGGGCGGCCGTCGCCATTTGCACATTGTTTTCAACCAAAACTTCGGCCGTACGGTTGATGAGTTCGGGATCGATTAAAGGCTCGTCGCCTTGTACGTTCACGACAATCAGATGCTGCGGCAGTTTCAGCGTATTGGCCGCTTCGGCAAGGCGCGTTGTACCGCTTTCGTGTTGATTGGAAGTCATGACCACTTCGACACCGTGCGCCTGACAGGCCGTCTGAATATCGGGATGGTCGGTGGCAACGACAACACGCGCAGCCTCGCTTTTTGCTGCTTGTTCGGCAACGCGTACAACCATCGGTTTACCATGAATATCAGCCAAAGCCTTGCCCGGCAGACGTGAAGAATCCAACCGCGCCGGAATCAATACGACAAATTCGGTCATGCTTTCAGTTCCTCTTCGCTCAACGCTCGTGCTTCGTTTTCCAGCATATAAGGGATGCCGTCTTTAATCGGATAAGCCAGCTTCGCCTGACAGCTCCACAATTCCTGTTTGTCTTGATGGTATTCGAGTTTGCCTTTGGTAACAGGACAAACAAGGATGTCTAAGAATTTTTTTTCCATGGGTTTCTTTCGTTTGATAAATTGGAGGTCGTCTGAAATATTTTCAGACGACTATAATTTATTTCTTATGCTTTTTCCCAACCTATTTGGCTTGTTTACAGCTTGTATCAGGTTTTTTGCCGCCGCACATGATACCTTGCATCTCTTTCGCAAATTCAGGCATATGACGCTGTGCAACTTTCTCTGTTAATGCCAATCCAAAAGTCATTAGTTCGTTCATAGCTTGATTGAGCATAAGAGGAGTCTTAACAATAACAGCCTTCCCGACAGGTGAACTATTAAAGGCAATCATGCCGTCAACTTCTTCTTGAGTGTATGTTAATTTGGCATTCTTTAATAAATTATTGCGGATAGTCTGTTTCACTTCGGGCGTGATCAAATCTCTCAAAACATTTTCGCGATAACGATCAATAGCTTTTGCCATTTGCTCTTTTTTCGCTTCTGGTACTTTGGCAAGGGCTTTATCTGCATACGGTTTAAATCCAACATTGAAACCGTCAATCATATTTTTTTCTAATTCCCGGTCAAAAAACTGCGTATCCAACCAACGCTCCAGTGACTCATCGCTAGGTGTGGCGGCAAATGCGTTGGCACACAATGCCAGCGCGGCGAAGGGCAATAACAAGGTTTTCAGTTTCACCTTTTCCTCCTGTTTAAGGTTTAGGGGGTACATTCTTCAGGCAAGATTTTTTTAATTTCGTTTTCAAATTCAATTAGGTAGTGTTCGCTGATTGTTTCTATTTCTTTCATATCCGCTTCGCTTGCCCCTATATTGGCGAGTTTTTTTATGAATGCCGAATTTTTCTCCACGATAGATTGTCCTACGGGAGTCTCGTAAAACGCAATCATGGCATCAATCTCTTGTTGAGTGAACTCGTCCTTGGCAACTTTTTTTATTTCTTTCATTAATTTGTTTCTAAGTTGCGGTGTGAAATAAGCTTTAAACACTTTGTTCATATAACGGTCTGACGCGGCTTGTAATTGCGGCTGCAGTTCCGGTGGATATGAGGAGATGATCGGTTGCATGAGCTGTCGGTTTTGTGCTTCCGCCATGTTGGTCAAATTTTTGAGAAAGTCGCGTTCAATATGCTGGACTTCCATCCATCTATTTAAAGACTTATCGCTTGGGGGCGCGGCTGTTGCGGCGGAACAGGCGGCAATGGCAACGAAAGTGAGCAGCAGTTTTTTCAGGTTCATAAATTTCCTTATTATTCAAGACAAACAGCAACAAAGATTCAATTGATTTCAGACGACCTGTCGGGAATCTTTCAGCCGTTCCAATACAAACGCCGCCAAGTCCGGCTCAATTATCGCACAAACAGGCAAGACCCATACATGATTCAGATTAAGGCCGTCTGAAAACTTGACCGCATCTTTCTCCGTAATAATGACTGCATCCGCATTGGGCAAGTCCGCCGCTGCGATGTCGGCATGGTCGGGCAGCGCGACGGTTTGGTTCAAGGTAATGCCCATGTTCCGCAACGTATTGAAAAAACGCTCCGGCTTGGCGATACCGGCGACGGCGGCGACGGTTTGATTTCCCAAACCCGCCAGATCCAATTTTTCAGACGGCCTGTTCAAACGGTAAATCCGCCCTGTTTCAATATGGCTGGCAAACATATTTTCAGACGGCCTAAACGCCGCATCTGCTTTTCCGCCACTGACGACAACCGCATCAACGGAAGCCAACCGAGACAAAGGTTCACGCAAGCTGCCGTTGGGCAGTAAATCCAAATTGGTGCGCCCTGTATCTGCCGCAGGAAATACGGCAATTTCCATATCGCGCTGCAAGGCATAATGTTGCAAACCGTCGTCGGCCACAATCAATTTAAGCTCCGGATGCGCCGCAAGCAATGCCCTGCCTGCTTCTGTACGGCTGCTGCCTACCGCCGTCGGCGCACCGGTTTGACGAAACAGCAATAAAGGCTCGTCGCCTGCATCTGCCGCGCTGCTGGCTGTATTCAATACATGAACCGCCTTGCTCTTGCGCCCGTAACCCCGGCTGATGATGCCGACCTTAACGCCCTTTTTCTGCAAACCCGACACCAGCGCGGCGACTATCGGCGTTTTCCCTGTTCCGCCTGCATGAATATTGCCGACCACCACCACTGGCACAGGCAATTTTTCGCTTTTCAGACGGCCTGAAACAAAATCATCGCGCCGTTTCGCCGCAATTCTGGCAAACAGTTTGGACAATGGTTTGAGCAGGAAAGACAGAAACGGATTGGGATATTGCCAATGGCGCTCGATAATTTGGTGGAGTTTGGGCATACGCACGGCTTTTGAAGCGAAAATCAAACGATAATATAACACAAGCCTGCCCGGACAAGGCCGTCTGAACATGCGGCTTTGATAATATTAAAACAAAGGACGCAAGTTTCATAAAAACGAATACAACGAATCGCCCTAAAACCCTTATAATTCAGCTTTCCCCAATTTTTCTGTTTCGCAATGTCCGAACTCTTCGCGCCCTCCTCCATTTCCGTATCCGAACTCAACGCCCTCGCCAAAGCCTTGCTGGAAGACCATCTCTCAGGTTTATGGATTGCCGGCGAAGTATCCAATCTGACTCGTGCCGCCAGCGGACATTATTATTTCTCGCTCAAAGACAGCCGCGCGCAGGTACGTTGCGCCATGTTTAAAGGTGCGGCGGCGCGTTTGGCGAAGCCTTTGAAAGAAGGCGACCATATCGAAGTATCAGGAAAAATCAGTATTTATGAAGCGCGGGGCGAATTTCAGATTACCGTGAACGAGGTGCGGCTCAAAGGTTTGGGGCAGCTTTACGAAGCCTATGAGCGATTGAAAGCCCAGTTGCAGGCGGAAGGCGCGTTTTCGGCAGAACGCAAAAAACCATTGCCCGCCCGTCCGCAATGTATCGGCATCGTCACCAGCCTGGCGGCGGCGGCATTGCGTGATGTTGTAACCACCTTAAACCGCCGCGCGCCCGAAATTCCCGTCATCGTTTATCCGACGCCCGTACAAGGCACAGGCAGCGAATTGCAAATTGCCCAAGCGATTAAAACCGCTTCGCAACGCGCCGAATGCGATGTGTTGATTGTCTGTCGCGGCGGCGGCAGCATTGAAGACTTGTGGGCGTTTAATGAAGAGCCGGTCGTACGCGCCATCGAAGCCTGCGCGATTCCCGTCGTCAGCGGTGTAGGCCACGAAACCGATTTCACGCTCGCCGACTTTGTTGCCGACGTACGCGCACCGACACCGACCGGCGCGGCAGAACTGGTCAGCCCCAACCGCCAAGAATCGTTACACCGCCTCGCCCAAGCCAAAGGCCGTCTGAAAACCGTTTTGGAACAACGCTATTTCGATGCTAGCCAAAAACTCGACTGGCTTGCGCGGCAAATCCGTCATCCGCGCCAAAAACTTGATGAGCAACGCGCTTCAATCAGCAAGCTGGCACAAACGCTGTCTTACTCAATGACGCAAAACCTCCGCGCCCATACCGCCCGTTTTGAACGCCAAACCCAAACCCTGAAACATTGCCGTCCTGATGTTTCCGTTTACAAACACAACATTGACCGCTTTCAGACGGCCTTGTCGCATTCCTTCCGCCAGCTGCTTGCCTACCGCCGTCAAAGTCTGACCGCCCAAGCCGCATTACTCGAAGCCGTCTCGCCTCAACATATTCTGGAACGCGGCTTCTCGGTCGTCAAAAACACCCGCGGACAAGTCATCCGCAATGCCGATACGTTGAAACAAGGTCAAAAACTGCACATCACTTTTGCCGACGGCAAAACCGACGTACGCGTGACCAAAGAGCAGGCGCAGGGCGAGTTGTTTGACTGACGCAATAAAGGCCGTCTGAAACTTTATGCGATTGAAGTGAAACTATGTTTGCCTGTTAAAAATCCTTAACCTGCCAATGCGGTATAATGCCTCATCTGCACACGCAGCATATACGGAAACATTATGGACAACTCACAAAATACAGAAAATCCGATTCCTCCGCGTAACTCCATCCGCAAAAACAGCATTTACCTGCTACCTAATTCCTTTACCATCGCTGCACTGTTTTGCGCCTTCTTCGCCATTACCCAGTCCATGCACGGACGTTATGAAACAGCGGCGATTGCAGTTTTCCTTTCCATGCTGCTCGACGGCATGGACGGACGCGTAGCGCGGCTGACCAACAGCCAAAGCGCGTTCGGTGAACAGCTCGACAGCCTCGCCGATATGGTCAGTTTCGGCGTCGCGCCTGCCCTGATTGCCTACAAATGGCAACTTTGGCAGTTTGGCAAAATCGGCTATTCCGTCGCCTTTATCTACTGCGCCTGCGCCGCCCTGCGTTTGGCACTGTTCAACACGCTTATCGGCAAAGTCGATAAACGTTGGTTTATCGGCGTTCCAAGCCCGACCGCCGCTGCGTTGATTGTCGGCCTGATTTGGGTCAACCACAGCGTCGAGCGTTTCCCCAACGTGCATTGGTGGGCATTGGGTATCACCCTGTTTGCCGGTATTTCCATGATTGTGCAGATTCCGTTTTGGAGCTTCAAAGAAATCAATATCCGCCGCCAAGTGCCGTTTATGGGCATGGTGTTGGCCGTATTGATTCTGCTTTTGATCAATTGGGAGCCTTCTCTCGTCCTCTTCCTATTTTTCCTCGGTTACAGCCTGTCCGGTTATGTGATGGCAGTCATCCGTTGGTTTAAAAAACGCCATAAAACTCACAAACACGACAAGGCCGTCTGAAATGTGGTCTTGGGACATCATCCTTGCCCTGCTCGCCGTCGGCAGTGCGGCGGGCTTTATTGCCGGACTGTTCGGCGTAGGCGGTGGCACGCTGATTGTCCCCGTTGTCTTATGGACATTGCAACTGCAAGGCATAGGCGGCCACCCCTATGCCCAGCATCTTGCCATCGGCACTTCCTTTGCCGTAATGGTGTTTACCACCTTCTCCAGTATGTACGCCCAACATAAAAAGCACGCCATCGATTGGGAGACCGTCCGCCGGATGACGCCGGGCATGATATTTGGCGTACTCCTCGGCTCAGTAACGGCAAAATATATGCCGACGCTGGCTTTACAGGTTTTCTTTATTGCATTTCTTGCCTTTATCGCACTCAAAACCCTACGTGATTCCAAACCCACACCTTCACGCACCCTGCCCGCCCTCCCCGGCCTGACAGCCGCGGGCACGCTTTTTGGTGCGGCTTCAAGCTGGGTCGGTATCGGTGGCGGTTCGCTATCCGTTCCATTTCTGCTGTATTGCAACTTTCCGGCGCACCGCGCCATCGGCACATCTTCAGGCCTGGCGTGGCCGATTGCAGTTGCCGGCACCATCGGCTATTTTGCCAACGGTTTGCCTATTGCCAACCTGCCTGAAGGTGCGGCAGGCTTTATCTATCTTCCGGCCGTAGCCATTTTGAGCATTGCCACTATCCTCTTTGCACCGCTCGGCGTTAAAACGGCGCACAAGCTGCCCGCCCGAAAACTCAAAATCGCTTTCGGCATCATGTTGCTGCTGATTGCCGCCAAAATGACTTGGAATTTGATACATTAAATCTTTTTTGTGAAAAGGCCGTCTGAAACTCTTTCAGACGGCCTTTTTCATGACAATAAAAACAAACTAAATAAAACCTTTTTCCCTACCCGATTTGCCCCATCGCAAAGACGGCCAAGCGCCATATCGCCCATCCTGCCACCAGCAATCCGGCGCACAAACGAACCATGCGTTTTTGCAAAAAGGTTTTCAACTGCGCTGCAAATATGCCCATCGCGAGCAGGTTCGGCAAGGTCCCCAACGCAAACGCCAGCATATACAGCCCGCCGTGCAAGGCATTGCCGCTGCCTAATGCATACAAAGACGCACTGTATACCAAACCGCAAGGCAGCCAGCCCCAAAGCACGCCCACGCCGAAACAGGCAGGCACTGATTTAATCGGCAGCAATTTGTTCAGCAACGGATTCAGGCGTTTCCATATCGGTTTGCCAATGCGTTCGATTTTGGTTGCGGCAGTCGAAATACCGGCAAGATACAGACCAAGCAAAAGTAGCAAGACATTGGCGGCAATATACAAACCGTTTTGAACCGCACGCGTATCGTCCAAGGAAATGCCGACCTGCCCGACCAACCCGACCAGAAGACCAATGACGACATAGCTGCTGATGCGCCCCAAGTTCAACAATACAATCAGCCCGATTCGGTTTAAATGTGGCGGCAGCTGCAAAGCGAATGCGCTGCTCAATCCGCCGCACATGCCGACGCAATGCGTTCCGCCAAAAAAGCCGAGCAAAAAAAGCGTAAGAAATGTGATTTCTTGATTCATGATTTTTAATGATTCAAACGAATGGATGAGGCCGTCTGAAACTTTTCAGACGGCCTTGAGAATGAAGGACAGGCTTTTCCGCCCACCCTCTTCACGCTTTAGAAAAGCAATTAACTGCGTGCGCGTACATCAAATGCCTGACGCAAACCTTCGCCGATCATAACCAGCAAAAGCAGCATCACTGTCAGCGTAGCAACGGCAGACAGACCGATCCACCATGCGTCCAAGTTGTCTTTGCCTTGCGCCAGCAACTCGCCCAAGCTCGCCTGTGAGGCAGGTACGCCCAAGCCCAAGAAGTCCAAGCTGGTCAGGGCAAGTACGGCACCAGAAATACGGAAAGGCAAAAAGGCCAATACCGGCGTCAAGCTGTTGGGCAGGATATGGCGCCACATGATTTCACGGTTGCTCACGCCCATCGCGCGCGCCGCCAAAACGTAATCGGTCTGACGGTTTTTCAAAAACTCGGCGCGGACATAGTCGGACAAGCCCATCCAGCCGAAAAGCGACAGCAACACCAGCAAAATCAACAGCCCCGGATTAAAGAACGAAGACAGGATGATCAGGAGGTACAACTCCGGCATACCGCCCCAAACCTCAATAAAACGCTGCATCAAAAGGTCGGTTTTGCCACCGAAATAACCCTGCACCGCGCCTGCAACCACGCCGATTACAGTAGTCACCACGGTCAACACCAAGGCAAACAGCAGCGAATCGCGGAAACCGTAAACCAAGCGCGCCAACAAGTCGCGGCCGCGGTCGTCCGTTCCCAAGATATGCCGTTCGGACGGTTTGGCAGGATCGGGGGCCGTATCGAAATCATTCAAGGTATCGGCATCGTAAGGATTGGGCAGATACAGGGCAAAATTGCCGTCTGAAGTGATGTTGTGGCGGATAAGCGGATCCAAATAATCCGCAGGCGTATCGAAATCGCCGCCAAATGCGGTTTCGTTGTATTCAGTTACCAAAGGGAAGAAATACTCGCCCTGATAACGTATCCACAAAGGTTTGTCGTTGCTCCACAAAGGCGCAAGCAAGGTAACGACAAACAAAACGGCCAAAATCCGCAAAGCCAGCCAACCGCGCTTATGTTGCTTAAATGCCTGCCAAGTAGGGTTTGAAGTAGATTTTTTCTTTTTCATGGTTCGAAACATTCTTTAATAATGGATTGAAGATATTTTCAGACGGCCTTATTTCTGTCCGCCAAAGTGAATGCGCGGATCGACCCATGAATAAGAAATATCCGACACTAATTTAGCCAACAACCCCATCAGCGTGAACACATACAGCGTGCCCATTACGACAGGATAATCGCGTTTCATCACTGCCTCGTAAGACAGCAAACCCAAGCCGTCCAGCGAAAACAGCGTTTCAATCAACAGGCTGCCGGTAAAGAATGCGCCGATAAATGCGGCCGGGAAACCGGTAATCAGAGGAATCATGGCGTTGCGGAAAATATGTTTCCACAAAATCTGTTTCTCAGGCAAGCCCTTGGCCCGTGCGGTATAAACATATTGGCGGCGGATTTCTTCAAGGAACACGTTTTTCGTCAATACGGTCATCACCGCCAAGTTACCTGCCACCGAAGCGGTAATCGGCAAGGCCATATGCCACAGATAATCTTTGACTTTACCGGCCCAAGAGAGCGTATCGAAATCATCGCCGACCAAACCGCCCTGCGGGAACCAGGCAAAAAAGCTGCCGCCGCCAAACAACACCAGCAACACCAAGCCCAAGACAAACGGCGGTACGGTATAGCCGACCAAAATGATCATACCCGTAATCGTATCGAAACGGCTGCCATCCCTGACCGCCTTGGCAATACCCAACGGAATACATATCAAATAAGTTAGGAAAAACGTCCACAAACCCAAACTCATCGATACCGGCATTTTCTCTTTCACCAATTCAAACACAGTTTGGTGATGGAAAAAGCTCTCGCCCAAATCGAAACGGGCGAATTTCCATACCATATCGGCAAAACGCGTCAAAGGCGGCTTGTCGAAACCGTATAAAGCATTCAGCGCGGCCAAATCTTCCGCACTGATGCGGTTGCCGTTTTTGGCCAAAGTTCCGGGCATACTGTGTCCCGCCGTCTCGCCGCCAACCGCGCCCTGCGTCAGCTGCTGAACCATCTGCTCCACCGGGCCGCCGGGAACAAACTGAATCACGGCGAAAGTAATCGCCAAAATCCCCAACAGCGTGGGAATCAAAAGGAGCAAACGATGAAAGATATAACGCCACATGGTTAAGTGTTCCTCTATTTTTTTGATTTGAAGGCCGTCTGAAACCGCTTGCTTCAGACGGCGTTATCGTAACGGATTAATAAGCGTTTGGACGATGATTTACTTCTCCAAAGCCTCCAGCAATTTTTTCTCAATCAAATCCGCGTCAAAGGATTTAGCAATCAGCTCGAAGCGCGAGTCGCGGCGCCATGAAACTTGGTTTGCGCCCCATTGTCCGTCCACCCAGTTGAGCCATACCCAAGTACCGAGCACTTGGAACACGCCTTTGGCACGAACGAGGCCGTCTGTCAATTTAGGCAGGTCGTTGAAGAAATCGGTCAATTTTTCGCCATCGAAATCGCGTCCGTCGGGGAATGTGAAACCTTGAGACTGGAAGCCCATGGTGTTATCCGGCAGAGCTTTGAGGCGGTAGCGCGATTTTTCGACCACGGGAATATCAAGCCACTGGATGTCGAGTTGCGCATTTTGGACTTCAACCACTTTGGCTTTGGGCGGGAACAGTTTGGCCGCTTTGTCATGAAATTCGGCAAGCTGTTCAGGGGTGCATAAATCAGTTTTGCTGGCAACCAATACGTCGCAAATGCCGATTTGGTCTTTATACAAGGCCTGTTGCGCGTAATCGGGATTAATAAACTGACGCGGATCGACGACGGTAAAGACCGCGCCGATTTCCAGCATGCTGTCGAGCGGTTTGGCTTTCAGTTCGTCAATAACGCTGGCGGCGTGCGCCAGGCCGCTGGCTTCAATCATCAAGCGGTCGGGTTGGGCATCGCGCAGCATTTTTTGTACGGTCGTCCCCATTTGCGCGCCCGCGGTACAGCACAAACAGCCGCCGGCAATTTCGGCCACGGGAATGCCGTTGTCGCTCAAGACAGCGCCGTCAATGCCGATTTCTCCAAATTCGTTGACAATGATGACCCATTTTTCGTTTGGGTCTTTTTGCGCCATCAGACTTTTGAGTGCGGTGGTTTTACCTGTTCCGAGAAAGCCTGAAATCAGGTGGACTTTGGTCTTTTTTACTTCTGACATTTTTTACAAATTCCTGTTAAAACAACATGTTCTTCTTTTAATGAGAAACCGGTTTCAGCCACGCCTGCACGCAAGGCCGCCCATTCTTGGCTCAAGGTCTGCTCATCCGCCGTACCGCATTCGGTGCAGACCAAAATAAACGCGCTGTGGTGCGCTTCTGTTTCTTCGTGGTCGTGGCAATGGTCGTTGCACTCGTGCTGCGCGTGGCTGCACAAAATATAGCCGTTGACCGCCGCCACTTTGTGCAAAACGCCCTGTTCCGCCCAAAAATCAAGGGCGCGGTAGGCCGTTGGCGGCGCAACCACGCCCTCGCTTTGCTGCTGCATCTGCGACAGAACGTTGTAGGCTTTAATCACGCCGCTTTGTTTCAAAACAATATCAAGCACTTGCTCGCGCAATGCGGTTACCTGCACGCCATCGCGCTGCGCTTGTTCTAAGATTTTTTGTTTGATTGCGTTCATAACTGAAACAGCCTTTCAGACGGCCTTGTTAATAAAAAATTACATTATAACGTGTTTGTTCAATTTCAGATAACAAAGAGGCCGTCTGAAACGTTCAGACGGCCTGATGCCTATCACTTAAACCAAGATTTAATTTTTCCAAACAAAGACATGCTTTGTTTTTCAAACGTTTCTTCCTTCGCCGGGGCAGGCGCGTCGCGGTAAACTTTCATGCCTGCAAAGGTCTGGGCAATCGGCATGATTTCGATGGAATTGACGTTCATCCGCGCCGGACGCTGATAGAGCCACAAAGCGGTATCGGCAATATCTTGCGGCTGGATAAACTCGACATTCTCATAAACCTCGGCCGCACGCTGGTCGTCACCTTTGAAACGGACGTTGGAAAACTCGGTATCGCCGCACAAGCCCGGTTCGATATTGGTAATGCGGATGTTTTTGTCTGCCAATTCGGCGCGCAGGTTCATGCTGAATTGGCGCACAAAAGCCTTGGTCGCACCATAGACATTACTGCCGGGATAAGCATAACTGCCGGCAATCGAACCCAAATTGATGATGTAGCCCTGTTTGCGCGCGACCATTTGCGGCAAAATCTGACGGGTCAGAAAAGTCAGGCCGATGATATTGGTTTGAATCATGGTTGCCCAATCGCCAAAATCGGCTTTATCGGCAGTATCCAAACCCAAAGCCAAACCGGCGTTGTTGATCAGGCAATCGATTTCGGACAAATGCTCGGGCAGGCTGTTCAAAGCGTTTTGAATTGACTCCGTACGCGAAACATCCATTTCCAAAGGGTAAAACTGCTCGCCCAATTCCTCTGCCAACTGCTGCAATTTGTCTTCGCGCCGTGCCGCGCCGATGACATGATAGCCTGCTGCAACAAAGGTGCGGCACATTGCCGCGCCGAATCCCGCCGATGCCCCGGTAATCAAAATTGCCATATCGTTTCCTTTCTGTACTCGTTTCAGACTTGGGTTTAAGGTATGATAACGCCTTATCAGACGGCCTGAAATTCGGCCGACCGATTCTAAATTTAACGATAATCATATCATTACAATAGGACACACTCCATATGAAAACCCGTTTTCTCCCTGTCGCTTTGGCGGCAGTGGCGCTTACCCTGACCGCCTGCGGCGGCAGCGGCGCACCTTCCCAGCCTAAAGGCCCGATTTCCGAAGACCGTACGGCCGCGTTCAAATCCATGATGCCCGAGTTTACCCGCATGGGCAAAATGGTCAAAGACGAAGAGCCTTATGACGTAGAAAAATTCAAACAAGCCGCCGCAACCTTCGCTGAAAACAGCAAAAAACCGTTCACCCTGTTTGAATCCGACCCTCAAGGCAACGGCCGCGCCCTGCCTGCCATCTGGACAGACAAGGCAACCTTCAAAGCCGAAGAAGAAAAATTTGCCGCTGCAGTTGAGAAACTCAACGCCGCCGCACAAACCGGCAAATTAGAAGAAATCAAAGCCGCTTACGGCGAAACCGGTGCAAGCTGCAAATCTTGCCACGATACATTCCGCGGTCCGGAATAAGGCTTAAAACAATAAAGGCCGTCTGAAACATCATTTTCAGACGGCCTTTTCCTCAACTGACTTCAAATCTTTCTATATTAACTTTATATTTTGCATTTCATGTTTTTTACCGGTTTCATTTGAAACCGACGGCTCAATTCACATATCGCAATCAAATTTTCCTCTTCCAGCTATTTAAATTCAATTAAATCTCCCTTCTTCTCGACCAACCCAATTCAAATTCAGACCTGCTTTATCTTTTCAACCAGACCAATCATATGCGCTTGGATTATCTTATAAAACAAAATTTTACTTTATTTTTTAAAAAATAAAAACCATTATCAAAATATTTGTAAAGTTTAATAATATGTTATAAAGTAGCGACTTCGTTTCTGAGGTAACTATCATGAATCCGAATTTCAAATTAAATCTACTAACATTATCTTTACTGGCTATAACAAGTATCGCACACGCAGAAGAAGAGGTTTCAACTCAAGAGCTTGATGAAATTCAAGTCAAAGGCAAACACATTGCCAAAGAGAAAAAAGTTTTTACCGAAGGCCAAGCCAAAAGTTCGCGTGAACGCGTTTATCAATCCAGCGAAAACATTGATACCATCGTGCGGAGTATGCCCGGCGTTTTTACCCAACAAGACAAAGGATCGGGGGTATTGGCGGTCAATATCCGTGGCGATAGCGGTTTGGGTCGCGTCAATACGATGGTTGACGGCGTTACCCAAACCTTCTATTCCACTTCCGCCGATGCCGGACGCAGCGGCAGCTCCTCGCAATTCGGTACGGCACTGGATCCCAATTTCATTGCCGGCGTCGATGTAACCAAAGGCAGTTTCTCGGGTGCCAACGGCATCAATACCTTATCCGGTACAGCCAATTTCCGTACTTTGCGGGTAGACGATGTGGTACACGGAAACCATACCTTCGGCCTCTTGACCAAAGGATTGACCGGCACAAACAGCACCAAAAGCAACTTTATGGCAACCGGAGCGGTACAAAAATGGTTTGACAGCGGAGCACGCCTTGGCGCGTTATATGGTTACAGCCACCGTAATGTCGAGCAAAACTATAAAGCGGGCGGCGGCGGTCAGCGTATCGGCAATTTTGGCGAGGAATATCTGGACCGTAAAAAACAAGAATATTTTGAGAGCAACTTATTGAAATTCGACCACGAACAAAATCTCTGGGTTCGCGACTTTTCCAAGCGTAACGCAGTCGGTAAAAGCTATTGGGACTACCCTTTCTCCAAAAAATATAACGATCCTGAGGTTTTGCAAAGAGATTATGTCGATGATTTGGAAAGAAGCTGGAAAGAGAATTTGGCACCGCAATGGGACCTGACTCCAATCGACCCGACCAGCCTGCAACAACGCTCAAACAGCCATTTGGTCAAAGTGGAATACGAAAACGACAACAACAAGCTGGACCTTCAGCTTCGTACCATGAACAACCGTATCGGCAGCCGCAAAGTAGAAAACCGCAACTACCAAGCCAATTACAATTTAAACATTGGCGATTATGTCGATTTAAACGTGTTGGCCGCCCATAACCTGGGCAAACAAAAATATCCGAAAAACTCACGTTTTTCAGGATGGGGGCTGCTGGATTATTTGGAAACCAAAAACACAGCCAATCTTTTGGATATCAACAACAGCTTTTCTTTCAAACTTCCCCAAAAAACAGATTTAAAAGCTACCGTCGGTTTCAATTTCTTTAAAAACCAATACAGTAAAAACCGCTTTCCGGAAGAGCTGAGCCTGTTTTACGACGGCCCCGATCAAGATGCCGGTCTGTACAGCTTTTTAGGCCGCTTCAAAGGCGACAAAGGAATATTTCCTCAAAAATCAACGATATTGCAACCATCAGGCCAGCAAAAATTCAATACTTTCTATTTTGATACTTCCTTGAAAAAAGGCATTTATCAATTGAATTACAGCGCCAATATGGTCAACTACCGCTACAAAGGCGAATATACCGACTACTTCAATACCCAAGAAGACTTTAAAAAAGCATTTGGAGAAGATTCTGAAATTTATAAACAGCATTGCACGCCAAGCTGCGACCTTTACGAACCGGTTTATACCAAATCCGGTAAAAAGCATGCAGTAAACCATTCGGTGGCATTAAACATCAATGTCAACGACTACTTTATGCCGTTTATCAGCTATTCGCGCACGCATAGAATGCCGAATATTCAAGAAATGTATTTTTCACAAATCGGCGACTCGGGTGTCAATACCGCCCTCAAGCCGGAACAGGCCAACACTTACCAAATAGGCTTCAATACCTTCAAAAAAGGGATTTTCAAGCCGGACGATGTATTGGGTTTCAAACTGGTCGCCTATCGCAGCAGGATCAACAACTATATCCACAATGTTTATGGCAAATGGTGGGATTTGGATAAAGCACCCAGCTGGGTAACCAGTACCGGCCTGCAATACTCTATCCAGCATCGAAACTATGCCAAACCTGTCCATAAAAATGGTTTGGAAGTGGAAATGAACTATGATTTCGGCCGCTTTTTTACCACTCTGTCTTACGCCTATCAAAAAACCAACCAGCCGACCAATTATAGCGATGCCAGCGAATCTCCCCGTAATTCTTCTAAGGAAGACCAAATCAAACAAGGCTACGGCTTAAGCAAAATTTCCCGCCTGCCCCGAGATTACGGTCGGTTTGAATTGGGCTCACGCTGGTTGGGCAACAAATTGACCATCGGCGGCATTATGCGCTATTACGGCAAAAGTACACGGGCAACGACTGAGGAAGAGTTTGTTGACGGGACAACCGGTGCCAATACCTACTCTTCACACCAAATGGGCAGAAGGGTGATCAAAAAAACAGAAAGCATCAACAGACAGCCGCTGATTTTTGATTTCTATGCCAATTACGAACCGAAGAAAAACCTTATCCTTCGTTTCGACATTCAAAATGCGTTCAATAAGCGCTATATCGATCCTTTGGATGCCGCAAACGATGCTGCAACCCAGCGCTATTTCAGCGTATTTGAAAGAAAAGGCGGTTTGGATGATGAAGAGGTCGAATGTGATGCCAACGGTTTATGCAACGGCAAATATGGCGGCACGACACGCTCCGTCTTGAACAACTACGCACGAGGCAGGACTTTGCTGTTTACCATCAGTTATAAGTTCTAAACCTATCTCTATCTATCAGCATTCTTGATACAACACTGACTCAAAAGCCGACAAACACAATGTTTGCCGGCTTTTTTCAATATATCCTCAAAATTTTCTTCATCTATACACAATAAAAAACCTGCCCTTGCGGACAGGTTTTCAATGATGACGGATTACAGGCCGCTCAGACGGGCAGTATCGTGTGCAATCATCAATTCTTCGTTGGTAGGAATCACAACGGCAACAGCTTTGCTGTCGGCAGTGGTAATCACACCGGCATTACCGAAGCGGGCTTTCAGGTTGGCTTCTTGGTCAATGTGCAGACCGAGGAAGCCCAAGTAGCCCAATACGCGTTCGCGGATGATGTCGGAGTTTTCGCCGATACCGCCGGTGAAGACCAATGCATCCAAACCGCCTGCCGCTACTGTCATGCTGCCGATGTATTTAGCCAAGCGGTAGATGAACATTTCCAAAGCCAGTTTGGCGCCCGGATGACCTTTGGCAGCTTCTTCTTCGATGGTACGGCAGTCGTTGGACAAACCGGAAATACCGAGCAAGCCGGATTTTTTGTTCAGCATTTCGGTAATTTGGGAAATGGTCATGTTGGCGTTTTCAGCCAAGAAACTGAAAACGGCAGGGTCGATATCGCCGCTGCGGGTACCCATTACCAAACCTTCCAGCGGAGTCAGACCCATGCTGGTGTCTTGAGATTGGCCGTTGGCAACGGCGGTAATGGATGCGCCGTTACCCAAGTGGGCAATAACCATGCGCAGGTCTTTTTTGTCTTTGCCGAGGAAGCGTGCGGTTTCGTCGGCAACGAAGCGGTAGCTGGTACCGTGCGCGCCGTAGCGGCGCAAGCCGTATTTTTCATACAATTCATGTGGAACAGCGTATTTGTAAGCGTGTTCAGGCATGGTTTGATGGAAGGCGGTATCGAATACGACAACGTTCGGCAGACCTTTGAAAATGGTCTGTGCGGCACGCAGGCCCAAAAGGTGGGCAGGGTTGTGCAAAGGAGCGAGCGGAATGCATTTTTCAATACCGGCAATGACTTCGTCGTCAACCAAAATAGATTCTTTGTACAATTCGCCACCGCTGACGACACGGTGGCCGATGGCGCCGATACGGCTGTCGAGGTCATGCGTTTTCAGTTCTTCCATCAGGGCTTCAACAGCACCGGTATGGTCAGGTTTGGCAGAAAGATCGACTTTGCGTTTTTCACCGTTGAATTTGAAGGTAATGAAGGCATCAGGCAGATTGAGTTTTTCTGCCAGGCAGCTCAGCAATACTTCGCCGCTGTCGTTGTCCAATACGGCACCTTTGAGGGAAGAGCTGCCGCAGTTCAAAACCAAGATTAATTTTTGTGTCATTTTATGCTCCTTGAGGTTTCAGACGGCATTTTTGTCGGGACCTTACTGCGGCTCCGGCTATGTTGCACCCCTTGTGGGACGTAGTGGGTAGCGGTCTGAACAGATTAACAAAGTAAACGCCGTATTCTAACAAAAAATGTAATCGGCTGCTTGACTTAATATTTGATGTAAAATGGACGGAATTTTATTTTAGGCCGTCTGAAAAATGACGGCGGTTTTGAAGAATTTTCAATATGCATTATTTCAGTATCCACACTCAAGACGGCGAGCATGCCGGATTTTTTATTATGTTGGCAGACGATGAGTCGCAAAATCCGCCGCAAAGCGGACGCTTCGCAATCAAGCTGCAAAGTGAAGACGCAGCCGCAGCGGCGGTATTGTCGCCTTTCGAGCAAACCGATATTCCGCAATACTGGCGCGTGGTTAAAGACCGTATCGAATTGTTTTTTGACGATAAAAACATCGGCGCGCTGCGCAACGAATACCTGACCGTCAGCGGCAAAACCTTTATCCTGACCGATTTGACCGGAGCGATGTAATGGAAAGTATGTTTATCCTTGTCCCCATCAGCATTATTTTGGCCTTTATCATCGGCTGGTTTTTCTGGTGGTCGGGTAAAAACGGACAGTTTGACGACCTTGAAGGACCTGCACACCGCATTTTGATGGACGACGACTCCACTGAAAAACTGATCGAAAAAGACGAAAACAAAGAATCCGAACAATGAGCCTTAAAAAAGACAATCTGAATTTCCACACAACCCGCCGTTTTGCGCCGCTCTTTGGGACGCAGTTTTTGGGCGCGTTTAACGATAATGTGTTCAAAACCGCATTATTCGTGATGATCAGTTTTTACGGTTTGGGCAAAAACGACTTTCTGCCATCCAGCCAAATGCTGAACTTGGGCGCGATGCTGTTTATCCTGCCCTATTTCCTGTTTTCCGCGCTTTCAGGGCAACTGAGCAACAAATTCGACAAAGCCGTTTTGGCGCGCTGGATCAAGCTGTTGGAAATCATCATTATGGCAGTGGCGGCATATGGCTTCTACATCCAATCCGCGCCTTTGCTTTTAATCTGCCTGTTTTGCATGGGCACGCAATCAACCTTGTTCGGCCCGCTGAAATACGCCATTTTGCCCGATTACCTCAACGACAAAGAGCTGATTATGGGCAACAGCCTGATTGAATCGGGTACGTTTATTGCCATCTTGCTCGGCCAGATTTTGGGCACCGCAGTCGCAGGCGTTCCGCCGTATATTGTTGGCGGTTTGGTGTTATTGGTCGCCATCGGCGGCACGATGACCAGCCTGTTTATGCCGTCTGTAGCCGCTAAAATTCCGGACACAAAAATCGAATGGAACATCATCAAAGGCACGAATTCGCTGATTCGTGAAGCGGTGGCCGACCGCCCTGTATTCACCTCCATTATCGGTATTTCATGGTTTTGGTTTGTCGGCTCGGTTTATACCACCCAACTGCCGACGTTCACGCAAATCCATTTGGGCGGCAACGATAATGTGTTCAACCTGATGTTGGCGCTGTTCTCCATCGGCATCGCCATCGGCTCGGTGTTATGCGCCAAACTCAGCCATGAGCGACTGATTTTGGGCTTGGTCACCATCGGCACTCTGGGGCTGACGGTCTGTGGATTATTGTTGGTGTGGCTGACCCACGGCCAACGCTTTACCGAATTAAACGGCATTATTTGGTTCTTATCGCAAGCCAAGGCGTATCCGATTATGCTCGTCATGTCGGCCATCGGCTTTTTCGGCGGCTTTTTCTCCGTACCACTCTACACTTGGCTGCAAACCGCCAGCAGCGAAACCTTCCGTGCCCACGCTGTCGCCGCCAACAACATCATCAACGGCGTGTTTATGGTGTCGGCTGCTATTTTGAGCGTGGTTTTGCTGATGTTGTTCGACAGCATCACGCTGCTGTATTTGATTGTTGCCGTGGGTAATCTTCCGTTGATTGTTTACCTCATCAAACGGGAACCGAAATTTATCGGGGATTTGACTGCTTTGTTGAAAATCAGCAAATAAGGCCGTCTGAAATGTATCCCCACCATGCACATTTTCACTGTTCAATCTCGTGGACAGCTTGTGCATAAATCAGATTACTGTCTGATTTAACATTAAAAAACAAGGCTGCCTAAATTTTAAGCATTAATTTACCGTCAAACAAAATGCACATTTTCCCCAAACAAGCGTGTGCAAAGGCTGTGAATAAGTCGGCTTAATAATTGATATTTCAAAGTAAAACGAAATTTGGTCAATTTTTAGGCAGCTTATTAAAGGCCGTCTGAAAACTTTTTCAGACGGCCTGAGCGTATAATAACCACCTACCTTATAGTTCCCAAACGATATGATTTATCCATGGCATGAAACCCAATGGCAACAGCTCGCCGCCCATTGGCAAAACCGTCCCAACGCCTGGCTGTTTACCGGCAAAGAAAATACCGGCAAAACCGAGTTTGCCCGCTTTGTCGCGCAGGCATTGCTGTGCGAATCGCCCAAGTCCGGTCATGAACCCTGCGGCGAGTGCGCTTCGTGCCATTTGTTCAGCCAAAACACGCATCCTGACTTTTACGAACTCACGCCGGAAATTCCCGAAGGCGAGGCAATAGGACGCAAACTCCTGCAAATCAAAATCGATGCCGTGCGCGATATTGTGGAAAACATTTACCTGACCGCTGTCCGAGGCGGCCTGCGCGTGGTATTGGTACATCCGGCGGAAAGCATGAATACACAGGCGGCAAACGGTTTGTTAAAAGCTTTGGAAGAGCCGCCGCAACACGTTGTTTTCCTGCTCGTTACCCACGCGCGCGACAAACTCCTGCCCACCATCAAGAGCCGTTGCCGCCAGATGGTGCTACCCTCGCCGACCCATGAGCAGGCTGCGGCATATCTGCGTCAACAGGGCGTGGAAAATGCCGAAGCCTTGTTGGCATTCCACAGCGGCGCGCCTTTATTCACACTTGCTCCCGAATTGGATGCATTACGCGAAGAGTTGCTGACGCTGCTGGCCGCCCCGCGCCTGTTGGCCATACTCGACTACGCTGCTGCGTTCGACAAACAAAAACAACCGCTGGCCGTTTTCATCGACTGGATGCAAAAGTGGCTGACGGATGTCGGCTTGGCACAACAAAGCATGGCGCCGCTTTATTATCCGCACCATGCCCAAGCCCTGCTTCAGACGGCCTCTAAAACCGATTCACGCAGGCTGTTTGCCCTATTGGGCCGTCTGAACGCGCTCAACCCTTACGGATACCATACCTTGAGTGTTAAAATGCAACTTGAGTATCTGCTTATCGAATATTTAGATTTTTGGCAAAACAAACCCTAACAGGTAATAAATGATGAATAAAAAAGACATTCCGGCGAAGATGTTGGCTTTGCAACTTAAAGACCCCAATCTACTGTACAACTGCTATATGCCGTTTTTAGAACACGGCGGCCTGTTCGTGCCGACCGATGACGTATTTTCCCTAGGCGAAGACATTCTCTTGGCCGTAGAAATCGCCGACTATCCCAAACGCTTCCTGCCAACCAAAGTCGTTTGGATCAATCCGGCGCGCACCTCGGCCCACCGCCCCAAAGGCGTAGGCCTTGCCTTTTCCGAACACGAAAGCTGCCAGCAGGCAAAAAACCTGATCGAAGCCGAGCTCGGTCCGCGCCTGCGCAGCGACCGCACTACTTTTACCCTGTAATACCATGCATTTAATCGATTCACATTGCCATCTCAACTTTGACGGCCTAAAAGACCGCCTACCCGAAGTCTTTGCCAATATGGAAGCGCAAAGCGTCAAACAGGCGCTTGCCATCAGCGTCAGCAAACAAAGTTTTGTCGAAGTCTTCGACATTGCCCAGGCGCACGACCACATCTACTGCACCATCGGCATACATCCCGACAGCCAAGAAGCGGAGGAATTTACCGTTGCCGAAATGGTAGAAGCGGCCAAACATCCCAAAATCGTCGGCATCGGCGAAACCGGTTTGGACTATTACTGGTGCAAAGGCGATTTGTCATGGCAGCATCAACGCTTTGCCGACCACATCCAAGCCGCCAACGAAAGCGGCCTGCCCGTTATCGTCCACACGCGCGATGCGGCCGAAGACACGTTGCGGATTTTGAAAGAGTGCCATACCAACTCCGGCGTGATTCACTGTTTCTCCGAAGACGTCGCCTTTGCCAAAGCCGCTTTAGATTTGGGCTTATACATTTCCTTCTCCGGCATTGTGACGTTTAAAAACGCGCCGCTGATTCAGGAAGCCGCAAAATACGTCCCAGCCGATAGAATCTTGGTAGAGACCGATGCCCCCTTCCTCGCGCCGGTTCCGAAACGCGGCAAACAAAACGAGCCGTCCTACGTCCGCTATACAGCCGAATTCGTAGCCAATCTGCGCGGCGAGAGCTTGGAAACATTGGCACAAAACACCAGCGACAATTTCTATCGCCTGTTTAAGAAAGTACCCGACAGCCGTCTGAACAACGGCTAGTTCTAAGGCTTTCTACCATTGGTTCTGCCTCAAACATAGCGGCAAACTCGAAATGGCTCAAGACAGAAACGATAACGAAATCGACTTGTGCCATCTTCCGGACGGCCGTGCCTTCGAAGAATGGGAATATTCCCATCAACACAATAAATAGGTTTAAATTCAAAATATTGCTTTCCTAAGCCCAGCAAAGCTCAAGGCCGTCTGAAAGTATTTTCAGACGGCCTCTTGCTTATTTTACCGATAGGATGTAAAACCTATCCTTCGAAATAAACGGTTCATCGAAACCGTACATCAATCGACACAATATGGACACAAACTCCGAAATGCACACCCATTCTAATTTTTACGCCATGTTGACTGCAGCCTGCCAAAAAAACGGTAAAGGCACAGTCATTTTCAACGACAAAGAAAAAATCAGCTATTCCTCCCTCAAACACGAAGTAGAAACCGTCGCCGCCTATCTGCAACACGAAGGCGTACAATATAGCGACAAGGTCGCCCTTGTCGTTTCCAACTCTCCCGAATTTATTGCCGCCTATTTCGCCATTACTTCCATCGGTGCGGTAGCCGTCCCACTCAACGTCTTTTTGAAAAGCGAAGAATTTTCCTACATCCTCAATGACTGCGACGCACGCTTTATGTTCGCCTCCGCGCCGTTGGCCAAAGAACTCAAAAACATCAAAGCCAAAACCAAAGTCCGTAAAATCATCTGGATTGGCGAAACCAAAGCCGCCAGTGGCGAAGACAGCTATTTCGATGCCGCACGCACATTCCCCGGCAAGCCGAATCTGAGCCGTCAGCCGTCTGTCAACGATTTGGCGCACATTATCTACACCTCCGGTACAACCGGCCATCCCAAAGGCGCATTAATCAGTTACAGCAACCTGTTTTCCAACCTCTCGGGCATTGAACAAATTTTCCAAATTTCAAGCAAAGACCGCTTTGTCGTCTTCTTGCCCATGTTCCACAGCTTTACGCTGACCGCCATGGTTTTGCTGCCGATATATCAAGCCTGCTCGATTATTTTGGTTAAATCCGTCTTCCCGTTCTCCAACGTGTTGAAACAGGTTTTGCTCAAACGCGCTACCATTTTCCTCGGCGTACCGGCTATTTACACTGCCATGAGCAAAGCCAAAATTCCTTGGTATTTCAGATGGTTCAACCGCGTCCGTCTGTTTATCAGCGGCGGCGCGCCTTTGGCCGGACAAACCATTGACGACTTCAAAGCCAAATTTCCGCGCGCCAAATTACTGGAAGGCTACGGCTTGAGTGAATGCTCGCCCGTCGTGGCCGTCAATACGCCCGAACGCCAAAAAACCGCCAGCGTCGGCGTCGCTCTGCCCGGCCTGACCGTGAAAGCCGTCGATGACGAATTGATCGAAGTGCCGCGCGGTGAAGTGGGCGAACTCATCATCAAAGGCGGCTCGGTTATGCAAGGCTACCTCAATATGCCTGACGCCACTGATGAAACCATTGTCAACGGTTGGCTGAAAACCGGCGACTTCGTCACCATAGACGAAGACGGCTTTATCTTCATCGTCGACCGCAAAAAAGACCTGATTATCTCCAAAGGCCAAAACGTCTATCCGCGCGAAATCGAAGAAGCCATCTACAAACTCGAAGCCGTGGAAGCCGCCGCTGTCATCGGTGTGAAAGACCAATACGCCGATGAAGAAATCATTGCCTTTATCCAACTCAAAGAAGGCATGAAACTGGAAGAAGCCGAAGTCCGCAGCCACCTGCGCGGCCTGCTGGCAAACTTTAAAATCCCCAAACAAATCATCTTCCAAGACGAGCTGCCGCGCAATGCCACCGGCAAAGTGTTAAAACGCAAACTCAAAGAACAGTTTCAAGACTAAACCGCTGTTTCAGACGGCCTCTTGATTCATGCAGGCCGTCTGAAAACAACCTGTATTCCACAAACCTTTTCAGACGGCCACGACCATGACGACACCTATACTCGAAATCGAAAACCTAAACGGCTCCTTTCCGAGCAAGCAAGTCCTGCACAATATCAACCTGACCTTGCAACCCGGCCGCAAGCTGGCATTGGTCGGTGAGAGCGGCAGCGGCAAAACCGTATTGTCGCAAGGCATTATGCGCCTCAACCCGATGGTTAGCTTTGAAGGCCGTCTGAAATATTGCGGAACCGATCTGCTGACCCAGCCCGAACGCGCCCTGCAAAAACTGCGCGGCCGCGAAATCGGCATGGTATTTCAAGAACCCATGACCGCCCTCAACCCCGTGATGCGCGTCGGCGAACAAATCGCCGAAGTCCTGTCCCTGCATTTGGGTTTGGATAAAAAACAGGCATGGGCGCGCGCTATCGAACTCCTAGACGAAACCGGCATCCACCAGCCCGAGCAAAAAGCCCAGGCCTATCCTTTCCAACTTTCCGGCGGCCAACGCCAACGCGCCATGATTGCCATGGCCGTATCCGCCCAACCCAAGCTCCTGATTGCCGACGAACCGACCACTGCTTTGGACGTTGCCGTCCAAGCCCAAATTCTCGACCTGCTCTCGCGCCTGCAGGAAGACCACGGCATGACCATGCTCTACATTACGCACGACTTAAACCTCGTGCACCGTTTTGCCGACGACATCGCCGTTATGCGTAACGGCCGCATCCTCGAAACCGGCAAAGCCGCCGAAGTCTTCGCCAATCCGCAACACGAATACACCAAAATGCTGCTCAATGCCGGCACAACACGCCGCGTCGCCCCCTTGCCTGAAAACCCGGCCACCGTACTTAAGGCCGAACACATCGCCTTTTCCGTCAAAGAATCGGACGGTTGGTTTAAAAAACGCGACAAAACTATCCTCAACCCCATTTCTTTCGACCTCAAATCCGGCGAAACCTTAGGCATCATCGGCGAAAGTGGCTGCGGCAAAACCACGCTGGCAAAAGCCGTTATGCACCTTATCGATTCCGAAGGCAGCCTGCACATCAACGGCGAGCTATGGCGACACGAATTACGCCGCGAAATCCAAATGGTGTTCCAAGACCCGTTCGGCGCATTCAATCCGCGCATGAATGTCTTTGATACCGTTTCCGAAGCCTTACGCGTGCACGAACCTGAAATGCCGCGTGAAGAAATGCGCCGCCGCGTTCAAGAAGTCCTCAAACAAGTCGGCCTGCCCGAAGACGCACTCGAACGCTATCCGCACGCATTCTCCGGAGGCCAGCGCCAACGCCTCGCCATCGCTCGTGCCATCATTGTCCGCCCGAAAATCCTCGTATTGGACGAACCAACCAGCGCGCTTGACGTCCAATGGCAACAACAAATCCTTGAATTGCTCAGCGGCCTGCAAAAAGAATACGGCCTCGCCTTCATCATCATCAGCCACGACCTCGCCGTGATCCGCGCCATTTCACACCGCGTGATGGTGTTGAAAGACGGCAAAATCGTTGAAGAAGGCGAATGTGAAAACGTATTTGCCAATCCAAGCAGCGACTATACGCGCCATTTGATTGCACACTCCGGCCACATGGTTCAAGAGGCCGTCTGAATCTTTAAGGATTACGATAGACGCATTTCAAAAAAACTATTACCTAGTGGCGGCACTTGAAATTTTCCCTGTCTGCCACTATTCTGAACAACATCTTTATTAATCCCGATTCAAAAGGAAATAACATGAGCAGCGAATTGATTATCCACGCCAGCGATGCCAGCTTCGAACAAGACGTTTTGAAATCCGACGTACCTGTATTGCTGGACTTCTGGGCACCATGGTGCGGCCCTTGCAAAATGATTGCCCCAATCTTGGACGATATCGCCTCCGAATTCCAAGGACGTCTGAAAGTCGTTAAAATCAACATCGACGACAATGAAGCTACTCCTGCCAAATTCGGCGTTCGCGGCATCCCTACCCTGATGGTGTTCAAAAACGGCGAAAACGTTGCAACTAAAGTCGGCGCATTGGCTAAAGGTCAACTGACTGCATTCGTTGAAGCTTCTATCGCTTAAGACTTTAAGCATATAAAAAGGCCGTCTGAAACTTATTTTCAGACGGCCTTTTTTGTATTCATTAAGCAGCCAAGGGTTTCAAAGTCAGGCTGATATTGTCAGCTTTCACTTTAAACAGCAAATCAATATTCGGATGCTTACCCGGATTGGCTTCGGCATCGGCAACATGTTCGGCAAACCATGCCAGGCCGCGTTCTGCTGCCGCTGCGTCCAGCTTGCCGTCAAACTCTTGCGCCAAAGCATGATAAAGCTTAAGCGAGCCTTGTTTGCCGGGCGCATTGGGAATGTGATGAACCACATTGCCCTCTTTATCGAGAATATCCAAGCCGCTCAAATGGTCGATGGCAGGCATGGCGGCCAGATTATCTTGGAAGCTCATGATTGTCCTTTCTGATGTGGGTTTTAAAGCAAACCATATAACAAGGCCGTCTGAAAGTTAATGTTTGACACTTTTCAGACGGCCTTAAACATTTCAATTAACGTGTACCGAAAATCTTATCGCCGGCATCGCCCAAGCCTGGGATGATGTAGCCGTGTTCGTTCAAGTGGCTGTCGAGCGCGGCAGTGTAGATGGTTACATCAGGATGCGCGTCATTGACGGCTTTCACGCCTTCCGGAGCGGCAACCAATACCAATGCTTTGATATTGCTGCAGCCTTTGGCTTTCAGCAAGTCGATGGTCGCAACCATAGAGCCACCGGTCGCCAACATCGGGTCGATAATCAGGGCAGGACGCTCGGCCATGCTGTCAACGAATTTTTCAAAGTAAGAAACCGGTTTCAGCGTTTCTTCATCGCGCTGCAAGCCGACAACGCTGATTTTAGCGGTAGGAATCAGGTCGAGTACGCCGTCGAGCATACCCAAACCGGCACGCAAAATAGGGACAACGGTCAAGGTTTTGCCTTTGATACGGTCGCCTTCGATGGAGCCACACCAACCGTCGATGATGTATTTTTCGGTTTCAAAGTCGCGGCTGGCTTCGTATGCCATCAGGCGTGCCAGCTCGGTAGTGAGCGTGCGGAATTTGTAGGTGCTGCATTCAGCCTCGCGCATCAAAGTCAGTTTGTGGCGGACGAGGGGATGATTGATGACGGTAACGTTCATTTTCTGTATTTCCGAGTTTCGTTGACGGAGTGAATTATACTTTTTTTCACGAATGGCGGAAAGGGTATGTTTTGTACGAAAGGCCGTCTGAATCAGGGTTTCAGACGGCCTTTGTCAACAATTTCACATTACGGAATATTGTAGATGATTAAGCTTTCAGCAATTCTTGCAGTTCGCCGGCTTCGTACATTTCCATCAAAATGTCAGAACCGCCGACAAATTCGCCGTTGACGTACAGTTGAGGAATAGTCGGCCAGTCGCTGTATTCTTTAATGCCTTGGCGTACGGCATCGTTTTCCAATACGTTGACAGTCACATAGTCGGTGCAACCTGCCGCATTCAGGATTTGTACGGCACGGGAAGAGAAGCCGCATTGTGGGAACTGCTTCGTACCTTTCATGAACAATACGACACGGTGGGTGGTTACGACTTCTTTGATTTGATCGTGGATAGAGGACATATGTGTTCCTTTTACTAAATCGGTTGTTCGGGGAAAATCAAATTTCCCGCCATTATACGCAAATTGATGGAATTTAGGGGCGTTTCTCAACATCGGATCTGACCGTTGCCGTTGATATAGAATTTGGTCGAAGTCAGCGCTTCCAAACCCATCGGGCCGCGAGCGTGCATTTTTTGGGTGGAAATACCGATTTCCGCGCCCAATCCGAAAACAAAGCCGTCGGTAAACCGAGTGGACGCATTGACATAAACCGCCGCCGCATCAATGCTTTCTTGGAAAAACTCGGCATGGGCAATGCTTTGGGTCACAATCGCTTCCGAGTGATGCGTCGTGTGGCCGTTAATCCAATCGACGGCTTCTTCCACTGTTTTCACTATTTTGACCGACATAATATAGTCAAGAAACTCGGTGCTGTAATCTTCCTCGGTTGCCAAAACAGCATTTTTAAACATACGCAATGCTTCCTGATCGGCTCTAAATTCGACCGGATGCACTTTGGCAACGGCTTCTTCCAGTTTGGGCAAAAACGCTTCCGCTATCTTTTCGTGGACAACCAAAGATTCAGCGGCATTACACACGCTCGGACGTTGCGTTTTGGCGTTCACAACGATATCGACCGCCATCTCCAAATCGGCACTGTCGTCCACATAAATATGGCAATTACCGACCCCGGTTTCAATGACGGGAACTTTCGATTTCTCTTTCACCGTCTGAATCAAGCGCGCGCCGCCGCGCGGAATCAGTACATCAATATAATCGACTGCCTGCATCAATTCCTCGGCAGCGGCATGACTGGTATCTTCGACCAGCTGCACCACATCGGCATCCATTCCCGCTTTTACCAAAGTCTGCCTGATGACGGCAATCAATGCGGTATTGGAATGGATGGCATCGCGACCGCCACGCAAAATAATGGCATTGCCGGTTTTAAAGGCCAGAGAAAACGCATCGACCGAAACATTCGGGCGGCTTTCAAAAATCATGGCGACCACACCCAAAGGCACGCGTTTTTGAACAATCTTCAAACCGTCCAAATTGGTATAACCGCGGACAACTTGCCCAATCGGGTCCTGTAAATCGGCAACCTGCCCAACGCCTTCCGCAATGCCTTTGATGCGTTCGTGATTTAAGCGCAGCCTGTCGAGCATAATGTCCGAAATGCCGTTTTCTTTTGCAGCGGCCAAATCGCGGGCATTTTCCGCCAAAATCATCCCAGCCTGTTCAACCAACGCCGCCGCAACCTGACGCAGCAGATTGTTTTTTTCTACGCTCCCCAAGCTGATTAACGTTTTACTGGCTTTTTGAGCATTCTTGCCCAACTGTTCGATATAGCTCATCAAACCTCCCTATTTCTCTTGTGCAAACCACGTTCCGATAGGCGCGCCATCTAAAACCTGAAGGATATCGCGCGGATTGGCGCTGTTCATCAATACCATCTGGCCATGATGTTCAAACATCATCTGCGCACTCTTAATTTTACTGAGCATGCCACCCGTACCAAACTTACTGCCCGATCCGCCGGCAGAAGCAATAATTTCTTCGGTAATATCGGCCACATGGCTGCGCAGCTTGGCATCGGCGTGAACAGCCGGATTTTTATCAAACAAACCGTCAATATCGGACAACATAATCAGCAAATCGGCTTTAACAATTTTCGCCACAACTGCCGACAAACGGTCGTTATCACCAAACTTGGTCGCATGATCCATCTCGTCCACGCTGACCGCATCGTTCTCATTGACAATGGGGATAACGCCGATGGAAAGCAGGGATTCAAAAGCATTGGTAACGTTTGCCAAACTTTCCGGATATTCGACCACATCACGCGTCAGCAGGATTTGCGATACCGTCATCCGATAATGGGAAAAAATCTGCGAGTAAAGGCTCATCATGGCCACTTGGCCGACGCTTGAAACAGCCTGCTGCTGCGCCATTTCCACCGGACGTTTTTCCATGTTGAGGACATTCAGCCCAAAACCCATCGCGCCGGAAGACACCAGCACAATTTCTTTGCCCTTACTGACCAGGCTGGAAATGACAAAGGCCAGTTGGTCGATTTTTGCCAAATTGATTTTGCCGTTTGGCAACACCAAAGAACTGGTTCCAATCTTAATGACAATGCGTTTTACTGCTTCAAAATCTCGTTTCATTATTCTCCTCTGCTTTCTATTTTTATGATTGCACGCGGCATTATTTCAGCCAAGCTAATCTACATCATAACTGCGAAGCAATAGAAAATACAGACAAAATTAAAAAGTGCCTCCTTCAAAAGCCATATTTTCAGCTTTTACACGAATCCGTTAACAATAAAACAAAAGGCCGTCTGAAACCCTATTTCAGGTTTCAGACGGCCTTTTACTGATTATTGAAACTTTAGCCTGCAAAGATAAATACAGACCGTTCCCTACAAACGCTTATTGATGGTCGGAAATAATTTTCAACATTTGCGCCAATACTTTAGGATTGGCTGCAACGATGTCGCCGCTTTCCAACCAGCCTTCATCGCCGGACATATCGGTAACGATACCGCCTGCTTCTTGGACAATCAATGCACCGGCGGCAATATCCCAAGGTTTGAGGTTGAACTCAAAGAAACCGTCCAAACGGCCGGCCGCAACGGCACACAAATCCAAAGAAGCCGCGCCTTCACGACGGCCGCCGGCAGTTTTTGCCAAGAAATCTTTCAAAATTGCCAGATACTTGTCCATCATGCTTTGATCGACAACAGGGAAGCCGGTGCCGATCAGGCAGCGGTTCAATTCGATGCGGTTGGAAACGCGGATGCGGCGGTCGTTGAGCAACGCGCCTTTGCCGCGGGAAGCCATATATACGTCGTTGCGTTCAGGTGCATACACTAAAGCTTCTTGCAACACGCCTTTGTGCAGGAGTGCCATAGAGATGGCGTATTGAGGATGGCCGTGGAGAAAGTTGGTTGTGCCGTCGAGCGGGTCGATAATCCATTCGTACTCGGCGGTGGCTTTACCGTGGGAGCCGCCTTCTTCGCAAGTGATTTTGTGGTGAGGATAGGCTTCTTTGAGCGCTTCCACCAAAATCATCTCGGAGCTGCGGTCAACATCGGAAACGAAGTCGTTGAATGCTTTGCTGTCTACTTTGACGGCATCCAGATTGCCGGCGGCGCGAATCATCATTTGCCCTGCTTTACGGGCGGCTTTGAAAGCGGTATTTAAAAACGGATTCATGGTTTTCTTCCTAATTCAGGTAAAATACGCCCTAATGCGCCGAACAAGGCACACAAGAGGCTGTTAATCGTTTCCGATGCTGTTAAAGAACATTTCAGACGGCATGGAAAAAGGCCGTCTGAAAACAAAAAGATGGCGCATTATACCTGATTCCCGTACAAACAGAAAACAAAACATGACTTCCGAAAAACCCGCCCTGCCCGCTTATCTGGACAACATCCGCATCATCCTCACGCGCACCAGCCATCCTGCCAATATCGGTTCCGCCGCGCGCGCCATGAAAACAATGGGCCTGCACAAACTAACCATCGTCGCCCCCAATCTGATGGCAACGCTGATGACGGGAAATCCGCCCGTGTTCGATCCGGAGCATCCGCAATCGTTTAAATTACCGGAAGAAAGCTTTATCCTCGCATCCGGCGCGGCAGACGTTTTGGAAAATGCCACCATTGCCGCTTCTTTGGACGAAGCCCTTGCCGACACCACCATCGCCTGCGCCCTAACCAGCCGCCGCCGCGAAATCACCGCGCCGCTGCAAACCCCGCGCGATTTGGTGCCCGAATTACTACAGGCCGCCAACCGCGGCGAGAAAGTGGCGCTGGTTTTCGGCAACGAGACTTTCGGTTTGAGCATCGAAGAAGTCCAATCCTGCAACCGACTGATGACCATCAACGGCAATCCCGACTATTTCTCACTCAACCTCGCCCAAGCAGTGCAGGTTGTATGCTACGAAATCTTCAGCCAAACCGATTCGCCCATGACCCACCTGCAACAGGAAGACCACGCCGCAACCCACGAGCAAATCAAAGGCATGGTCGCCCACATGGAAAGCGTGATGAACGACATCGGCTTTTTCAACCGCCGCAACGGCGAGCGCCTGATGCGCCGTATGCAGAGCCTGTTCGGACGCGCCAACACGCAAACCGAAGACATCGATATCCTGCGCGGTTTTTTCAATACCGTCAGCCACCGTATCCATAAAAAAGACTGATTAAGGCCGTCTGAAACGTTACAAACTTTTCAGACGGCATGACTGATATTCGGATAAGCATGAATTACGCCCTAGACGCATTATGGTGGAAACTCACCAGCCAACCCGTCCGCGCCCTTGCCTCGCTGCTGACTGCGCCGCCTTTGTGGCAAAGCGGTTACGAATTGAGTGTGCGCGAACTACTGGGGGAACACGGGTTCCGTTATCTTTTGGCATTGGACGCTGATCCCGCACCGCTGATGGATCACCTTGCCCAACGCGCCCCATTCGGCCACCGTCTCGGTATTTATGCCGAAGAGCTGTTGGCTTTTTGGTTTGCCAACGCGCCACACGCCGAACTGCACGCCTACAATCTGCCCGTTTTTTCAGACGGCCAAACTTTGGGGGCTGCGGATTTTGTCGTTTCCCTCAACCAACAGCCCTACCATATCGAGCTGGCGTGTAAATACTACGGCGGAGACCAAGCGCAAAACCTGCGCAGCCTCAATCCTAAAGACACGCTGACGGACAAAGCTGCCAAACTGGTGCAGCAATCCCAGCTGCTGCATACGCCGCAAGGAAAAGCGACCTTAACCGCACAAGACCTGCCGGAAAATCTGCTTCCTGCTTCCATCGTGCGCGGCATCGGATTTTTTCCACACGGTTTCCATGCTTTTGAGCCGCCGCTTAACCCATACGGCTGGCGCGGCGTCTATATTCAAGATTGGGCGGAATACGGGTTTGAACGCCAAGAAGCTCGCTATCACCTGCTCGACCGCATGGCCTACCTCGCACCTGCGCGTGTCGCCGAAACCGAAACATTGAACGAAACCGAAATCCGCCGTATCGAGCAAGGCTTGATTGCCGTTTTGGAATTACGGCCGGACGGCTTTTGGCACGAAATCGAACGCATCATGAAGGCCGTCTGAAACCATTTACCAACTTTAAGAGAACCCATTACATTATGAACGCCGCACAACTCGACCATACCGCCAAAGTTTTGGCTGAAATGCTGACTTTCAAACAGCCTTCCGATGCCGTCCTCTCCGCCTATTTCCGCGAACACAAAAAACTCGGCCGCCAAGACCGTCACGAAATCGCCGAAACCGCCTTTGCCGCGCTGCGACACTATCAAAAAATCAGTACCGCCCTGCGCCGTCCGCATGCGCAGCCGCGCAAAGCCGCTCTTGCCGCACTGGTTCTCGGCAGAAGCACCAACATCAGCCAAATCAAAGACCTGCTTGATGAAGAAGAAACAGAGTTTCTCGGCAATTTGAAAGCCCGTAAAACCGAGTTTTCAGACGGCCTGAATACCGCCGCAGAATTGCCGCAATGGCTGGTGGAACAACTGCAACAGCATTGGAGCGAAGAAGAAATCCTCGCCTTCGGTCGCAGCATCAACCAACCTGCCCCGCTCGACATCCGCGTCAATACTTTGAAAGGCAAACGCGACAAAGTGCTGCCATTGTTGCAAGCCGAAAGTGCCGATGCAGAGGCAACGCCTTATTCGCCTTGGGGCATCCGCCTGAAAAACAAAATCGCGCTTAACAAACACGATCTGTTTTTGGACGGCACGCTGGAAGTCCAAGACGAAGGCAGCCAGCTGCTTGCCTTATTGGTGGGCGCAAAACGCGGCGAAATCATTGTCGATTTCTGTGCCGGCGCCGGCGGTAAAACCTTGGCTGTCGGCGCGCAAATGGCCAACAAAGGCAGAATCTACGCCTTCGACATCGCCGAAAAACGCCTTGCCAACCTCAAACCGCGCATGACCCGCGCCGGACTGACCAATATCCACCCCGAACGCATCAGCAGCGAACACGATACCCGTATCGCCCGACTGGCAGGCAAAGCGGACCGCGTGTTGGTGGACGCGCCCTGCTCCGGTTTGGGTACTTTACGCCGCAATCCCGACCTCAAATACCGCCAATCCGCCGAGACCGTGGCCAACCTTTTGGAACAGCAACACAGCATCCTCGATGCCGCCTCCAAACTGGTGAAACCGCAAGGTCGTTTGGTGTACGCCACCTGCAGCGTGTTGCCGGAAGAAAATGAGCTGCAAGTCGAACGTTTCCTGTCCGAGCATCCCGAGTTTGAACTCGTCAACTGCGCCGAACTGCTGCAAAGCCTGAAGATTGATTTGGATACCGGAAAATACCTGCGTCTCAACTCCGGAGAACACCAAACCGACGGCTTCTTTGCCGCAGTATTGCAACGCAAGGATTAAGGTTGAAAAAGGCCGTCTGAAATCCTTTCAGACGGCCTTTTTGATAAATTTTTTACATTAAAATCATTAGATACGATAGTCGCGCTTTGCAATAATATACTTTAAGGCATGTATCTCGACCTTTCATCAGAATATTGTGAAAAGCTGGAAAAAATGCTTTATGCTTTGTAAATGTATGTGTTCTCGTTCAAAATTCGCCCGGTCATGCCTCAGGCGATACCCGATACGGACAACGATAATATATAAATTATTTGGTTAAAAATCATGTCGCATATTTATTCTTCCCCCACAAAGCCCCGTTTATTGTCATCGGCCGTTGCCGTCGCCTGCTGTCTGTTGCCGTTTCAGACGGCCTCTGCATACAGCCTGCAAGACATCCTCAGGGACGCTTTAATCAGCGACCCGATTGTGCGTGAAGCCAAAGCCACTCAAGAAGCAGCGCAAAGCACGACCAAAGCCACGCGTGCGCGCCATTATCCTGTCGTTACCCTGACCGGCACCAAAGTACTGGCGCAACACAATAAATACAACAGCAACGATATGGAAGACGGCGTCGGCGTACGCGGCAGCCTGAACATCTATTCATGGGGCGCGATTGAAGCCGCCGTCCGCCGCGACCGCAGCCGCGAAGAATACTATCAACACAAATACACCGAAAGCCAAGAGCAGCTGGGCAGCGATATCGGCCGCCTCTACCTGAGCGCATTGCGTGCAAAAGAAACCCTGATCCTCAACGAACAGACTTTGGCGCGCCACAACAACCTCTTAAAAGACTTGGACACCATCGTCAAATATGATGCCGGCCGCCGTTCCGAGCTGATTGAAGCGCGCGCGCGCCAATTACAAGTGGCCAACATCATTGCCCAACAACGCCGCACCATGGATTTGGCCCTGAGCCGCCTATCCCGCTATACCTCGCGCCAGCTGACTGCCAACGACTTGGAAGATCCGTTTAAAAACGACACGGCGAAATCCATCACCGAACGCTTCAACAATCCCAATCGCAACAACAATCCGTCCTATCAGGCGCAATTGGCCGAGCGCGACAGCGTCCGTGCCGATTTGGACGCCTCAAAAGCCGAACGCCTGCCCGCCCTCAATTTGGAAGGCAGTGCAACGCGCAACACCAGACAGCTTTATTTAAACGTTGCATGGAATGTGTTGGATATTGCCGCACGACACAATGTGGAACGCAATGCCAAATCATTGATTGCCGCAGAAGCCAAGTCCGAACAAATCCTGCGCGACATGAACGAACGCGTTCAAACTTCCGCCATCGATATGCAGGAAAGCGAACAGCGTACCGCGCTGACGGCGCAACACATCGCCGCCCAAAAAGAAGTCATCAAAGTGTACGAATTGCAGTTTAAAATCGCCCGACGTACGTTGACCGATGTTTTGAGCGCATACAGCGAGTTATCCTCCATCGAGCAGGATTACGTTGCCGCCCGCAACGATTTCCGCGATGCAGCGCTCGACTATTTAAATACCCAGGCCAAGATCTCCGCTTGGGTCGGTTTGGCACAAAAATAAAGCCATATCCGCCGGTTAAACCAAAAACATTACGCGAAAAAATATGAAAGCCATCATTGAACACATCGTTTTAGTGACCCGCCTTTTGGGTGCGCCCGTATCCGAAGCTGCTTTGTCCGCCGAAGTCGTGCGCGACAAAAAGCTCAAGGTCAACTATCACTCACTGGTCGAAGTCCTGCGCAGCCACGGCTTTGAAAACACCTTATCCAAACGCAATCTGGAAGACATCCCCTCGCTTGCCGTGCCGGTCATGATTATCCTGCACAACGAAGAGGCCGCGGTCATTACCAAAATCGAAGGCTCCGGCCAAGAGCGCAAATACCATATCCGCCAGGTTGACGGTTTGGAACAGGAACTCAGCCACGAGCAGCTCTCCGGCCTGTATTTGGGCTACTGCTGGTTTATCAAACCCAAAATGGCTACCGATATGCGCTCGGAGCTGCCTGAATACCATTTGCCCAAAGCATGGTTTTGGAAAGTCATTTGGCGTTTCCGCAGCTACTACTACCAAGTCATCTTGGCCACCATCATCATCAACTTCCTTGCGCTCGTCAGCTCCCTGTATGTGATGAACGTGTACGACCGCGTGATTCCCAACCAAGCCTATGAAACCTTGTGGGTATTGAGCATCGGCGTGGTCTTGGCAATTTTGTTTGAGTTTGCCGCCAAGATGATCCGCGGCCACTTGACCGATATTGCCGGTAAAAAAGCCGACCTGATCATCAGCTCCGCTTTATTCCGCCGCGTGATGGCATTGCGTCTGGCAGACCGTCCTGCTTCTTCCGGTTCATACGCCAGCAATTTGCGCGAATTTGAGGCCGTGCGCGAGTTCATGACCAGTGCCAGCTTGTTAACCATCGTCGATTTGCCTTTCCTGTTGCTGTTTATCTTCGTAATTTCAATGGTCGGCGGCAAACTCGCGCTTGTTCCCCTGACCATCATTCCGATTGTCGTGATTGTCGGTTTTGTCGTACAACGCCCGCTCTCGCGCCACATCAACGAATCGATGAAAGAAGGTTCGCAACGCTCCGGCCTTGCCGTTGAAGCCATCGAAGGCATCGAAACCCTGAAAACCAACAACGCCACATCTTGGGCGCAACAACGCTGGGACGAATACACCGCCAAAACTTCCGCTTCCTCCATCAAAGTCAAAGACACCAGCAACTTCATGGTCAACTTCGCCGTCGCCATGCAGCAGCTCAATACCGTCTTTTTGGTCGTCGTCGGCACCTATCTGATTCATGCCGACAACCATGCAGAACGCATCACCATGGGTGCATTGATTGCCTCCGTGATTCTGTCCGGCCGCGCTTTGGCGCCTTTGGCACAAATCGCCGGTTTGGCCACCCGCTTCCAACAAGCCAAACTTGCCCTCAAAGGCGTAAACGACATCGTTACCCGCCCTATCGAGCGCAATCCGGAACGCAAATACATTACTTTGGACAACGTTCAAGGCAATATTACCTTTGAAAACGTATCGTTCAAATATCAAGCCGACAACAACAGCGCCGTCGAAGATTTGCGCCTGACCATCAAACCGGGGGAAAAAGTCGGCATTTTAGGCCGTATCGGCAGTGGTAAAAGCACCATGCTCAAACTGGCCAGCGGCCTGTACGACACTGAAAAAGGCAACGTTACCCTTGACGGCGTCGATATGCGCCAGCTTGACCCCAACTTCCTGCGTGACCAAGTCCTACTGTTGAGCCAATCGCCACGCCTGTTCCTCGGTACATTGCGCGAAAACATGGACTTGGCGCGTACCGGCAGTTATTCTACCGACCAAGACCTGCTGATTGCGCTCAACCGCTTTGGCCTCGACAAAATCATCCGCAACCATCCGCGCGGTTTGGATATGCCTTTGGGTGAAGACGGCTTGGGCTTGTCCGGCGGTCAAAAACAAATCATCGCCCTGGCACGCATGACCTTGCGCAATCCGAAAGTCGTCCTGCTGGACGAGCCGACCACCAGCCTGGACCAGGCTACCGAACGTATGGCGCTCAATGCTATCGCCCAATGGGGTCGCAACCGCACCATGCTTTTGGTGACCCACCGTCCGCAAGTGCTGCAAATCGTCAACCGCATCATTGTGATGGACAATGGTAAAGTCGTAATGGACGGCCCGCGTGACTTGGTATTGCAAAAACTCATGCAAAACGAACAGGCCAAAGCAGCCAACGTCAAACAACAGCAACAAGCTGTCAACGCCAAACAGCAACAACAAGCCGCCGCCCCTCAATCGGCAGCACAATAAAGCAAAAGGCCGTCTGAAAACCTACTTACCCTTTCAGACGGCCTGCCCTAATGGTTAAAATCCACCAAACACAATAAAGACACACGATTATGAGCCGCGAAAACAACGTCAAATCCAAAGACCTACACCTCATCAACGACCTCAACGCCGCCCTTCAAAAAGAAAAACACAGCGGTCAATTTTGGGTCATCATCCTTTTCTTCATTTTCCTGGTTGTCTTCGTTATTTGGGCTTACAACAGCCCGGTCGAAGAAGTGACCCGCGGCAACGGCAATATCATTCCCAGCAGCCGTGAGCAAGTGATTCAAAGCCTCGACCCCGGCATCGTAACCGAAATCATGGTTAAAGAAGGCGATATGGTCGAGAAAGATCAGATTCTGATGAAACTCGACGACACGCGCAGCTCCGCCGTTTTGCGTGAAAGCGAAGCCAAAGTCGAAAACCTCGAAGCCACTGTTGCCCGCCTTAAAGCCGAAGCCTACGGCACCAAGCTCTCCTTCCCTGACAGCGTAGGCCCCGAGCTTCGCCATCGCGAAATCGCCGCCTACAAAGCACGCCGTCAAGCCATGACCGACGCTGTCAGCGGCCTTTCCCAAAGCAAGGCCGCGCTTGACCGCGAAATCGCCATTACCGCCCCCATGGTTGCCGAAGGCGTGGTTTCCGAAGTCGAACTCTTAAGAATGCGCCGTGAGTCTGCCGACTTGGCCACCCAAATTTCCGAGCGCCGCAACCGCTACAAAGCTGATGCCAACAACGAACTTTTGCAAGCCGAATCCGAGCTGGCGCAATCCAAAGAAAACGTTGCCATGCGCGCAGACCCGGTTGAACGCTCGCAAATCCGCGCCCCTATGCGCGGCATCGTCAAAGGCATAAAAGTTACCACCATCGGCGGCGTTGTGAACGCAGGCGAAGACATCATGCAAATCGTCCCGGTTGACGACAAACTGCTGGTCGAAGCCTATATCCGCCCGCAAGACATCGCCTTTATCCGCACAGGCCAACCTGCATTGGTTAAAGTCAGCGCATACGACTACTCCATCTACGGCGGCCTGGAAGGCAAAGTTACCCTCGTTGGCGCCGATACCGTCAGCAACTCTATGCAAAACCGTGCCAACGACCTGAAACTCGACCCGAACCAAGTCTATTACCGCGTTCTCGTCCAAACCGAAAACAATTCCCTGAAAGACAAAAACGGCAAACCTATGCCGATTATTCCTGGCATGGTTGCAACGGTGGACATCAAAACCGGCGAAAAAACCATCTTCCAATACCTGATCAAACCGATTACGCGTATGAAACAAGCGTTGAGCGAACGCTAATCGATAAACCGACAAAAGGCCGTCTGAAAATTTTCAGACGGCCTTTGGTTTATGTTTTAAATACCTCCTTATCCGGCAGGCAAATTACTTCTCCTTAAAAGCAGTACCGACAAATGTCCTTTTCGGATTGCCGCGCTCAACTTGATAGAGTTGCGCATGCTGCTCCTGCGCAAAACTTCCTACCTGTCCGGCATGATACTCCGCCAGCTTTTGCGCCAAGAGCATTACCGCCAATTTTTTATTGGCATGCTGGCTGCGTTCGCTCTCGACCCGCACGGAAATGCCGCTTTCTTTATGGGTAGCGCGGACGGTACTCTCGGTTTTATTGACGTGTTGCCCGCCTTTACCGCCCGAACGGCAGGTTTGAAACTCGATTCCGTTTTCAGACGGCATTTCATACGTCTGCGGCATATCGGGCAAGCGGAAAACGCCTATATACCAATTTTTGCGCGGATGTTTCGGGCGGACGGGGCTGGGGCATATCCATTGAAGCGTCCCCTGCCAAGTTTGCGCCAAACTTTCGGCATTCTGCCCTGCCAATTTGAGCGTCGCCGACAAAATGCCGTGCTTATCGGCGGTTTCGGTAACAAGTTCGGCATCTATGCCTTTTGCTTGAGCTTCGGCAAGCAGCTTGCCCAAGACGAAACGGGCAAATATTCGGCATTCTGCCGGCCCTTGCGCGGTGGAAATTTGCAGATAAATCACTGGTGTATTCTGTTTCATCTTTACGCTCCACACTCGCCGCCGGTTTTATAAGTCAAAACAGGCTTAAACCGCGCGACCAATTCAATCAAACCTACGTTTTTCATGGCGGCAATAACGCTGTCGATACTTTTATAAGCCTGCGGTGCTTCTTCAAAAATCAGGGCCTTATCCTGACAAACGACTACGCTGCCAAACTCGGTCTGACGCAGGCTGTCGGCAGTATATTTGTGCGACAGCCTGCCTTTGCATTCGCCGCGCTGCCATTTCCGACCTGCGCCGTGAGCCAAGGTATTCAACGAAATTTGGCAATCTTCGGCAGGTCGGACCAGATAGCTGTAATCGCCGCGCGAGCCGGGTATCATGACCAAGCCTTTATCGGTGGGCGTTGCGCCTTTTCGGTGCAGCCAACCGGTTATGCCGTCAATCTCGGTTTGCTCCAAAAAATTATGGTGGACATCGAGCAGGCATGTTCCTTCTGCGCGCCAACGGTCGAGCATTCTGGCCGCAATCAAACAGCGGTTAAGGCTGGCAAATTCAAGGGCTGTTTGGTGTTCGGCAAGATAGGCCGCCGCCGCTTCGCCCTCTTCCGCCAAACCTTGATGCCCGAAGGCGGCAATATGGCGTTGCAAAATCTGCTGGCCCAATCCGCGCGAACCGCTATGCACCAACAGTTGCAGATGGTTTTCATCAAAATCGGGCGGAAGCAAATCGGCGCGATAAACGGTATCAACGGTTTGCAACTCGGCAAAATGGTTGCCGCCGCCAATCGTACCTACGGCAAGGCCGTCTGAAAATTGGCGCATATCGACAGCGTCGCCTAACAAATCAACCTGTTCGTCTTTGTCCAACGGCGTATCGATATTGCCCAGCTGTTTGGCGAGTTTGGCCGGTTTGAGTTTGGCTGCGCGTAAATCGGTCTGCCAAAACGCCATGCCGCAACCGATATCGTTCCCAATCAGGGCAGGATAAAAATGACAGTCGCTGAAAAATGCCGCACCAACCGGATAACCGCGCCCTGCGTGTAAATCCGGCATTCCGGCAACGCGTAACATATGCGGTAATCGGGCGGTGGTTTCGAGCTGTGCGACAGCGTTGCCTTCAATCCATGTATTTGAATCGGCAATAATTTGAATATTATGGGGATAATTGCCCATGTGTTTATGCTTTCTTTAAAACGGATAGAAACCGTCAACAGATGACAATAAGCATCCACCGTCTGCGAAATGTTCAGACGGCCTGGTTTCTAGCCGATAATCGTAGGGAAAGCAGCCCGAAGCGGGCGACATGGAATGCGAAAAGCGTTATCCGAAAATCAGACCGACGCTTGGGCTGCAAAGAATGTGATTGAGCGGATTGAAGTATTACGTGTCATGGCTTGCTCCTTTCTTTGCATGAAAATATTAAAAACGTTCGGATTATAGAGTGTTCATTTCCAATCATGCAAACTTACTGACATCAATCTGCCAATAATGTTGCATAAATGGCAACTATTGCGAACATGATTTAGGCCGTCTGAAAACTTTTCAGACGGCCTTTGATACCCAATAATCCTTACAAAACAACGGTCGGATAAGAGCCGACAACTTTCACGAAGGAAGCGCGTTCGCCCAGTAACTGCAAGGCTTTTTGGACATTTTCATCGCTTTGATGTCCTTCGATATCGATGAAGAACAGGTATTCCCACAAAACCGATTTGCTTGGGCGGCTTTCAAATTTGGTCATGGAAATGCCCAACTCGGTGAAAGGTTGCAACAACGAAGTAACGGCACCGGCACGGTTGGGCGCGGATACGACCAAAGAGGTTTTATCGTTGCCGCTGCGGCCGGTTTCTTGATGACCCATCACCAAGAAGCGCGTGGTGTTGTTCGGTTCGTCTTCAATGCACTCGGCGGCAAAGCTCAACTGATAAATTTCCGCGGCAATACGTCCGGCAATGGCGGCCACATTCGGGCTGTCAGATTCAGCAACCAGACGCGCTGCTTCGGCATTGCTGGCCACGGCGATACGCTCGGCATTGGGCAGATTGCGGCCAAGCCAGTCGTTGCATTGCGCCAAGGCTTGGGCATGGGCGAAAACCTTGGTAATGCCGCCGATTTCGTGGCTGTCTTTACGCAACAGGTTGTGATGGATGCGGACAACCACTTCGCCGCAGGCTTTCAACGCAGTTACTGCCAACAAGTCCAAAGTGCGCCCCACTGAGCCTTCGGTCGAATTTTCTACCGGCGCCACCAAATAATCGGCTTGACGCGTTTCAACTTGTTTGAAGCAGTTGTCGATGGTGGTACACGCCATGGTGTGTGCGGCGTGGCCGAAATGTTTGATGGCAGCTTGCTGGGTAAATGTTCCCTTCGGGCCCAAATAGGCAATCGTCAGCGGACGCTCCACCGCCAAACATTCGCTCATAATCTCGCGAAACAGCCGGGTGACCGATTCATCCGGCAAAGGGCCGCGGTTCAAATCCTGAATCCGGCGCAAAACGGCCACTTCCCGTTCAGGACGGTACACCGCGCCTGTCCCTTTCAATTCGCCGATAGCATGCGCATGACCGGCGCGCTCGTTGAGCAAACGGAGGATTTCCGCATCAATGCTGTCGATGGCATTGCGGTGCGGCAATAATTGTTCGTCTATGGATAAAGGCATAAGCTGTCTCGCAATTTTGTGAGGGATATTTTCATTTTAACATTAAAGGCCGTCTGAATTCCGTTTTCAGACGGCCTCAACACTATCTTTATCTAACTTTATCGTCTATCAGGTTTGCAAACGCCGCTAATTCCATCATAATTAAGCCTTTTGAACGACAAGGCCTATTCCATGCACTCAAACGGACTGTACACCCGTTTTCTGCCCGATGAAGAAGCAGCCCTGCAACTGGGTGAAGAATGGAGCAAGCAGCTTTCCGCTCCGCTGACCATCTATCTCGAAGGCGGACTGGGTGCAGGCAAAACCACGCTGACACGCGGGATTTTGCGCGGACTGGGGCATACGGGCGCAGTTAAAAGCCCGACTTACACCATTGTCGAATCTTATCCGCTGGATACATTCACCCTCCACCATTTCGACCTCTACCGCTTTACCATGCCCGAGGAATGGGAAGATGCCGGTTTGGACGAATTGTTTGCACCCGACAGCGTCTGCCTCATCGAATGGCCGCAGCAAGGTGGGGAATTCACGCCTCCGGCAGACATTACCATTACATTGACGTACACCGATAAGGGCAGAACCTGCACCTTTTCCGCCCACACAAACCAAGGCCGAAAAAGTTTAGAATCATGGTCAAATTAACTAGAAGACACATTCTCCGTCAAGGCACAGGACTATTTCTCACCCTCACACCCGTTGGTGCTGCATTGGCCAAACCGGCCTCTCCTGCGCAATTCCTTGCCGTCCGCATTTGGCCGGCGAACGCCTACACACGCGTTACCCTTGAGAGCAACCACTCGATGAAATACCAACATTTTATGTTGGACAACCCCAGCCGGTTGGTCGTGGATATTCAAGGCGCGGAAATCAACAGCGTCCTGCAAGGCATTTCCAGCAAAGTGCTGTCTAACGACCCTTTTATCCGCAGCATTCGTGCCGGTCAAAATACGCCCAATACCGTGCGTATCGTCATCGACCTCAAACAAAGCACCCATCCGCAAGTCTTTGCGCTCACCCCCGTCGGCAACTTCAGAAACCGCTTGGTTATCGACCTTTATCCGCACGGCGCAGATGCCAACGACCCGATGATGGCCTTGCTCAACGGCAATGTTCCCAAACAACGTCAAAATACCAATATCGCATACGACACCCCTGCCCCTAAAAACAATCGCAGCAGCGGCAACCGCCGTCCCGTGATTATGATCGACCCCGGTCACGGTGGCGAAGACCCCGGCGCAATCGGCCCGAGCGGCCTCAAAGAAAAAAACGTCGTACTTTCCATTGCCCGCGAAACCAAAAAACGCCTCGAAGCCTTGGGTTACAACGTATTTATGACGCGCAACGAAGACATCTTTATCCCATTGGGCGTACGCGTTGCCAAAGGCCGTGCGCGCAATGCCGACGTATTCGTATCCATCCACGCCGATGCCTTTACCAGCCCATCCGCTCGCGGTACCGGCGTATATATGCTCAATACCAAAGGCGCAACCAGCTCGGCGGCAAAATTCCTTGCCCAAACCCAAAACAACGCCGACGCCATCGGCGGCGTACAATCCAGCGGCAACCGCAACGTCGACAACACGATTTTGGACATGACCCAAACCGCAACCCTGCGCGACAGCCGCAAGCTCGGCCATTCCGTCTTGACCGAATTGGGCAAACTCAACCAACTGCACAAAGGCCGCGTTGATGAGGCCAACTTTGCCGTCCTCCGTGCGCCGGATGTTCCATCCATTTTGGTGGAAACCGCCTTCCTCTCCAACCCTACCGAAGAGCGGCTGCTCGGAAGCGAATCCTTCCGCCAACAATGCGCCCAAGCCATTGCCACCGGTATTCAAAAATACATCAATACCGCCGTTTTACGCCGCGGATAATGGCTTAATGAAACAAAGGCCGTCTGAAAATTTTTCAGACGGCCTTATCTTTTCAAGCAATCTATTGGCATGAACAATACAGCAAAATGGGAGAATGGCGGCAAAATAACAATTGAGCCAAACCCTGTCAATCTTTGCTATTACATGTTCTACACTCATATGCGTGCTATTTATTGTTGGTGCCTGATTTACCAAATGCCGGCTGTAATTGATCAGCAAGATCGTCTTCAATCAATTGCAGCACATCAGCGGGAAGTGTATCGGCATATTGATGAATCGTTATTTTATATTGGCCTTGATACCATTGATTTAAATGCAATGCATAGGTACTTTTATGCCCGAAGCCCAAATGCTGTGCCAATCTATTCCGAATACTGTGGCGTGAAGACCCTACGTATAGAACCTGACTTGGGCGATTTAATTTTGCGCAGGCATGTGTTTTAAGTAAGCGAAAATTTTGAAATTGCTGAAAAGTTGTATTAATGTCGCCTTCAATCTGTTGGATAACATAAATAAAGCATCCATGACTGGGCAATTGTTCCAACGTTGTAAATTCAAAGGTACGGTCAGGTACAAGCTTTTTTGCTTGTATACAATGTTCAATCAATCGGTCAAGATAACGCATATTAACCGCACTTCCCTACTGCAGCCGGATAGACGGACACCTTCGTCTGCGTCAATGCAAACAAGTTTTCCAACTGCGTTTGCGCCTGACGGTTGGCATGTTCCAAAATCTCAGCCTTACACGCGCTTTGCAATACCTGCCGTTTCGCCTCTTCCTGCACCGTCTTAAATACCGACTTATCCATAGGCAGCAAATTAAACGAGCCGGTCTGAATATCGTACACTTCGATATTTTCCAAATCCACGCTCAAAATTTCCACCGCCGGCAGGCTGATTAAGACCTTGTCGTCCACAATATTGACATTGTCCGCGCCTAACTTGTCCAAATCCAAACCGGCCAACACCTTACCGCGCACAATAAAAATACCGCTTTGCGAATCCTGCCACAGCCTGCGCCAATCCCCTTTTTTCTCCGTACGGATAATCGTATCGATATAAAATGCCGTACTTTCCAAGCGGTTCATCTGCTTAATCTGCATCAAAACCCCCTCACGGGACAAAACCTGATGTTCTTCGTTCTGACCATGCAGGGCATAAAACCAGCCGCCTGCAGCCGTCAGCGCACACAACACCAGCACGACCAATCCGCGCCCAAGCATTTTCATTTCAAACATCCCCCGTTAAAATAATCATCAAAACATTCCCCATATTCTCCCAAAACCGTCAATTTCAAGCCATACCCAGGCCGTCTGAAACAATAAATTTCATTACCAAAAAGTAATAAAAAATCTCAACAAACAAAGTTTGCCTTTTGGTAAAGACAAGACTACAATCCATTACACACAATTCAACTTCATCCCATCATGAATACCACCGACCTGCGCCGCCACAACCTGCGGCAATGGATAACACAACACCACAACGGCCAGCAAACCAAGTTTGCCCAAGCCATCGCCATCAACCAAGGCGAGCTGTCCGCCCTGCTGAAAAACAAATCTTTCGGCGAGAAAAAAGCCCGAAAAATCGAGCAGGCAGCCAATATGCCTGACATGTGGTTGGATCAAGACCACCAAGACCGCCACGCCCCCACCATCAGCCAAGAAAGAAATACCATGTCCCACATCTCCACCATTCCCGAAATCCTAGCAGACATCAAAGCCGGCAAAATGGTCATCATCACCGATGCCGAAGACCGCGAAAACGAAGGCGACTTGCTGATGGCCGCCCAATTCGTTACCCCCGAAGCCATCAACTTCATGATCAAAAACGCACGCGGCCTGGTCTGCCTGCCGATGGACGGCGAAATGGTCGAAAAACTCGGCCTGCCCATGATGACCCAGAAAAACGGCGCGCAATACGGCACCAACTTTACCGTCTCCATCGAAGCCGCCCACGGCATTACCACCGGCATTTCCGCCGCCGACCGCGCCCTGACCATTCAAACCGCCGTTTCCCCATCCGCCAAACCCGAAGACATCGTCCAACCCGGCCACATCTTCCCACTGCGCGCCCAAAAAGGCGGCGTACTCGTCCGCGCCGGACACACAGAAGCCGGCGTTGACCTGGCACAAATGAACGGCCTGATTCCCGCCGCTGTCATCTGCGAAATCATCAACGACGACGGCACCATGGCGCGTATGCCCGAACTGATGAAGTTCGCTGAAGAACACAATCTCAAAATCGGCACCATTACCGACCTCATCGAATACCGCAGCCGTACCGAAAGCCTGCTCGAAGACATGGGCAACGCACCCGTACAAACCCCGTGGGGCGAGTTCCAACAACACGTTTACGTCGACAAACTTTCCGGCGAAACCCACCTCGCCCTCGTCAAAGGCACACCTTCCGCCGACGAAGAAACCCTCGTCCGCGTCCACGAACCCTTCAGCGTCATGGACTTCATCCAAGCCAACCCGCGCCATTCATGGTCATTGCCAAAAGCCCTTGAGCGCATCCAACAAGCCGAAAGCGGAGTAGTCATCCTCCTACACCGTACCGAAGACGGCGCCACCCTGCTCGACCGCACCCTGCCCAAAGGCGCAAACCAAGCCTACAAATGGGACAGCAAAAGCTACGGCATAGGCGCACAAATCCTCGCCGGCCTCAACGTCAAAAAACTGCGCGTCCTCGGCCAGCCGTCATCCTTCACCGGCCTCACCGGCTTCGGCCTCGAAGTCGTCGGCTTTGAAGAAGCTGAAAAATAATCTTGCTTGATTGATTTTCAAAACAAATGAAACAAAAGGCCGTCTGAAAGGTTTCAGACGGCCTTTTCATATCTCTATTTATCTGAATATGATCCAAATAAAATCACGATAAAAAAGACTATTTATTAAATATTTCAATAATGATAAGAATAATCAATTATTATATAAATATTAATAATATTTAAAAATTTTATATTTTTTATATAAAAGAGTATTTTAACCTCTTATATTAAGTTCTTAACAAAGAGAAACTATGTCTGCTTTTACTCCCAAACCCAAAATAATCATTCTCAGCCTTGCTAGCGCATTCAGTACATTAACCGTTGCCAATACCATCGAAACCTCAGCTCGACCAGAACAATACCAGGAATTGGATACCGTTGTTGTCAGTGGCAAACGTACCAACGACCAAAAAGGCGCGGACGACGTGTATTACAAAAACGTCTCCAACGCCTACGTCGGCAAAGAATACCTCGAACGCTACCGCGTCCAATCCGCCGGCGACGTACTCAAAGGCCTAAACGGCGTGTACAACATGAACACCCGCACCGCAGGTGGCGCGATTACACCCAATATACGCGGCATCACCGGCAAAGGCCGCATCCCCGTAACGCTGGACGGCACGGAGCAGACAGTTGATGTCTGGCTCAACAACTACGGCGTGGGCGACCGCAATTATCTCGACCCCGCCCTGTTCCGCAGCATCGCCGTGGAAAAAAGCCCCGCCATGACGCGCGGCGTGAAATCGGGCGTCGGCGGCGCGATGTCCATCCGCACCATCGAACCTTCCGACATCATCCCCGAAGGAAGAAACTGGGGAATCGAAGTCAAAACCGAATTTTCCGGCAACACCGTGGCGCAGAAAAACGACTTGCGCCAATTCTTAGGCCGCGACTACCGCACCCTCTCGCCCATAGGCGCGACGGCGGATGGGGTATCGGGTATGCCCGATGTATTGACCGGCTATACCGGCAAACCTTCCCCCACCGCCCTGTTGTTGGACGAAGGCATAGCCGACACGAAATTCTCGGGCGGTAAAAGCCACACCAACTTCAAAGACGACAGGCAGCTGATGTTGTCCGCCGCCTTCAAAACCGACATTACAGACGGCCTTGCCGCCTACAGCCACCGCAAAAAAGGCAACTACTACGCGGGCAAACGCGGTTATCAGAGCTACCTCAACAACCCCATTTACGGTGCGGATGCCTGTTACGACCAGTATCCTGACAAAAAATTATGGCGGGAAAAAGACATACTCTGCAAATCTTCCGCCAGCCTGGTGCCGAATATGGCCGTCCTGTTCCGGCCGGGCGAAGAAATCATGAACAGCCACACCGACACCAAAACCCTGCTGCTGAAAAACAACTGGTATCTTCCGGATAACCAAAAAATCAGCCTGCAATATATGGACAACAAAATCGGCTTCGGCGAAATCAACCCCCTGATAACGGCATGGATACTCGGTTTCGCCGAACAATCTCTAAACGAACCTGCGCAGCAGGCACCGGGCATAGGGACGAAAATCGACAGCAAAACCTACAAAATCGGCTACGAATGGAAGCCGCAAAACAACAAATGGATAGACCTTCAAGCCGATATGTGGCGGGTAAAGACCGACAGCAACCGCCATCAGAGCGGCGGCCCCGTCGTCGGCGTCATTACGCCCGACTTTGATTACGACCTTTGGTATTGGTGCAACATACGCAAAAAACCGTCGCCCAACCTGCGGGGGGAAAGCTGCGAAGATGCGATGACGTGGAACGCTTACGGCTCGGCGCGAACCCATGAAGAAGTGCTGCGCATGATAGAAGACACGCCCGACAAAATCGCCCGCAAGCTGGCAGAATACGATGAAAACAACCGTGCGATTACCGACCGCTGGATGGGGCATACGGGCGGCTACTACGCCATCACGCCCGCCGATAAAAATGTGATGACCGACCAGACCAACCAAATCGGCAAAATGATGAATCTGGCCGAACTGAAGCAAAAGCTGAATCAGGAACGCTACTACATCGAACATCCCGACCGCATCATCGTTCCCGGCGCGCGGCAGCGTACCGACGTCGTCCGCAACGGCTTCAACCTCAGCAACCGCTTCCGCCTTTCCGACAAACTCAGCCTCACCCTTGCCGCCGACTACCAGCGCGAAACGTTGGAAGAACGCACCGATACCGCCGACAGCAATGATTTGATGAATACTTTCGGCGTACTGACCCGCATGGCGGCCTTGGGCGGCCCGCAGTCGGCGAAAAAGCGCGAATGGGGCGCGAACCTGGTCTTCGACTGGAAACCGACTTCCCGCCTGAACATACAGGCGGGCGTGCGCTATCAGAACTATAAGGGGAACAATATCGAACTGGCGCGGCAGCGTGCCGCACGCAACCCTTGGTATCAGTACGGCCTGGGTTCGGACAGCTATGTTACCGGTCTGATGATGCCTTATTACGAATTGGCGGATGAAGAAGACTTGCGCTTATTAGACGGTTTGCGGCGGACTTACAACCACAATTTTTGGGATCAGATGGATAAGCAGAGCGACGAGTATAAGCAACTGAACCGTCGCTTTACCGAAAAAAACGGCTATGGCTTTGATGATTTTAGACAAGACGATAGCTATGATGACACCTGGTCTCACACCCGTATTTACGGCAAGGCTGACGGCAGCTTTGCAAAAAAAAATCAGGCTGATAAAGATAAAGACGCACTTTATATCCTGCGCCGCAAGCAAATTATCCCAATGGTCGCGGGCAAATTTGATACCGATAAAATACAGATTACGCCGGAAATGTACCGCGAAAGGGTAAACAATCCGCAGGGAAAAAGCGGCAGCTACCGCCGCTATATCCCAGGATCGCATCTTTACATGACCGACCCGATACGCGAAGAAATGGAACGTATGGCCAATGAAAACCAAATTCCGTCAAAAACCAGCAATGATCAGGCACTCGAATTCAATAGCGACCTAAACCGTACCGCTTGGATTCGGCATCAATTCGGCGAAGCCGACCGCTGGCGCATGCCGCAGGAACAGCGCGCGCATTCCTGGGCGCCCATGCTGGCGGTCAGCTACGATCTTGCCGACAACCACCGCCTCTTCGCCCGCTATGCCCGCATGAGCCGCTTCCCCAGCCTTTACGAACTGACCGCCGCCACCGGCAGCGGCGGGCTGTACGGCAGCCAGACCGTGGCCGAATACAGCCTGAAGCCGGAAAAAAGCACCAACTGGGAAATCGGCTACAATTTCAATTTCGCCCCGCATTTCGCCAAACTGCGCCAAGGCGACCTCCGCCTCACCTACTACAGCAATAAAATCAAAAACCAAATCGACACCTCGAATATGGACGGCGGCATGATCCAATACGACAGGGCAGTCAGCAAGGGGGTAGAACTGCAAAGCCGCCTCGACAGCGGCCGCTTCTTCGCCTCCTTCGGCGGCACTTACCGCTTGAAACATATGGTGTGCGACAAGGGCATTGCCTTCAAATTCGACTATTACCTGCAACGCGTACCCGAATGCCTTGAAGGCGGCTTCGGCCTCAGCCGCTTCTTCCAGTCCTTGCAGCCGAAATATTCGCTTACCCTCGATGTCGGCACGCGCTTCTTCAACGAAAAACTGGAATTGGGCATGCGCGCCATCCATCACAGCAAAGCGGAGCGGAAAAACTACGACAAGCTGATTGCCGACGGCGCGGGGCAGGTGTATGAGCGCAACGGCAAACCCTACGGCTGGCATGCCGCCACCCTTTTAGATGCCTATGCCCGCTACCGCATAGGGAAACATATAGACTTGAACTTCGGCGTAACTAACCTCGCCAACCGCTACTACTTAGACCCGATGTCCAGCACTCCTGTCCCCGGACCGGGCAGGACAATTACCTTCGGCATTAAGGGTAGGTTTTAGGGCTTGACTGTATCCTATGTAGCCGACGGGCAGGAATCTGCCCGTCGGCTACAGCCTGTTACCGTTACTATGATATTTGCATTTCTTAGATGATAATGCAATGATATTAAAAATAAAATATTGACAAATACAATCCGCGCTTTACATTTGATAATGAGTTTTAATTAGATTTATATTTTTATTTATATTAATATGCGCCCTATCGGTAACATCCGATACACCTCGCCGCTCGAGACAAAACAGCGGTATCCACCATATCTTTTCTTTGAAAGAAAAATCATGAAAGTATCACAATTAACCCTCGCCGTCCTTCTGACCGCCGCCTTCGGCTCTGCTTATGCTGTTGAAATTGAAGGGAAATCAACTAATAATAACTTGATTCGTCCCCAAGCATCCGACTCCCTGCCCTTCGGTGCAGGTGCGGCGGGCATCAAGGTCAGCACAGGCAACGGCCTGTCCAACTCCATCAACCTTGAAGCCGGCCCCGCGCAGCGCATCCGCAACAAATACGGCAATGCGCCCATCAATGGCGGCAATCAAAATGCCAATGCAAATGGCACGGCCAATCCGAAATACCTGCAACCCGGCGACATCAATCCGATTGCGGGCTGGTTCTCGAAAACCAAACTCGCCCAAGTGTGGTATGAAAAACGCGCCAACAACACCGAAGTGTTCAGCGTACGCCAAATGGCCGACCCCAAATTACCGATTGCGCCGAAATTCGGCGGCATGACCTTTGCCAAAGTGCCAACTGCGGCAGCCAACGTCTTCTTTGGCGAATGGGCACCGCGTAAGGGAAATAGTAATCAAATCGCCAACAGCACGGATTTAAATATGGCAGACGGCAAACGCACCGTTTGGTATGTAGGCGACAATCCGACCCGAAATATGCCGAAGCTCGTTAATGCTAAATACAATGTATTGGGCGTGAACAAACACACTCCCGGCCGCAATGATTTCTACACCGGTACACTTACCGCCAACTACGGGACAGGGTCAGGTTCACTGACAGGCAGTATCTCCCGTCCAGGCGACAGTGTAAACTTCGCCGGTACCAATATTCGGAGCAACGGCACATTTGACAACGGCAAGGTAAACGAACATATTACCGGCCGTTTCTACGGCAACAGTGCGGAAGCCTTGGCAGGTATCGTAGATCGCGCGGGAGCGGATAAAGATGTAGCCTTCGGCGGCCGCAAACAATAAGCTCAAATTGTCAAGAATACCACGGGATGCAGCTTGACCATAGTCTGCATCCCGCTTTGATTTTATCGAATTCGACTTCTTTCAGACGGCCTCCCCACCCAAAGGACTCTATCCCATGAAACACCACTTCTGCCTGCTTTTTCTACCGCTCTGTACGGTCTGCCTTGCCGCTCCGTCCGACGATGCCGCAGATGAACGCCGCCGCCTGCTGGATGAAAGCGGCCGTCAAACGCAGCAATACCGTGAAAGTGACTGGCTGAACACGAAACAGGCTCGCGGGGAAGTGGAAGAAAACGACGGCTATATTTCGATAGGCGGCGAAATCTACCAAGTCGGCGATACGGCGGAAGAACTGGAAAGTGCGATTTACCACGCCCTCAACGCGCGGCAGTGGCACAAGGTGCGACAGTTTGCCGCACGCTACGCCAAACTGCCGCAGCACAAACCCGCGCTGATTCATTTGGCCGATGCGCTGCAAAAGCGGGACGAAGGGGATTTCCGCGCGGCGGAGAATAGTTTTCAGACGGCCTTGGAAGCCGAACCCGATAACCAGCGCCTGCTGCTCGAAGCAGGGCGGTTTTATGCCGAAGACAACCAAAATAAAGAGTCCGCCGCCACGTTTGAGAAAGTTCTGAAAACAGATATTCCTGCTGAAACCCGCCACATCGTGGAAAACTACCTGTCCGAACTGGGCAAACGCCGCCGCTGGCACGGCCAAATCAGCCTAGGCTATGGCTACAACAGCAATGTAAACCAAGGCAACGGCATCAACCAATGCGTGTGGGAAATTGCGGGCATGTGCCTGATGGAGCGCACCCTGCCTGCGCCAACGGATTCGACCTTCTTATCCTATAGCGCGACCGCCGAAAAAAACGGCCCGCTCAAAGGGCATCACGGTGTACAGGTGCGCGGTGTACTGTACGGCAACCGCTACACGGAAAAAGACAAAGATTCGGCGGCCATGCCGGATTACAGCTATCACAATGGTTCGCTGTACGCGGGATATGCCTATGCCGACGCACACTCCTCCTTTTCTCTGCTACCCTATTTCGAATATGACTTCCGCAACCGCCACACCCACTACCGCGCATGGGGCGCGGATGTCGACTGGTCACGCACACTCTCCCCTCGCTGGCGCATTAACTCACATGCCGGAGCAAAAAAGACCGGATACGGCGGACAAAGCAAAGATTATTTTGCCGACTACAAGCAATACGAACTGGGTGTAGGGGCAGAATTTTCTCTCACACACCAAAGCGGCCTGTTCGCCAACTTTGATGCAACACGTAAAGCCTATCCCGAAAAATCTTCTTCCAGCAAGGAATATACGACACGGCTGGGTGCATATAGTTTTTTTTCAAGCGGTACTTACCTCAACACCATCCTGCTTCACCGCCGCAGTCTTTATGACGCTGCAAGTTTTGTCAGCGATAACAGACGGCGACGCGACAATCAATACATCATGATAGCCGCTGTAGGCTTTCCGCAGTGGAACCTTAAAGGTGTGTATCCTGAATTTCGTTTTAGACGCTCAATCTCCCATAGCAATACAGCACATTACCGCTACCATCAGAATGAATGGCTACTAAATTTTAAATACCGATTTTAAATTGAGTCATTTAGAAATACGCTAAAACAGTAATATAACCATACTGTTTTACTCGTTTCTATATCATGCCGTCTGAAAAAAGCCGATACACCTCTCCGATGTATCGGCTTTCGCTATCTGCTCAACGCTTAATTTTTGCCGGGCAGTTCTTTTTCGCTCAATGGTTTGATGTACCAAATATCGCGGCAGTAGTCGGCGATAGAGCGGTCGGATGAGAAGAAGCCCATGTTGGCGATGTTGATCAAGGCTGATTTGCGCCATGCGGATACGTTACGGTAGTGTTCGTCCGCTTTGTATTGCGTGTCGATGTAGCTGCGGAAATCAGCCATCAGTTGATAGAAGTCGCCGTATGGTTGCAACACGTCGTTGTAGCGGTTTGGCTCTTCCGGAGAGAAAGTGCCTTGACTGATTTGGTTGACGACGCGGCGCAGGTCGCTGTCTCGTTCGATATAGTTCAATGGGTCGTAACCGTTGCGGCGGAGTTCTTCGACTTGCTCGACGGTGTTACCGAAGATAAAGCAGTTGTCCGCGCCGACTTTTTCCAAAATTTCGACGTTCGCGCCGTCCAGCGTACCCATGCAAAGCGCGCCGTTGAGGGCGAATTTCATGTTGCTGGTGCCGGATGCTTCTGTACCCGCCAGTGAGATTTGTTCGTGCAAATCGGCGGCCGGGATGATGATTTGGGCGAGGCTGACACTGTAGTTCGAGATGAACACAACTTTAATCAGGTCACGGATACGGGGGTCGTTGTTGATGACTTTGGCAACGTCGTTAATCAGTCGGATGATTTTCTTCGCCATGTAATAGGCGGATGCGGCTTTACCGGCAAAGATGAACACGCGCGGCTGCCAATCGAAATCCGGGTTTTCCAGGATTTTGTTGTAGCGGTCGACGATGTGCATCACGTTCAACGCTTGACGTTTGTACTCGTGGATACGTTTGATTTGGATGTCGAAAAGTGCATCGGTATTAACCTTGATGCCCAGCTCGGTTTCGATGTATTTGGCGAGGCGCTCTTTGGCGGCTTTTTTCACTGCGCCGAACTCTGCCTGTACGGAGGCATCGTCCACTTTGTCGTTGAGCTTGGTCAGGTTGTCCAAATGCAGGCGCCAGTCTTCGTTGCCCAGATGTTTGTCCAAGAATTTGGTCAGGCCCGGGTTGGCGATGTTGATCCAGCGGCGCGGTGTTACGCCGTTGGTTACGTTGGTAAAGCGTTCCGGGAATACTTTGGCAAAGTCGGCGAAGATGGATGTGGTCATCAAATCGGAGTGGATTTTGGCCACGCCGTTGACTTTGTGCGAACCGATCACGGCAAGCCATGCCATGCGGACGCGACGGCCGTGGGTTTCGTCAATGATGGATACGCGGCGGACAAAGTCGTCGTCGAAGTTGCCGATGGCGCGTAAGGCATTGAGGAAGTAGGCGTTGATTTCAAAGATGATGTCCAAATGGCGCGGCAGCAGACGGCCCATCAGGTCAACCTGCCAGGTTTCCAAGGCTTCGCTCATCAATGTGTGGTTGGTGTAAGAGAAAATCTTACAGCACATATTCCATGCTTCAGTCCATTCGATGCCTTCTTCGTCAATCAGGATGCGCATCAATTCTGGAATAGCGAGCACCGGGTGGGTGTCGTTCAAGTGGATGGCGACTTCGTCCGCCAGCGTGCGGATGCTTGGGAAACGGCATTTGTGGCGTGCAACAATATCTTGAACGGAAGCAGAAACCAAGAAGTATTCTTGCTTCAGGCGCAATTCGCGGCCGGAATCGGTAGAGTCGTTCGGATAGAGGACGCGTGAGATGTTTTCGTCGCTGTTTTGTGCGCGAACGGCAGAGGCATAGTCGCCTCGGTTGAAGTCGGCAAGGTCGAACAGGTTGCCTGCGTGCGCAGTCCACAAGCGCAATGGGTTGGCACATTCGCCGCCATAGCCCGGAATAATTTCATCGTATGCCCAAGCGGAAATTTCTTCGCTCGGCTGCCATTCTTTTTTGTTGCCCAAGTTCAATACTTGGCCGCCGAAACGGACGGAATATTGTTTGTTCGGACGGGCAAACTGCCATGCCAAATCTTGGTCGAGCCACAAATCGGGTTTTTCAACTTGTTGGCCATCCACGATTTCTTGTTTGAACATACCGTATTGGTAACGGATGCCGTAGCCCATGGCAGGAATGCGTAGGGTTGCCAATGAGTCGAGAAAGCAGGCGGCCAGACGGCCCAAACCGCCGTTACCCAAACCTGGATCTTCTTCTTGTTCGCAGACATCGGCAAATTCTTTGCCCAGTTGCTTGAAGGCTTCTTCAAACTCGGCATAAACGCCTTCGTTAATCAGCGCATTGACAAACGCACGGCCGAGCAGGAATTCCATAGACAGGTAATAAACCATGCGTTTGCTGTTGTCGATGTGGGCGCGGCGTGTTTTGAGGAAATCCTCGGCAATCAGGTCGCGTGCGGCCAACATGGCGGCGTTGAGCCATTGGTGTGAAGTTGCTTCTTTAGGATCGACGCCCAAGATGAAAATCAACTTGTAAACAATGGACTTGCGGATGGTTTCTGCATCCGGTTTGGGCATAACGTAATCGTAGCCGGAGATGGGGAGTTTTTGCTTAGCCATGGAAGCCTTTCTTTAATTTGAGGCACTTGGACAACGCGCCTGATGGTTTATAGAAACAACGTCATTCAGTTTTCAGACGGCCTGAAGAAGTATAAATGCCGTCTGAAAAATTTATAGGTAGGTTTGTTTCAGGTTTGATACGGATTATAACTGAAATATTCCACTCCGTATTATTTTTTCTTTATAAAACATTCAATTACAAATTAAACCACTCATCATCTCATCGGCATTTCCATTTATGCCATGCAAGCTTCGGCTCAACGGATACAGACGAAATATCAAAGAGTTAATACAATAACGACTTGGTTTTCATTTAATTCGTTTTATGTAAAACCCAAATCCCCATGTGTTCGACAACACATTTTCCAGCCTCTTCGTAATTAAATTTCTCAGATGGTACGCAAGAAATTTCCCAGTTGCCTTGAGGCAGGTTAAATAACTGACGACTACGTTTGGCATTGACCAACAGCAGCCATTCATCGTCCAAAACAACCTGAATCGCCTTGCTGCCCCTGTTGTGCCAACAATATTCGGTCATCGGGCTACCGTCGGCATTGAGCCATTGCACACGCTCTTTTTCCCACCAGCAATCATCTGTCAGCAGCTTGATTTGGCTGCGTACGCGTATCAGCGCTTGAGTGTAATTTTGCAACTCATGAGGCTCATTTTGCCAATCCAACCATGTAATCGGATTATCTTGGCAGTAGCTGTTGTTGTTGCCTTGCTGACTGTTACCGAACTCATCGCCCGCCAAAAGCATGGGCGTACCGTTGGATAAAAATAAGGAGGCAAGCAGCGCTTTGGAGGTGTATTCACGATTTTGCAAAACCTCTTCATCATCGGTTTCGCCTTCTACGCCGTGGTTGTAGCTGATGTTTTCATTATGCCCGTCGCGGTTGTTTTCGCCGTTGGCTTCGTTGTGTTTTTCGTTGTAGCTGACCAAATCGCGCAAAGTGAAGCCGTCGTGTGCAGTGATGAAGTTGATGCTGGCGGATGGGTGGCGGCCGCTGTGGTTAAAAATATCGGACGACCCGGCCAAGCGTTCGGCAAATGCGCCCAAATTGCCGCTTTCCCATGACCAAAACGCGCGCATATCATCACGGAAACGGCCGTTCCATTCGGCAAAAGGTTGCGGGAAATTACCCAAGTGATAGCCGCCCTCGCCTATGTCCCATGCTTCGACAATCAGTTTCAAACCGGCCAAAACCGGGTCTTGATACAGGACTTGGAAAAAACGGCCGTACGATTGGAAATCAGGCTCGCGTCCCAATACAGTTCCCAAATCGAAACGGAAGCCGTCGACATGAAACTCTTCCGCCCAATAACGCAGGCTGTCTGCCGCCCAACGGGTAACATCTCGCCGGACAATATTGAGCGTATTGCCGCAACCCGACCAGTTTTCATAATTGCCGTAAGGGGTGTGCCAATACCATAAGGTGTTGTCGATACCGCGCTGACACAGCATCGGGCCTTTGTCGTCCTGCTCGGCCGTGTGGTTGTACACGACATCCAAAATCACTTCCAAACCTGCCTGATGCAGGGCTTTGACCGCTTGTTTAAATTCTGCCGCCGCACGTTCGGGATTGTCGGCATAAGACGGCTCGACGGCAAAATGGGAATAAGTGTTGTAGCCCCAATAATTGCTCAAGCCCATCTGCTGAAGATGGTATTCATCCAGATGATAATGAATCGGCAGCAGCTCGACCGTCGTCACCCCCAACTCTTGCAGATAGGCCAAAACCCGTTTATCGCACAAGGCTTTATAAGTGCCTGCATACTTCAAATCGGGGAATTGCTTGGTCAACCCTTTGACATGGGCTTCATAAATAACGGTTTTGCCCCAAGGTATTTCCGGACGGCAATCTTTGGCCCAATTAAATCGGCTGCGTCCAATCACGACGCTTTTTGGCGCAACGGCGGCATTGTCGCGTTCATCTTCCGGCCTGAACCATGCCATTTCTTCGGCGTTACGGTAGCTTGGTCTACCGTCAATTTTTTTGGAATACGGATCAATCAGCAATTTGTTGGGATTGAAACATGAGCCGTATTCTGCGTTTTCACGCCCATACACGCGAAAACCGTATCGCTGCCCTGCCTTAACGTCCGGCACAAATCCGTAAAATACCGAACCGCGCCGCGAAGGCATCTCCAAACGGGTTTCTTTATCCTTATCAAACAGACACAATTCGACCTTTTCGGCATTGATGGAAAACAAGGTAAAATTTGCGCCCTTGCTTGTCAGGGTCGCACCCATGGGATAAGGCTTGCCTTCCTCGATATGCCATGATTTGGCAGACATAGAATGATTCCTTGGTGTGTATTTGGTTTCGTGTCCAATATAAGGCCGTCTGAAAATCTTTCAGACGGCCTTATATTGATACCACTATCTTTTAATTTTCAGCTGATTGGGCAGGCATGATGCCCACCCTCAAGTTGATTTACGCTTCGTCTTTGACTGCCGCCTGATACAGGTAAACGGTTGCCAACGGCGGTACGGTCACAGACAAGGAATTTGGTTTGCCATGCGACCAAACTTCTTCTGTCTCCACCGTTGCGCCGGCAGAAACGCCGCTGCCTTTGTAATGCAGGTCGTCCGAATTGAGGATTTCGCGGTATTCGCCGGCAGAATTCACGCCGAAGCGGTAGCCTTCGCGTACTACTGGCGTGAAGTTGCTGATGACGATAACGCGGTTGCCTTCGCGGTCGCGGCGCTCGAAGACGAATACGGAATTGTTGCCGTCGTCAGCAACCAGCCATTCGAAGCCTTCCGGCCATTGGTCTAATTGGTAAAGCGGCGCAGTGTCTTTATAGACATGGTTCAATTCGCGTACGAAGTCTTGCACGCCTTTGTGCCAGCCGCCCTCTTGCTCCAGCAGGAACCAATCCAGTCCTTCGTTGTAGTTCCACTCGCGGCCTTGTGCAAACTCGCTGCCCATAAACAAGAGTTTTTTGCCAGGGAAACCGTACATAAAGCCGTAGTAGGCACGCAGGTTGGCAAATTGCTGCCAGCAGTCGCCGGGCATACGTCCGAGCAGCGAACGTTTGCCGTGCACGACTTCATCGTGTGAAAGCGGCAGAACAAAGTTTTCGCTGTACTGGTACATCATGCCGAAAGTCATTTTGTTGTGATGGTATTTACGGTTGATAGGGTCTTCCATCATGTAACGCAAAGTATCGTTCATCCAGCCCATATTCCATTTGAAGCTGAAGTTCAAACCTTCTTGGCGGGTCACATTGGCAAATGAAGTAGACTCTTCGGCGATTTCAGTCGCAGCCGGAACTTCTTCTTTCAACATGGTGTTGGTATCGCGCAGGAAAGCGATGGCTTCAAGGTTTTCATGGCCGCCATATTGGTTCGGAATCCACTCGCCGTCTTTGCGTGAGTAGTTGCGGTAAATCATCGAAGCAACCGCATCAACGCGGATACCGTCGAAGCCGAAACGTTCTATCCAATACAGGGCGTTGCCTTGCAGGAAGTTTTTCACTTCGTTTCTGCCGAAGTTGTAAATCAAGGTGTTCCAGTCTTGATGGTAGCCTTCGCGCGGATCGGCGTGTTCGTACAGCGCGGTGCCGTCGAATTTGGCCAGGCCGTGATCATCGGTCGGGAAGTGGCCGACCACCCAGTCGAGGATAACACTGATGCCCTCGTCGTGCGCGGCTTTAATCAATGCGCGCAATTCTTCCGGCGAACCGAAACGGCTGGTCGGCGCATACAATCCGGTTGCCTGATAGCCCCATGAGCCGTCAAACGGATATTCGGAAACAGGCAGGAACTCGATATGGGTAAAGCCCATGTCTTTAACGTATGCCACCAGCTCTTTGGCCAGCTCTTCGTAAGTCAGCCAGAAATTGTTTTCCGGATTGCGTTTCCACGAACCCAAATGTACTTCATAAATGCTGATCGGCGCATCAACGGCATTGGCGCGTGCGCGGAAGGCCGGTTCTTCCACTTCGTCAGGCAAACCGCGCACGATAGATGCCGTGGTCGGGCGCAGTTCCGCACCGAAAGCATACGGGTCGGCTTTTTCACGCACATTGCCGTTGGCATCGCGGATTTCAAATTTGTAGAGGGCATTGAGTTTGACGGCAGGAATGAAGATGTCCCAAATGCCGTTGTCGCGGTGGAAACGCATCACATGGCGGCGGCCGTCCCAGTTATTGAACTCGCCGATAACGGAAACGCGTTGCGCATTGGGCGCCCAGACGGCAAAGCGTACGCCCTTCACGCCGTCCAACTCGGCAAAATGCGCGCCTAAAGTCTCATAAGGACGCAGGTGTTTGCCTTCAGCCAACAGCCAGGAATCCATGTCTTGCAACGCAGAGCTGAAATGATAAGGGTCTTCTTCAATCACTGGCTCGGTGTCTTCGGTGTAACGGATACGCAAAGCATAATCGGGCGCATCATCGGGCAAGACAGCCACAAAGAAACCGCGTTCATCAATTTTTTCAGACGGCACGATGAGTTCGCCGCTGCGGCGGTTCACGATATCCACGCTTACTGCGCCGGGAATCAAAACGCGTACCACTTCATCGCCCTCTGCAAGGCGGTGTCGTCCCAGATAAGCGAACACATCGCTATGGGTGGCAAGAAACAGGCTTTCGACCGTATCGCGCTCGATTTGGTCAAGTTCATGATAAGTCTTGATTTGGCTGTTTGTTTTCATGCGTACCTCGTCAATAATGGCAAGTTGGCCGCCCATGAGGCGGTGTTGTAGGAAATCTTCCAAAGAAACCGGCATTTTTTGCGCCCAGTTCGGATAGCCTTCGGTTACACCCGGGACATTCAGATTGTCAATGACGCCCAGCAGGTTTTCCAGTTGTACGGCGTAAAGCTTGCTGCGGCTCAATGCGCCGTATTTGTGCAAAGCCGCCAGCAAGGTTTCATCGGCTTTTGCCGGCATTTGTACGTCTGCACCCAGACAGCCGGTTTCTTTCAATTTATCCAGCAAATCGGCTTTATCGTGTTCGCGTTCATCCAAGGCCGTCTGAAAAGCGGCTGCATCAGGCAGAGTACCGAGTTTGAACATCGTATCCAAATCTTTGCCTGTCCAATAGCCCGCCAAGGGCGCAACATCGTGGGTGCTGATGACCGTAATCGCCTGTTCGGGGTATTCTTCCGGCAATTGGAAACCGTTCCAACCCTTGCTGAAATACATTACTTTGTACGAGAACACTTGATAGCGGTTGAGCAGATGGCGGGCTTGATCGGGTACCGTCCCCAAATCTTCGCCGATAATGACGCAACGGTTGCGCCGGCTTTCCAACGCCAAAATAGCAAACATCACTTCGGCATCGTAATGCACATACGCGCCGAAATCCGCCGTTTTACCGTTTAACACCCACCACAAACGGCACAATGCCATCACATGGTCGATCCGCAATACGCCATACAGACGCATGTTTTCGCGCAACAGATGGGCAAATTTTTCATAGCCCATATGCTTCAACATCAACGGATTAAGTGGCGGCAAATCCCAATTCTGCCCTGTCGGCCCCAAAGGATCGGGCGGCGCGCCGACTGACAAATCCATACAATAATCTTGGCGGTTTAACCAAGTATCCGCGCTACCACGCGCCACGCCGACTGCCAAATCGCCGTAAATGCCGAGTTTGACACCGTATTCGGCAGCGGCTTGGTTGACTTCGCGCAATTGCTCCGCGCAAAGCCATTGCAACCACATATAAAAACGGATTTCACGTTCATGGTTGCGCGCGAATTTTTCTACCGCTTCGCCATCAGGCTGATGAAATTCAGACGGCCATGACTGCCAACCCACTTGTCCGGGACGGCTGTAATACTGGTCCAAAGCCTCAAACAAACCGAAGCCCTGCAAAGCTTTGCCTTTTTCTAATACAAACGCTTCAAATGCAGCGCGTTCATTTTCTGCAGCCTCGCAAGTATCTTGTTCAAACGCATTAAACGCCATGTGCAGCGCATCACGCTTGCATGCCCAAACCGCTGTATAAGTTACCGTTTCCGTGATACGCAAAGCAGCGATGCGCTGACGGATTTTCGGTTGCGCCAGCCAGTTTTTCAGTTGTTCGTTATAAGTAAACGCACCGACTTTCTCAACATCCAAATAAATCGGATTGAGCCATTCGCGCGAAGAAGGGCTATACGGGCTGGCAAAGGCGGGCTTGCTGGTAAACAAAGCGTGCAAAGGGTTGATACCGACAAAATCCAGCTTTTTCTCTGCCGCGTATTTCATCAGGTTCAGCAAATCGGTAAAGTCGCCTATGCCCCAGTTGCGCTCAGAACGCAAGCTGTACAAATGCATGGTCAAACCATTCATCCGTCCGCCATTGGCAAGCAGTTTAGGCTGATAAACCGATTCAGGCGCAACAATCAGGCGCACAAAGCAACTTTTGCCGCCGGTCTCGGCCGACAAGGTGTAATAACCGAAAGCCAGTTGGGGCAGCTTAATCCAAAGCGTATCGCTGTCGCCCGGATACACAGTCAAGGTCTGGCACTCATTCACCTCATCAATCAATACGACCGCTTCCGCACCATGAAATTCAGACGGCATCTGTAAAGATTCTTCGCCATTTTCATGCGCAACCATCGTATTCAAATAAAGGTCGTCTGAATCCGGTTTGCTTTTATCCAAAACAGCGACAATCGATTCCAAAACTTCCGTTTTGGTCACATGATAAGTGCCGTTGATGTCGTGGTAGCCCAAATCAATACCGGCCTGTACCGCCTGCTGCTCCAATGTTTCACTCATTGCATTCTGCCTGTTTTACCAATATCTGAATCTTAATACAGATTCTGCCGCACCGTGATATGTAATTCATTGTAGTCTCAAACAAACCCCATATTTCCCCGCTTGATTTGACCTGAGCCAAAATTTCCTATTTATCTGTCTTGTAAAAACTTAAAGGCCGTCTGAAAAGGAGGATTTCATTCCTTTTCAGACGGCCTTTATCATGCGTTAAGCCTGATTAGTGGTGATGATGACCGTGCGGACCGTGTACGTGACCGTGGGCAATTTCTTCCTCGGTCGCATCGCGCACGCCCTCAACAGTCGCTTTGAACAATACTTTCATACCGGCCAAAGGATGGTTGCCGTCCACCACGGCTTTGCCGTCGGCAACATCAGTTACACGATAAATCAATACATCGCCGGTTTCCGGATCATCGGCTTCAAACATCATGCCGACTTCGACTTCAACAGGGAACACGCTGACATCTTCAATGCGCACCAACTCAGGATCTTGTTCGCCGAAAGCATCATCGGGCGACAAAGCCACTTCGACGGTATCGCCTACATTTTTGCCGTGCAACGCTTCTTCCACCAAAGGGAAAATACCGTCATAACCGCCATGCAGGTAAGCAATCGGCTCTTCGGTTTTGTCCAACAGCTGGTTGTTGGCATCGTACATTTCATAATGCAGGGAAACTACGGAATTTTTAACAATAGACATCATGCCGTCCTTAATCAATATTTAAAAGTTACGCTACGGTTATTCTATCACAGCCGCAACCAAACAATCGGCTTGCTTTAATAAATACTCCATTCAAATGCGACAAAAAGATAAAAGCCTATATAAAAAAGCAAAATCAAATGATTTCAATAAGCAGAAGTTGCTTTTTCACAACACAAAGTGATTAAATTACAAAAAATTTCCCCAAAGCAAAAACATTCCAAACCCTTAAAACCAATAACAAATAAAAATACACAACCCATTGAATATAATATGTTTTTAAAATCTTCATCAATAATGAATATTTTTAGATGATTTTTCGCGCGCCAATATGATTTACATTATTTTCACTATTTTCGTATTGATTTTAGCCGGCAAACGGTTACGCAACGTTGCATTGACCTATCCCGTGGGGCATAATATCGAAAAATTCAGCAATGAATTTCTACTGTATAGGCCGTTTGACGGCTATTTTTAGTTTAAATCGATTTAAAAAAGGTTCTTAAAAATGAAAAAATCTCTGTTCGCTGCTGCTTTGTTGTCTTTAGCTTTGGCCGCTTGTGGCGGTGCTGATAAAGCTGCTGAAACTGCCGCTTCTGCTGCTTCTGAAGCCGCTGCTTCTGCTACTGAAGCTGCT
>NZ_KV835584.1:227037-269476 GCF_001838065.1 Neisseria sp. HMSC078C12 | reverse complement strand
GAAGCCGCTGCTTCTGCTACTGAAGCTGCTGCTTCTACTGCTGATGCCGCTGCTTCTGCCGCTACCGAAGCTGCTGCTTCTGCTACTGAAGCCGCTGCTTCTGCTACTGAAGCTGCTGCGTCTGCTACTGATGCCGCTGCTTCTGCCGCTTCTGAAGCTGCTAAATAATATTCTTTTGAATATAAAAAAAGCAGGATACCATTGCGTATCCTGCTTTTTTACATTCCTCTCACTCCCCTTCCCGACTTTTCCGCCTGACTGCCATGCACCTTCACAACCGTTTTGCAACGTTTCTTTCTGCCTCTGAAATCATCGAAGCCACTCCGGCCTTGTTAAACGACCAACGCCGCCGTTTTACTTCTTCTCCGGATATTGTCTTACAGCCGAACTCTGTCGAAAGCGTGCAGAAAATCATGCGTTTCTGTTTTGAAAACCGCATCCGCGTCACCCCGCAAGGCGGCAATACCGGATTATGCGGCGCAACGGTAACCGCAGAAGGCGTACTGCTCAACCTCTCCAAGCTCAACCGCATCCGCGATATCAACCTTGCCGACAACAGCATGACGGTTGAGGCCGGCGTGATTTTACAAAATGCCCAAAAAGCGGCAGACAAAGCAGGACGACTGTTTCCGCTCAGCCTTGCCAGCGAAGGCTCTTGCCAAATCGGCGGCAATATCGCCTGTAATGCCGGCGGTTTGAATGTCTTGCGTTACGGCAGCATGCGTGATTTGGTATTGGGTTTGGAAGTCGTTTTACCCAACGGCGAACTGATTTCCCACCTTCAGCCCCTGCACAAAAACACAACCGGCTACGACTTGCGCCATCTTTTTATCGGCAGCGAAGGAACATTGGGCATCATTACCGCCGCCACACTCAAACTCTTTGCCCGGCCCAAAACCAAAGCGACCGCATGGGTAGGCCTAGATGATATTGAATCTGCCGTCTCGCTTTTGACCGCTGTGCAAGGCCATTTTGCCGAACGTTTGACCAGCTTCGAGCTGATCAGCCGCTTTGCCCTTGATTTATCTTCGGAATTCAGCCAACTCAAAAAGCCTGCCGATGCGGAATGGCATATTTTGATTGAACTTGCCGACTCTGTTCCCGACGCAGGTTTGGATGAAAAGCTTGCCGAATTTCTCTATCAAAACGGATGGGAAAACAGCATCTTGGCGCAATCCGAGCAAGAGCGCTCCGATTTATGGACCTTGCGTGAAAATATTTCCGCCTCCCAACGCAAACTCGGCACCAGCATCAAACACGACATCGCCGTCCCTATCGCCCAAGTAGCCGCTTTTGTCCGCCAATGCGCGCCTGCCTTGGAAACCCGTTTCCCCGGCATACAAATTGTCTGTTTCGGACATTTAGGCGACGGCAGCCTGCATTACAATACATTCCTACCCAACGTATTGAGCAACGAAGCCTACCAATACGAAGATGCCGTCAATACCATTGTTTATGAAAACATCCTTGCCTGCCACGGCACGATTGCTGCCGAACACGGCGTAGGCATCATCAAAAAACATTGGCTGCCCCGAGTGCGCACACAAGCCGAACTTGCTCTGATGCATGCCATCAAAAATCAGCTTGACCCTTATGGCATCATGAATCCGGGCAAACTCCTGCCTTCTTTGGATTAACCAATACAAAAAGGCCGTCTGAAACATTTCAGACGGCCTTTCATCTTATCCAAACTATTTCAATGCCGTTTTCCAGTCCAATCCGCCCAAAGACGGTACCTGTATTACTTCATTGGTATCCAAATTGACCGCCGTCAGCTCTCCGCCCCACAACGCGCCGGTATCCAAAGCAATTACTTGGTCTGTATTAACGTAGCCCAACGACGACCAATGCCCGAACACGGTAATATAATCCAAATTCTGCCTATCAGGTGCTTTAAACCAAGGGCGCAGGTAAAGCGGCATTTTCTTCAAAGTGGATTTATATTCGTAATCCAATTCGCCTTTGTACGTCAGCGCACGCATACGGGTAAAGACGTTGATAATCATGCGTAGGCGCTCATAGCCGGTCAAATCATCCGTCCACGCAGTCGGCTTGTTGCCGTACATTTTGCCAAAAAATTTCCTGTATTTTTTACCTTGCAATTCATCCTCAGCTTCACGTGCAAGGCTTTCAGCCTTATCAACCGACCATTGCGGCAAAATACCGGCATGCACCATCACATGCCTGTTGCCGCGCACCAAAAGCGGTTGATGACGCAGCCAGTCCAATAGGGATTGACTCTCGGGATGGGTCAAAATCGGCTCAACCGTATCGCTGCGCTTGAGTGTTCCTTCACCGCAACCGACTGCCAAAAGATGCAAATCATGATTACCCAAAACCATTTGCACGCTGCTGTCATGCTCTTTGGCAAATTTCAGGGTTTCCAAGGACTTCGGGCCGCGATTGACAATATCGCCGACCAGCCAAAGGGTGTCCGTACCATGATTAAAACCGATTTTGGCAAGCAACAAAGTCAGCTCGTCAAAGCAGCCTTGAATATCTCCGATTGCGTAATGTGCCATTATTATTGTTTTCCGTTGTTATTCTTTTCAGACGGCCTCAAGCCCAGCCCAAGCCGTCTGAAACATCAATTATGCGTTTAAAACCAATACTGCTTCCGCTTCAACCTGAACGCCTTTAGGCAGGCTGGCCACGCCAACTGCCGCACGCGCAGGGAAAGGTTGTTCGATAAATTCAGCCATCACTTCATTAAACACGGCAAAGTTGGCTAAATCGGTCAAATAAGCATTGAGTTTGACGATATCGTTCAAAGAACCGCCGGCCGCTTCGGCTACGGCTTGCAGGTTTTTAAATACTTGCACGGCTTCTGCCCGGAAGTCGCCATTACCGACCACAGTCATCGTAGCCGGATCCAAAGGAATCTGACCGCTCATATAAACCGTATCGCCTGCGCGGACTGCTTGGCTGTATGCGCCAATTGCGGCAGGGGCTTTGTCGGTATGGATAATGGTTTTAGACATGATATTCTCCTCAAATAGAAATGTCAGAATCAGGTGGAAGCTTCGAATTTTACTTTCAACAGAAATACGTTTCAATAAAAGCATTCAATTAATGCGTTTAGCCCGTCTTGTTCTTCCTCGATTTTAAACCTACAATCCCACACATTATTCATTTCAAAGCCGAAATTATTATGTTTTTTGTCTTATCCCCAGCCAAAAACCTCAACGAAAAAGACCCCTCTCCCGTCAGCAGCTTTACCCAGCCCGACCTTCTGCCCGAAGCAGAAATCCTGATGCAGGAGTTGCGTCAGCTTGCCCCTCAACAAATCGCCGAGCTGATGCATGTTTCCGACAAAATCGCCCTGCTCAACGCAGAACGCAATGCCGTATGGCACACGCCGTTTACACCTGAAAACGCCAAGCAGGCCGTATTTATGTTCAACGGCGACGTCTATGAAGGCATCGCCGCCGATACGCTCAAGCCGGAACAAATCGACTACCTGCAACAACACGTCCGCCTGCTCTCCGGCCTATACGGCGTACTGCGCCCGCTCGACTTGATGCAGCCCTACCGCTTGGAAATGGGCACGGCCTTTGCCAACTCACGCGGTAAAAACCTCTACGAATTTTGGGGCGATAAAATTACCGACCTGCTCAACCAAACGCTGAAGCAGGCCGACAGCGACGTTTTAATCAACCTCGCCTCACAAGAATATTTCAAATCCGTCAACACCAAAAAACTCAACGCACGCCTGATTACGCCGATTTTTAAAGACGAGAAAAACGGCAAATACAAAATCATCAGCTTCTACGCCAAACGTGCGCGCGGTTTGATGGTGCGCTACGCGGCAGAACACGGCATTACCGAGCCTGAAATGCTCAAAAATTTCGACTACGAGGGCTATTCATTCAATGAGGCAGCTTCAAACGAAGCCGAATGGGTATTCATGCGTGAAGAACAATCCAAATAAAAACAAAATACTAGATATTTTCCCTAAAATACCACTTGGCAAAGGCCGTAAGTTCCATTAGTATTACGGCTTCAAGAACGGAAGCGTGGCAGAGCGGTTTAATGCAACGGTCTTGAAAACCGTCGAGGGTTGATAGCCCTCCGTGAGTTCGAATCTCACCGCTTCCGCCATTCTTGATATTTTTTTATCTAGTGAAAATGAAATGAGAGACTTGATGATTCAAGTCTTTTTTTATTTTCAAATCCAAAGAATCCCGTAAAGGCCGTCTGAAACTTTCTATAACTCAGTTTCAGACGGCCTAATACCTTTAAAATTCCCCCAAATCCCTAAAGTCCTACCCAGACATTTAGAGACTTGGGGGACTTTTGCGAAGGTCTCCGCTTTTCTAATCTTTGCCGTCAATGGCATCAGCCTACCCATCACCAATGCGGAATTTTCTCTCAACCATGCTGGGCTTTTCCTATGCCGACGCAATTGTGCATTTTGCTTCAGGTCTGTGTGCCGCCGTATCGTTTGCGGTAGGGTTTGCTGCATATTTCGAGATATTGCCACAGAGTACCGCCGTTGCTTTTATCTTGGAGAAGGTCGCGGTAAACGGTATTGTGATGGGGTGTCATTCGATGATGGTGTGGTGGCAGGACAGGTCTTGAATGTGGTATCGTTATTCTTAGGTCAGTTGCGTGTAGTTCATGGTAATCTTTCTTGTAGGAAAGACCGTATGCTGTATACCGAACTTTTCCGTTATGTAAAGTTTGCCTTTCAAATCCGAATCTGCTGGCCTCTATTTATCATTATTTAATCGCTACAAGGATATTTAAATGAAACGGGAAACCATTGCCCTGCATGCAGGCTATCAATCCGAACCGACTACCAAATCCGCTGCTGTCCCCATTTACCAAACCACTTCCTACACTTTCGACAACACACAACACGGCGCAGACTTGTTCAACCTTGATGTAGCGGGCAATATCTACACCCGCATCATGAATCCGACCACTGCCGTTTTGGAAGAACGCGTTGCCCGTTTGGAAGGCGGTATCGCCGCATTGGCTGTCGCCAGCGGTATGGCTGCAATTACCTATGCCGTTCAAACCTTGGTTGAAGCAGGCGACAACATCATTGCAACCAAAACCCTCTACGGCGGCACATACAATTTCTTTGCCCACAGCCTGCCACGCCAAGGCATAGAAGTACGCTTTATCGATCCGGCCAAACCCGAAGAAATTGCTGCCAATACCGACAGCCGCACCAAACTGGTGTATTGCGAATCCATCGGCAATCCTGCCATCAATGTCGTCGATATTCCAGCATTTGCCCAAGCCGCGCACGCTCAAGGGCTGCCTTTAATAGTAGATAATACCGTCGCTACGCCCACGTTGTTCCGCCCGATCGAGCACGGCGCCGACATCGTTATCCAATCCCTGACCAAATACATCGGCGGCCATGGCACAACGATTGGCGGTGCCATTATCGATGGTGGCAAATTCCAATGGGCAGGCAATCCGCGTTTTGAAAAAACCTTCAATCAGCCTGATCCGTCTTACCACGGCGTAAACTACTGCGAACATTTTGGTGCGGCGGCCTATATCGCCCGTGCCCGTGTCGTCCCATTGCGTAACACCGGTGCCGCCCTGTCTCCGCACAGCGCATTTTTACTGCTTCAAGGTTTGGAAACCCTCGCCCTGCGTATGGAACGTCATTGCGAAAACGCCCTAAAAGTAGCCGAATTCTTAAAGAAACATCCGCAGGTCGAATGGGTGAACTATCCTGCCCTGCCCGACAGTCCGTATAAAGCCTTGATTGACCGAGACTACGGCGGAAAAGCCTCAGGTTTGCTGAGTTTCGGTATTAAAGGCGGTCGTGAAGCTGGCGCGAAGTTCATTGACGCACTGCAACTCTTCCTGCGCTTGGTGAATATCGGCGATGCCAAATCGCTGGCTACCCATCCCGCTACAACGACTCACCGTCAGCTTGACGATGCAGAACTCGCCGCAGCAGGTGTCAGCCCCGACATGGTACGCCTGAGCGTGGGTATCGAGCATATCGACGATTTGCTTGCCGACTTGGCACAGGCATTGGATGCCGCACAGGCATAGGCAACAGTAGCGCTAATTAAATGAAAAAAGCCTCCGCTTAAAAAGGCCGTCTGAAAATCTCTTTTCAGACGGCCTTTTCCTTTTCTACAAATCAAATGCGGCGTTAATCAAGCGTTTGGTGTAGTCGTTTTGCGGATGGTGGAAAATTTGATCCGCGCTGCCGTACTCGACCATTTCGCCCTGCTTCATCACAATCACATTGTCGCTGACGGCGCGCACGACAGACAGGTCATGACTGATGAACATATAAGTCAGGCCGTATTTCTTTTGCAAATCGCGCAAAAGTTCGACCACTTTGGATTGTACGGAACGGTCAAGTGCAGAAGTCGGCTCGTCCAAAAGGATGAATTTCGGGCGCAGGATAACAGCGCGTGCAATGGCGATACGCTGACGCTGACCGCCGGAAAATTCGTGCGGATAACGGTTGAGCGCGTCAAGCGGCAGGGATACCTCCTTCATGACTTCTAAAACGCGCTGGATACGTTCTTTTTTGGTCATTTCAGGATGGTGAACCGTCAAACCTTCGCCAATAATTTCGCCAACGGTCAGACGCGGAGAAAGCGAACCGAACGGATCTTGGAACACAATTTGCCGTTGCGATTTCAGACGGCGTGCTTCTTCGGCGGTATAGTTTTTTAGGTCTTTGCCTTCAAAGGAAATATTGCCGGTATAAGGCAACATCTGCATGACGGCTTTGCCCAGCGTGGATTTACCGGAACCGGACTCGCCGACGACGCCCAATGTTTCGCCTTCTTTAATTTTGAGGCTGATGCCTTTGACGGCGTCAAAAGTTTTGAGCGGTTTGCCGAAAAAGTTTTGCTTCAATACGAAAGAAACATGGACATTATCAGCATCGATTAACACACCGGCATTGTTTTCTTCCGGCTCTTTCATGCCTTTGGGAATGGCATTGATGAGTTCGGCAGTATATTCATGTTTCGGATGGGCAAATACTTCTTTGATTTTGCCGCGCTCGACAATTTCGCCATTGCGCATGACGCAGACGGTTTTGGAATAGTGTTCCGCCAAACCCAAATCGTGGGTAATGAAGATAATCGCCATGCCCATTTGCTGTTGCAAATCGTGGAGCAAATCGAGAATCTCGGCTTGAATGGTCACATCCAAAGCGGTGGTCGGCTCGTCGGCAATCAGCAGGTCGGGTTCATTGATGAGCGCCATGGCAATCATGATGCGTTGCAGCTGACCGCCGGAAAATTCGTGCGGATACTGCTTCATGCGGCGTTCGGCTTCTTTGATGCCAACCCGTTGCAGCAATGCCAATGCTTTTTGTCCTGCCTCTTTTTTGCCGAGCTTTTTATTGTGTACCCGCGCCGCTTCAATCAGCTGCGTACCGATACGCATAAACGGATTGAGGGAAGTCATCGGCTCTTGGAAAATCACGCTGATGCGGTTGCCGCGCAAATCACGCAGGGTTTTCTCATCGGCGTCCAAAATGGAAATGCCGTCAAACGTAATACGCGAATCTTTGCTGTATCGGGCAAATTTTTCAGGCAGCAGACGCATGATGGACATGGACGTTACCGACTTGCCCGAACCGGATTCGCCGACCAAAGCCAATGTTTCGCCCTCTGCCACTTTAAAGCTGACATTACGCACGGCGTGCACGGTTTTCTCATGCAGTTCGAAATTGATGTCCAGATTTTCTACAACCAGTAACTGTTTTGTCATTTTGATTATCCTTTTGGTTGTGGTTTAGCGGTCTTTCGGGTCGAGCGCATCGCGCAGGCCGTCGCCGATAAAGTTGAAACAGAACAAAGTGGTTACCAAGAAGAAACTTGGCACGAGCAGCTGCCAAGGTGCGGCTTCCATCGAAATCGCGCCTTCTTGCAGCATCGAACCCCAACTGGTCATCGGCTCTTGCACACCCAAGCCCAAGAAGCTCAAGAAGGATTCAAACATAATCATGCCCGGTACCAACAATGAGGCATACACCATCACCACGCCCAAAACATTCGGAATAATGTGGCGCGTTACGATTTTACGTTTTGCCACGCCGCTCACACGCGCCGCTTCGACAAACTCTTTATGCTTCAAGCTCAAGGTTTGGCCGCGCACGATACGCGCCACGTCCAGCCAAGACACCAAACCCACGGCGGCAAAAATCAAAAGCAGGTTGCGGCCGAAGAATGTGGTCAGCAGAATCACGAAAAACATAAATGGAAACGCGTTCAAAATTTCCAAAAAACGCATCATCAGCGAATCGAGCTTACCGCCGATAAAGCCGGCAATCGCGCCGTAAAGCGTACCGATGACAACGGCCACCAATGCGCCGGCCACACCGACCAGCAAGGAAATACGTCCGCCGGTTGCCGCGCGCGACAGCAAATCGCGGCCGAGCAAGTCCGTACCCAGATAGTGATGGGTAGAAAAGGACGGCGGAATCTGCATATTGTCCCAGTCGGTAAAGTCGTAGGTGTAGCGGACAATCCATGGCGCCACAATCACAAAAATGCTGATCAGCAACAGGATGATAATGCTGTACACCGCCGCTTTGTTCTGTTTAAAACGCCGCCATGCGTCGCTCCACAGGCTTTTGCCGTGTACTTGGGCGTATTCTGCTGCCTCTGCAAGGGCCTGAGTCTGCTTCTTTTTGAATAACATAATGTTCTCTCTCGCTTTTTCTTCTTTCTTCAGGCCGTCTGAACGTTTCAGACGGCCTTTGCGCAAATGGGATTAATAACGGATTTTCGGGTCAATAATGGCATACAGGATATCAAGGATGGCGTTAAACAAAATGGTCATGATGCCCACCAAAATCGTCAAACCCAAAATCATGCCGTAGTCGCGGTTGAGCGCGCCGTTGACAAACAATTGTCCGACGCCGGGAATACCGAACACGTTTTCAATCACAATGGAGCCGGTGATGATGCCGACGAATGCCGGGCCTAAGAAAGAAACAATCGGCAGCATGGCGGGACGCAGCGCATGGCGCAGGATGATGCGGCTCATGGGCAGGCCTTTGGCGCGTGCCGTGCGGATAAAGGGGCTGTTCAATACTTCGATCATCGCGCCGCGCGTAATCCGCGCGATACTGGATACATAACCGATGGACAAAGTAACGACGGGCAGAATCAAGTTCATCAGTGCGCCATCGTTCCAGCCGCCGGCAGGCAGCCATTGCAGTCTGACGGCAAACACCAGCACCAATACCGGTGCCATCACAAAGCTGGGAACGACGATACCGGTCATCGCACCGCTCATCAGCGCATAATCCAGCCAACTGTTTTGTTTTAAGGCGGCGATAATGCCGATAAACATGCCGAAGATAGCGGCAATCAAAAAGGCGTAGAAGCCGAGTTCCGCCGATACCGGCAGGGATTGGGCAAGCAACTCATTAACGCTGAAATCTTTATATTTGAACGACGGCCCCAAATCCCCCTGCGCCAACTGCTTGAGGTAGTGGAAATATTGGAGGTACATCGGATCATTGAGGTGGTATTTGGCTTCGATGTTGGCCATGACCGCAGGCGGCAAATTGCGTTCGCCTGTGAACGGGCTGCCCGGTGCGAGCCGCATCAGGAAAAACGATACGGTAATCAACACCAGCATGGTCGGGATGGAAGCACATATCCGTTTGATGATGAATTTCAACATAATCAGGCTGTCCTGTCTGAACATACCGGACTCGTGAAAACAAAGCTGACCTGAAGCGGAAATCGGATGAATGGCAGCAGGCATCTGTAACGTCGCCGCGCCGGTTTCTCTCTCTATTCCGACCGGGTTATTGTTTTTATTCGGAGTCGGGTAAGGTTTTGTAGTTTGTAGATAATTGTTGTTATCAGGCCGTCTGAAACTTGGTATCCGCCGTTTCAGACGGCCTTTCACGTTAACGCGCCAAAGGTTCGGTGCGTTCGATCAGCCATGCTTTGGCCGCGCCCTCTGTCAAAGGCTCGAGACGGCGGCGCACTTCGGCGTGATATTGGTTCAGCCATTCGATTTCGCTGCCGGTCATCAGTTTGGTATCGATGAGGCGCGTATCGATTGGGCAGAGGGTAACAGTTTCAAAATACAGGAATTTGCCGAACTCGGTTTCCTCTGGGTTTTCAACCGGACGGTTGATGACCAGGCTTTCGATACGGATACCCCATTTTCCCGGACGGTAAAGACCCGGCTCGTTGGACGTCAGCATACCTGATTTCATTGCGTGATGCGGTTGCGGTACGGCGGCAACGGCAATGCTTTGTGGGCCTTCGTGCACATTGAGGAAATAGCCCACGCCATGACCTGTACCGTGACCGTAATCGCATTGCGCCTGCCAGAGTGATTTGCGGCAGATAGCATCAATCATCGGGCCTTTGATGTTTTCAGGGAAAATGGTTTCCGCCAGAGAAATATGCGCTTTCAACACCAAAGTGTAGTCGCGCTTCATGGCCGCACTCGGATTACCGACAGGCACCACGCGCGTGATGTCGGTCGTACCGCCCCAGTATTGGCCGCCGGAATCAATCAGCAACATACCGTCGCCTTTGATTTTGCTGTTGTTTTCCGGTGTCGCGCTGTAATGCGGCAAGGCGGCATTGGCATTGTAGCCGGCGATGGTGTCGAAACTTGGCGAAATAAAGCCTGGACGTTGGCTGCGGTGTTTATAGAGCATGCCGTCGATGTCCAGCTCGCTCAATTCGCCGCCGTCTGCCAAGATTTGTTCAAACTCGGCAAAGAAGCCGCACAATGCCGCGCCGTCTTCCGCCATGGTATTGCGGATATGGGCGATGTCGGCATCGGATTTAACCGATTTGAAGAATGTGCTGGGGTGGATGGCTTCAATCAAACGAACGTCTTCAGGCAGGCGGCGCAAAGTGCCGACGGCGGTTTTATTCGGATCAATCAACAATGCACCCTTAACGCCTGCCAAATAGTCCGCCGCTTGCGCATAAGGCAACACTTCAAAACCTGCCGCTTTCAAGGCTTCGGCAGATTCGGCTTTCAGACGGCCTGCATCGGTAAACAATACGGCTTTTTCTTGGCTGATAAACAAATGGGACAAGAACACGGGGTTAAACGGCACATCATCGCCGCGCAGATTGGTAATCCAAGCGATGTCGTCCAAAGAAGAAACCAAATGCGCATCTGCGCCCTGCTCTTTCATGGCCGCACGGATACGGGCCAGTTTTTCGGCCGCGGTTTCGGAAACGTAATCGGGATGGTGAACGTAGATTTCCTGAGTCGGCAATGCAGGACGGTCGTCCCACACTTCGTTCAACAAGGTTTCAGGGTATTCGAGGCGGATGTTTTTGGCGGAAAGTGCCTGTTTCAAACCGCGCTCGCCGCTGAGTGCGAACATATCGGCAGGCGCGCCGACTACTGCGCCCTCGGGCAGATTTTGTGCCAGCCACTCGGTATAAGGCGCATCAACGCCCATTTTTTGCAGCTCGATGCCGTTTGGCGCAAGCTGTTGGCCGGCCTGTTCCCAATAGCGGCTGTCCGTCCACACGCCAGCTTTATCGGCGGTTACCACCAAAGTACCGGCCGAACCGGTAAAGCCGGAAAAATCGCGGCGTGCCTGCCAATGCTCGGGCAGGTATTCGGAAAGGTGCGGATCGGCGGAAGGAATGACAAACGCGTCCACGCCATGTTTTTTCATGGCTTCGCGTAAAGCGGACAAACGTTGTTGTACAGATTTCATGTGTTATGTCTCCTATTGTTTCAGACGGCCCCTGTCATCAAGGCCGTCTGAAAATTTGTGCTGTCTATCATCAATCTATTTTTTCGGTGCGAACGACCAGCTCTTGACCGTGTAGTTCCGCAAAGGGTCTTTGTCGGAATAGCCGATAATATCAGGTTTGACCATACGCACTTCAACCTGATGATACAGCGGAATCAGCGCAGCGTCTTCTTGAAGCTGCTTCTCCGCATCGGCATAGAGCTGGCTGCGCGCTTCCTTGCTGACGCCATCTTTCAGCGTATTGTTCATAAATGCGTCAAACGCCGCGCTTTTGTAGCGGAATGCATTGTTTGAGTTGTTGGATTTCAAGATATTGAGCATACCTGCCGGATCGTTGAAATCGGAACACCAGCCGCTGAACGAAACCTTGAAATTGCCTTGCGCGCGCGTATCCAAATAAGTTTTCCATTCCTCGTTGGACAAAGTCGGACGGATGAACGGAATGGCGGCCTTCCACACCGACTGCACGGCAGTGATTTGTTTTTTAGACGCTTCGCTGGTGCTGTACAAAATATCAAACTCAAGCGGATGGTCATCGTTGTAGCCTGCTTCGTTCAACAGTTTGCGTGCGGTTTCGATGCGTTTTTCAGGCGTCCACTCTTTCCACTCCGGATAAACAGGAATCACGCCCTGCATTTGCGGCGGTGTCAACTGGAACGCAGGCGTATCGCCACGGCCGCCCACTTTGACGACGATGTCTCGGCGCGTCAGCATATTAAGCGCCTTGCGGACGCGCGGATCATTAAACGGCGCCGCTTCGTGGTTCGGCTCCAAATACCAGCTGCACAAGGAAGTTGTACGTTTCACTTGGCCCGGAAACTCAATATCCGCCACTTTAACCTGATCGCTGGGAATACCGTAAGTTACATCAATTTCATTGGCGCGATAACGGTTGTACTCGCCGCTGCCTGACAAGAAAACCGCCTTCGGAATGGCCACTTTGTCTTTATCGTAATAATTGGGGTTGCGTTCCATATTGATGTGGCTGTTGACTTTCCAATCCGTTAACAGATAAGCGCCACTGGAAACATAATGACCGGGCTGCGTCCACTTATTGCCGTATTTTTCGACAGTGGCGCGGTGCACCGGAAATGTGAATTGCTGAATCAGCATATCGGGGAAATAAGGTACGGGTGCAATCAGCGTAAATTGCAGGTTTTTTGCGTCCAACGCCTTGACGCCCAATGTCTCAGGCTTGGCTTTGCCGTTTAATATATCTTCCGCATTTTCCACTTGGGCATCGACCAAATAGCTGCCGAAAGGTGCGCCCGTGGCCGGATCGGCAAGACGACGGAAGCTGTACACAAAATCCTCGGCGGTAATCGGATCGCCATTGCTCCATTTGGCATCACGCAGATGGAAAGTCCAGACACGCTCGCCCTTGCTTTCCCATCTTTCCGCCAAAGCAGGAATGGTTTTGCCTTCGGCATCCGTACCGACCAAACCATCCATCAGCTGGCGGATAATCGCACCCGCCGCCATATCGCCGCTCATCTGCGGGTCCAGTGTACCCGGCTCGACGCCGTTGCTGACCACCACGCGCTCATAATCAGTACGCTTAAACTCAGGGGCGGGTTTGACATCGCGGCTGCACGCCGACAACGCAAATACGGCGGCCAATGATGCAGCCAACAGCGGATAGGTTTTTCCGGCCATATTTCATTCCTTCTTTTGGGTATTCTTCTTTTTCAGACGGCCTGATTATTCAAACTACACTTAACTACAAATATTTGAGGTTTTTAAACCCAGTTAAATCCTCTATTTCCAGATATAAAAATAGTGTTTAAAACTACCTATACCATCGAAATAAAAGCAGCCGTCCAAGATTGTTGGCAAATTAACACAAAAATACGTAACTGAAAACTATTTTTCAATTTATCCTACGATAAGTTACAAATGTATTGATTTTTTATAATTTGTCAAATAAGATTATCCGAATTTCCCGTCCCCAATTAAGAAAAAGACATAAAAGGAGAACAAAATGAACAAGTTATCTTGTTTTGTTGCCACTACCCTCATCGGTTCTTCCATTAGCATCGCCCACGCCGAACCTAAAATGAGCGGTACCATCTACATCATGACCGAGGTCGAACACAACAATAAAACCGGTGTAACCTCTACAACCATTTCCGATAAAAGTTCCAGTCTTTATCTCTCCGATGAAGTACCGCTCAACAACGACTTATGGTTGAAATGGCAACTTGGCTCCTTTATTTACTTCGATTCCGACCGCTGGGGCGGCTGGGGTACTGCTGACTCATACGTTGCGCTCAACAGCTACAAAAACCTCGGCACCGTCAAAATGGGTTACATCAGTACCCCTATGAACAGCATCTATCTGAACCCTTTCGACACCAACAGCCCGATTTTGGAATTCGGCAAAATTTCCCGTTTCGGCCAACGCCGCGTTTCTATGGCTTATGAGTCACCTTGGAAAAACGGTTTCCAATTCAAATTCAACGTCTCCCCCGGCTCCAATGCCGCGCGCAACAACAACGACTGGAATCCGGACAAAAAACGTGACGGCGACTGGGTCTTCGGCTGGGGCGTGGACTACTACCACCCCAACAACGGCTTTAACGCCCACTACGCTGCCGAATACGCACCCAACGACTCTCCAACCGAAACCAAAGACTTCCAAGCCCACGCTTTCATGGCCGGATACAGCAAAGACAAAATCTCCGTCGATGCCGCGTTCCAATACGCCAAAAACACTTGCGACGGCTTCAGCTGCTGGGGCGTATGGAAAGATGCGGCAGGCAACGTAGCCGGTTCTTACGACAAAGAAATTAACAACACCAAAGAATTTATGGTGTCCGGCTCATACAAAGTAGGCAATTTCAAACCTCAAATCGGCTTCGCCTACGGTAAAAGCTCTGTCGGCGAAAACTACAAACACGTCGCCGTCAGCACCGATTACAGCTTCTCCAAACGGACAACCGCCACACTCGGCGCCGGCTGGTTGAAAGAAAACGTCAATCCGAAATACGACGAAGATTTGCCGAAAAAATCTTCTTACGCAGTGGGCATGGTATTCAAACACCGCTATTAATGCCTGACAGATTAAAGGCCGTCTGAAACAATTCGTTCAGACGGCCTTTTCTACATCCTATAAATAAACTTGCAGCCCACCTTAAAAATCATTACATTGCCCACACTCAAGCCACAAAAACGTCATCATGAATGCCCACCGCACCCTCATTATCTCCGTTTTTATCGTCGCCAGCTGCGGCCTCGCTTACGAGCTCATCATCGCCGCACTCGCAAGCTATCTTTTGGGCGACAGTATTTTGCAGTTTTCCTCCGTCATCGGGCTTTATCTTTTCTCGATGGGCATAGGTGCGCACCTGACCCAATACATCAAAGATAAAGACGTATTGCACCGATTTATCGAAATCGAACTTTTGGTCGGCATCATCGGCGGCATTTCTGCGCTGGCATTATTTGTGGCCTTCGGTTTATCCGCCGCCCCGTTCCGCACCCTGCTCTACGCCTTTGTGCTGATTGTCGGCGCAGTTGTCGGCATGGAAATTCCGTTGGTCATGCGCGTGTTAAACCGCAAAGGCGCGGAGTTTAAAGAACTCGTTTCCAAAGTCCTGACCTTCGACTACTTGGGTGCACTTGCCGTCTCGTTATTATTTCCTCTCCTGCTCGCCCCCAAACTCGGCATGGCACGTTCCGCCCTCTTGTTCGGCATCCTCAATGCCGCCGTCGCCTATCTGACCGCGCGCGTCTTCAAAGCCGAACTGCCCCGCTACCGCGCCATCCGCCTGCGTTCGCTGATTGTCTTGTCCATCCTCGCCATCACCTTCGCCTACGCAGACCGCATTTCCTTCAAAGCCGAACAAAGCTATTTCGGCGATCCCGTCGTCTATCAAAGCCACTCGCCCTACCAGCGGCTGGTCGTTACCCGCTGGAAAGACGACACCCGCCTCTACATCAACGGCAACCTGCAATTCTCCTCACGAGACGAAGCCCGTTACCACGAAGCACTCGTTCTGCCCGCCATGCAGATGGTTCCCAATGCCGAACGCGTCCTGATTCTCGGCGGCGGCGACGGCTTGGCGGCACGCGAAGTCTTGAAATATCCGCAGGTCAAAAATGTTACTTTGGTCGATCTCGACCCCGACATGACCGCTACTTTTAAAACCTCCGCCACCTTAAGCGCGCTCAACCAAGGCTCGCTGTCCCACCCAAAAATGCACGTCGTCAACGACGATGCTGCCAAATGGCTGGAAGGGTCGTCTGAAAAATTCGACGTTATCATCATCGACCTGCCCGACCCCTCCAATTTCTCGCTGGGCAAACTCTACTCCGTCCCCATGTACCGCCTCGTTGCCCGCCATCTTCAGCCGCAGGGCAAAATCGTCGTCCAATCCACCTCCCCCTACTTCGCCCCCAACGCCTACTGGTCGGTCGTCGCCACCCTCGAAGCGGCCAAGTTGAACACCGCGCCCTATCATGTCTACGTCCCCTCCTTTGGCGAATGGGGATTTGTGCTGGCAGGGTTTGACCAAAACTTCCCCATTCCGCAAAAATTCGACGTACCCACCCGCTATCTCAATGCCCAGACCGCTGCCGAAATGTTCCGTTTTCCGCCCGATATGGCAAGGCGCAAGGTTGAAGCAAATTATTTGAACAACCAAATCCTCGTCAGCTATTTTGAAAGCGATTGGAACAATGTGATGCGATAAAATATCTAAAGGCCGTCTGAAACATCTGTCTTCTTTTTATCTCCGTTCAGACGGCCTCATCGCCCGTTTACCCTTTTTCACACAGCATTTGCTTGAAAAAATAAGGTTTATCTTTATCTAGATAAAACACAATCGACACTATCCGTTGAATGAAGGAACAAACACTTATGCAGTATTTTGGAATCGGTTTTTTGGTTTTAATCTTTTTGGAAATCATGTCCATCGTCTGGGTTGCCGACTGGCTTGGCGGCGGTTGGACGCTGTTTGTGATGGCCGTCAGCTTTATCAGCGGTATCTTTATGCTGCGCCATACCGGCATTTCCGGCCTTTTGCTCGCAGGTGCAGCCGTCCGCAGCGGCCAAAACATTTCCCTCTATCAGATGCTGTGGCCGATTCGCTATACTGCCGCCGCGGTTTTCCTGCTCAGCCCAGGTTTTATTTCAACCGCCGTCGCCCTACTCTTGCTGATTCCGTTTAAAGGCAATACGCCGGTTTCTTCTGCACAGTCTTTCCAAAGCCGCCAGACTTATGGCCCTGCCAAAGATGATGAAGACATTATCGAAGGCGAATACACGGTTACGCGCACCGGCAAAGCCGACAAACCGCAAGACTACATCGAACACAAACCCGATTAACGACTTCCTTCATAACAGGCCGTCTGAATTAGGAATACCTCAAAAGTGTTTCATATTTCAGACGGCCTGAGTCATTTCCGGGCTTTGAAAATGTAAATATCGGTTTGTAATTCGGTTATTCCGCATAAATCATTTAAAATAAGCAGCTATTTTGATTCTAAAAACGACACGGTATCCAATGAACGTTCAACGTCTTTTCCCTCTCTCCCTCAGCTTGATTACCGCCGCTGTTTTATCGGCGTGCGCCACCCAAAACACACCGACTGCTTCGAACACCGAAAGCGTCGTTCAGCCTAAATCCACTTCTATTCCTTCACGCCGCGCCGACAGCGAGTCCAAAGTCCTGTCCGATTACAGCCAATACCAAAGCGCCGTCGATGCCGCCAAACGCGGCGACGATGCTTGGGTACAACAATTTTTATCCCAAGCCAGCGACAGCGCAATGGCTGAAAACGTCCGCAACGAATGGCTGAAAACCTTGGGCGCGCGCGGCCAATGGGATTTATTCCGTCAAGAATTCGGCAAATTGAACGCCGCCGGCGTCGCACAAGAAGTGCAATGTTATGCCGATTTGAGCAGCGGCAATTACAGCAAAGCCGCCGAGCTGGTTCGCGTGACCGGCAAACTGCCTGCCGGCTGTACACGCTTGGTTGAAAGCGCGGCAGCTTCAGGCCGTCTGAACACCAACGACGCATGGCGTCGCGTGCGCGGCTTGTTGAGCAACAGCCAAACCACGGATGCACGCAACCTCGCCGCCGCATTGGGCAGCTCGTTTGAAGGTGGCGCGCAAGGTGCGACCGAATACAGCCTGTTGAGCGTAATCGGCAAAGATGCACGCAAATCCGCTTCTGCCGCCGCCACCCTGTCCGACATGGAATCCGGCCTCAGTCGCGAACAACGCAGCTTCGCATGGGGCGTATTGGGCCACTACCATGCACAAAGCCAAAACATGCCGACTGCTTTGAGCTACTACGGCCGCGTTTCCGACCGCAAGCAACTGACCAACGAGCAATTGGAATGGTACGCACGCGCCGCTTTGCGCCTGCAACGTTGGGACGAATTGGCAAGCGTGATTCAGCATATGCCTGAAAAACTGCAAAAAGACCCGACATGGCAATATTGGCTGGGCCGCAGCTTTGCCGCACAAGGCAAAAGCAGCCAAGCCAAAGAAATGTATGAAAAAGCCGCTGCTTCCGGCCGCAATTTCTACGCTGTATTGGCAGGTGAAGAGCTGGGCCGCCGCATCAATACGCGCAACAATGTTTCCGATGCCGATGCCAGAGACATCCGCCGCATGAGCGAAGACGGCGCCATCAAACGCGCATTGGTTCTGTTTAAAAACAGCCAAAGCAACGGCGACTCCAAAATGCGCCGTCAGGCACAGGCAGAATGGCGTTTTGCCACCCGCGACTTCAACGAAGACAACCTGCTGACTGCCGCACAAGTCGCTTTTGACAACCAGTTCTACGACATGGCGATCAACAGCGCAGACCGTACCGACCACAAACTCAACTACAAACTGCGCTATATCTCTCCGTTTAAAGACCTGACCGTCCGCTATGCCGCACAGGCAGGCATTGACCCGGCATGGGTTTACGGTTTGATTCGCCAAGAAAGCCGCTTTGTCATGGGCGCACAATCCAGCGTCGGCGCACAAGGCTTGATGCAGGTCATGCCTGCAACCGCCCGCGAAATCGCCGGCAAAATCGGCATGAGCAGCAGCGAACTCTACACCATGGACGGCAACATCCGCATGGGTACGTGGTACATGGCAGATGCCAAACGCCGCCTGCAAAATAACGAAGTGATGGCCACCGCAGGCTACAACGCCGGCCCAGGCCGCGCCCGCAACTGGCAGGCTTCTTCACCTTTGGAAGGCGCCATCTACGCTGAGACCATCCCATTCACCGAAACCCGTGACTACGTGAAAAAAGTCATGACCAACGCGACTTATTACGCGTCATTGTTCAACGAGCCGCAAACTTCGTTGAAACAACGTATGGGTACGGTTCCCGGCCGTTATTAATACCCGATAGGCCGTCTGAAAAGTGAGACAGAATCAAACGTTCAGACGGCCTGCAATCTTGACAGACTATCGGGTTTATAAGATAATCGCCCGATTGTTTCTGACCCAAAAGGTCACTTGCACGGCAAAAGCCGACTTGTTAGGAGGTGATGTTTACATCACGGCGCGTATCCCGCCCTGCCCTCGGCAAACCAGCGATACAACAACTACCCCATTATGACAAGCCGTCCCCTATTTCTTAAAACGGTTTGATTGAACAAAATTTAAAGGAAATAAAATGCCAGCTATTCGTGTTAAAGAGAATGAACCATTTGAAGTTGCCATGCGTCGTTTCAAACGCGCCGTAGAAAAAACCGGTCTGTTGACCGAACTGCGCGCCCGTGAAGCGTACGAAAAACCAACTACCGAACGCAAACGCAAAAAAGCTGCTGCAGCCAAACGTCTGCAAAAACGTCTGCGCAGCCAACAACTGCCTCCTAAAATGTACTAATTACAGGCCTGCCCTGTGATAAACGACACACCGCAAGGGCAGCTTTGCGGTGTGTTTTGTTTTTCAGACGGCATCTTTTATATAAAGTGAGAACATTATGAGCCTAAAAACACAATTAACCGAAGACATGAAAACCGCCATGCGTGCCAAAGACCAAGTATCTTTAAGCACCATCCGCCTGATTAATGCCGCCATCAAACAATTTGAAGTAGACGAGCGTACTGAGGCCGATGACGCCAAAGTCATCTCCATTCTGACCAAAATGGTGAAACAGCGCAAAGACAGCGCCAAAATCTATACCGAAGCCGGCCGTCAAGATTTGGCTGACAAAGAAAACGCAGAAATCGAAATCCTCAACCGCTACCTGCCGCAAATGATGTCCGCAGAAGAAATCAAAACTGCCGTTGAAGCAGCCGTTGCAGAAACCGGTGCGTCAGGCATGGCCGATATGGGCAAAGTCATGGGCGTATTGAAAACCCGTCTGGCCGGCAAAGCCGATATGGGTGAAGTCAACAAGGTTTTGAAAGCCGCATTGACTGCCTAATCGTCAAACAAAAGGCCGTCTGAAAAATGATTTTCAAACGGCCTTTTTTATTATGCCCATCAAGCAGCGGTTACTTTGTCCTCATGACGCAACAAGGTAATCAAATCGCTGATACGTTTTTTCATGGAACGGCGATCGACGATTTGGTCAATTGCGCCCTTCTCCAACAAAAATTCTGCACGTTGGAAACCTTCCGGCAAGGTTTCACGTACAGTCTGCTCGATAACGCGCGGACCGGCAAAACCAATCAGCGCATTCGGTTCTGCCAAAACCACATCACCCAAGAAGGCAAAGCTGGCAGACACGCCGCCCATGGTTGGGTCAGTCAATACGGAAATAAACGGCAGACGTTTTTCAGTCAGCAAATGCAAAGCCGCGCTGGTCTTCGTCATCTGCATCAAAGAGTTGACCCCTTCCTGCATACGCGCACCACCGGAAGCCGCTACGCAAATAAACGAACAATTATCTGCAACGGCACGGCGTACACCCTGAACGAAACGCTCGCCCACGACCGAGCCCATAGAGCCGCCGATAAAACGGAATTCAAACGCAGCCACAACGACAGGCAGGCCATTCATGGTGCCTTTCATAACAACCAATGCATCGTCTTCGCCGGTTGCTTTACGCGCAGCCGCGAGGCGGTCGGGATATTTTTTACTGTCTTTGAATTTCAGCGGGTCGGTCGGTTTAATATTGGCTGCAATCTCTTCACGGCCTTCTTCATCCAAAAGCAGATTCAAACGTTCGCGCGCAGAAAGCGGATTGTGATGATTACATTTCGGGCAGACTTCGCTGTTTTGCTTCAACTCGGTTGAATAAACCGTTGCCGAACAAGACGGACATTTGTGCCACAGGCCTTCAGGGACGCTGGACGAACTGCTTCGGTTTTTAATTTTCGGAGGAAGAATTTTATCTAGCCAGCTCATGAATGACTCCTTGGAATTCAGAATTCAGACGGCCTGTTGAATGCAAGGCCGTCTGAAACAATGGAATAAAAAATTTAGCGAATCGCGTCTTTCAACTCTTTAACCAACACGCCTACCGCTTCAGCCTCGCTACCTGCCTGGCTTTCAATCTCTTTGACGATACGGCTGCCGACAATAACGGCATCCGCTACTGCGCCAATCTTACGCGCACTCTCTGCATTATTAATGCCGAAGCCGACACCGATCGGAATATCAATATATTTGCGCAAAAGCTCTATTTTACGCGAAACTTCTTCAGTATCCAAACTTGCCGCACCGGTTACACCTTTGAGCGATACATAATACACAAAACCACCGGCTACTTTGGCAATCGTTTGAATACGCTCTTCAGTTGTTGTCGGCGCAATAAGGAAAATACAATCAATACCTTGCGCTTTCAACGAGTCATGCAGCGGGGTAATGGTTTCTACCGGGGAATCCACAGTCAATACACCATCTACGCCCGCGTCGGCAGCCGCTTGTGCAAACGCCTGATAACCCATTTTATGTACTGGGTTCAAATAGCCCATTAACACAATCGGCGTTTTATCATTGGTTTGGCGGAACAAACGTACTGTTTCCAATACGTCGTGCAAAGAAACATGATTTGCCAACGCCCTTTCGGCCGCACGCTGAATGGTTGGACCATCCGCCATCGGGTCAGAAAACGGCACACCCAGTTCCAAAATATCGGCACCGTTAGCCACCAGGCTGTGCATCAATGCCAAGGTCGTCTCAAGGTTGGGATCACCCACCGTAATATAAGGAATCAGAGCTTTTGCGCCATTGAGCGCTGAGAAAGTTTGTTGGATTCTGCTCATTTTCTGCTATCCATTTCATCGATTTGAATGTTGTCCGACAGCCTAATCTATTCTGCCGTTACATTTTATTGTAAAAAACTTAGTCTGCCGCAAAAAACAAATGGCCGCTTTTCCCAATCGGCAAACAAGAGGCTAAGTATAACATTTACGGCTATTTCATAGAATCATTTGCAATCAAGATTCTGATATTTCGAAAGCAATATAAAACAATAAAGGCCGTCTGAAAACAATTCAAACAGCCTTTACAATAATCAATCATGCAAATCTTTGTATGCCTTCGCACTTTTGATCACAATTTCCTTATCGATTACGGCTCGACATGGTGGTTTTGTTGTTCAGAACCCAGATGACGCTCCAAATCAGACAAAATCTGCATCAGACCATGACGGACTTCTTCCGCATTGGCGGCAGGATTGCCGTTTGCATCCAAAGCGCCACGGTTGAACGTATCGATATACGGTTCAAACGTATCTTTCAGTTTCAACAACTTAACGACATCTGAGCGCGTATATCTATCGCCACCGTATCCAATCACAACATTATTTTCATGTTGCCATTGGGCAAACTGATCCGGACTGATTTGCACCAATTGGCACATTTCATCCAACGTAAAATAACGCTTGGCAGGAATAACCGGGTTATTGTTGTTTGTCATAGTAATGCTCCACCATGCCTTTAAGTTTTTGGCTGGCATGGAAAGTTACCACACGGCGTGCGGTAATCGGCACTTCTTCGCCGGTTTTAGGGTTACGGCCCGGGCGTTGAGGTTTGTCGCGCAATTGGAAATTGCCGAAACCGGAAATTTTAATTTCTTCGCCACGCGCCAAAGTGCTGCGGATTTCTTCAAAAAAGAGCTCGACGATTTCTTTGGCATCATTTTTGGTGACGTTGCTGACTTTGTCGACCAAAATATCGGCCAATTCTGCTTTAGTTAGTGTCATGTGTTTACCTTCATTCAAACTGGTGCAATTATTACCAAAATTCTTTTAAAAATCAAGTCCTCACCAAAAAATCAAATATGATTGGCAATTTTTGGCGACAACTTTTATCTTCATTTTAAGCGCGAAGTTGCGCGTCTTTTTCGGCTGCGGCTTTAATCATTTTCGCAACCAAAGGCTCGATGACTTCATCTGTCAGCGTGTTTTCCATATCCTGCAAAATGATTTTGACGGCAACGCTCTTCATGCCTTCAGGCACGCCTGTACCACGGTAAACGTCAAATACGCTGATTTCTTGAACCAGCTTGTTCGCCGCCGCTTTCAGGGCATTTAACAAATCATCATGCGTTACAGCTTCAGGCATTACAAATGCCAAATCTCGGCGTGCAGGCTGGAATTTGGATACGGTCTGATAACGGGTTTTCTCACGACCCAATACCGCATCCATATCGATTTCAAACACCAGCGGCGCTTGTGGCAAATCATATTTTTGCAGCCATTTCGGATGCAACTCGCCAACAAAACCAACTACTTTGCCGTCTGAAACAATATTGGCGGCACGTCCAGGATGCAATGCCGGATGTTCGGTCTTCACAAAGGATACCTCTTTGTTTTTCAAAAGGCTCTCAACATCGGCTTTCATATCGTAGAAATCTACGTTGCGTGTTTTCTCACCCCATTGCTCGGGCAACACGGAGCCATACCACAAACCGCCGATACGTTCGTTTTGAACAAATTGATCAGCCGAATCTTTGCGGAACACGCGGGCAATTTCAAATACGCGTACACGGTTTTGCTTACGGTTCAAATTGTTTTGCAAAACTTCCACCAAGCCACCGATAAGCGTAGAACGCATGACGGCATACTGCGCCGCCAACGGATTTTGCAGGCGGATAGGACGGGTATTGGCAGCAAAGTCTTGCTCCCATTGCTCATCCACAAACGCATAGCTGACCACTTCACGGTAACCGCGTGCCGCCATTTCGTTATAAACCGCAAAACGCGGGCGTTTGGTTTCAGGCAGAGCCAACATTTTCAGACGGCCTGAAGTATAGTCGTCAGGGATATTTTCATAACCGTAAACACGGCCGATTTCTTCAATCAGATCGGCTTCGATTTCGATATCGAAACGGAAGCTAGGAGAAGTGACACGGAAGCCTTCTGCGGTTTTCTCAGGCTGCAAACCCAAGTGTTGCAAGATAATTTCGACTTGCTCGGCAGGAATTTCAACGCCCAATACCGTTTTCAGACGGCCCAAACGCAATTCGACCTGTTTTGCCTCAGGCAATTTGCCTTGTGCCTCAACCATTTCACCGGCCGCGCCACCGCAAATCTGCAACACCAATTCGGTAGCACGCTCAATGGCATCAGCTTGCAAGCGGTAATCCACACCGCGTTCAAAGCGGAAAGAAGAATCCGAACCAAAACCGTATTGACGGGATTTACCGGCAATAATCTCCGGGGCAAACCAAGCCGCTTCCAATACAATATTTTGCGTCTCATCAGAAACCGCACTTGCCTCGCCGCCCATCAAACCGGCCAAGCTCAACACACCTTTTTCATCAGCGACCACCAATGTATTGTCAGCCAAAGTAACGGTCTTCTCATTCAGACACGCCAACGTCTCGCCATTTTGAGCACGGCGGACAATCAAACTGCCCGACAGCTTATCGGCATCGAAAACATGCATAGGCTGACCGATTTCCAGCATGACATAGTTGCCGATGTCCACCAATGCGGAAATGCTGCGGATACCGCTGCGTTCCAAACGTTGTTTCATCCAATCAGGAGTAGGCGCTTTCGCATTGACATTTTCAATCACGCGGCTGATAAAACGACCGCAGTCAGCCGGCGCATCAATACGGACAGCCTGTTTTTTCTCGCTGCCGATAGAGGCCGTCTGAATTTTGACAGGCGTAAACGCACATTGCGTCAACGCAGAAACCTCACGCGCAATACCCTTAACGCTCAAGCAGTCAGCGCGGTTGGGCGTAATTTTCAGCGTAAACAGCGTATCGTCCAAATCCAAGTATTCGCGGATATTGGTACCGACAGGCGCATCTTCGGGCAGAATGTGCAGACCGTCTACACCATCATCAGGCAAACCCAGTTCATTGGTCGAACACAGCATACCGTTTGATGGTACACCGCGCATTTTAGTCGGCTTAATTTTGAAATTGCCCGGCAAAACGGCACCCGGCAGCGAACACGGCACTTTAATGCCCGGCTTGACATTCGGCGCACCACAAACAATCTGAACCAACTCGCCCGTACCGGCATCAACTTGGGTAACGTTCAAACGGTCTGCATCAGGATGTTTCTCAACGGATTTTACTTCGGCAACAACCACGCCACTGAAAGCAGGGGCGGCAGTATTGATTTCTTCCACTTCCAAACCGGCCATGGTCAAAAGATGTTCCAGTTTATCGGCAGAAAGATCAGGATTGGCTTGGGTTTTCAGCCATGAATAAGGAAATTGCATATTATTTTCTCTACTATCAAGCCGTCTGAAACAAATTTTTATCAGACGAAATCAGTAATATCTATTCACTTTTTCAGACGGCCTATCAAAAGACCATCTGAAATTTATTTAAACTGCTTCAAGAAGTTCAAATCATTATCGAAGAACAAGCGCAGGTCATTGACGTTGTAGCGTAACATGGCAAAGCGGTCGAGACCGATACCGAAAGCGAAACCGGTATATTTTTCAGGGTCGATATTGACGTTTTTCAATACGTTAGGATGTACCATACCGCAACCACCTACTTCCAACCATTTGCCGTTTTCGCCCATGATGTCGATTTCGGCAGAAGGCTCGGTGAACGGGAAGAAAGACGGACGGAAACGTACTTGCAGGTCATCGCGTTCAAAGAAGCGACGGATAAAGTCAGTAAACACTGCTTTCAAATCGGCAAAAGTGACGCCCTCTTCCACCCACAAACCTTCGGCCTGATGGAACATAGGCGAGTGAGTGGCATCACTGTCCACACGGTAAACGCGGCCGGGGGCAATAATGCGGATAGGCGGCTCTTTTTTGTCGAGCATATAGCGGATTTGAATAGGCGAAGTGTGTGTACGCAAAACGTCGCCGTTTTCAACGTAGAAGGTATCTTGCATCGCACGCGCAGGGTGATTTGCAGGAATATTTAAGGCTTGGAAATTGTGGAAATCGTCTTCGATTTCAGGGCCGTCCGCCACTTCGAAACCCATACCGTGAAACAGCTCAACCACACGTTGCAAAGTCAAAGTAACTGGATGCAAACCTCCATGCTCTTGTGCACGGCCCGGCAAAGTAATATCCAAGGCTTCTGCAGCCAATTGGGCTTGCAGCTTGGCTTCATTCAGAGCATCGCGTTTGGCATTAAAGGCCGTCTGAAACTGATTTTTGCATTCGTTGATGTGCGCGCCTATGGTTTTACGCTCTTCAGGAGACATTTGACCCAAAGTTTTCAAAAGACCGGTCAATTCGCCGGTTTTACCAAGATAGCGTGCTTTAATTTGTTCTAAGGCATTGAAGTCTTGCGCGGCTTCAATAGCGGCAATACCTTCTGCAACGATACGGTTTACATTTTCCATAGTAGTTTATCGTCTGTTTGTTGATGGCAGGCCGTCTGAAACAACAAAGCCGTCTGTTGGGTTTGATTGCAAACCTGTTCAGACGGCCTTTTGTATTAGTGCGGCCAATCCGTTTGATAAGAGGGGCCTATTTTATCGCAAATCAGTATAAAAAAATAGAGTTTAAAGAAAGAAAATCAACTACATAGAGTTTCTTCTGGAAAAGAAAAAAGGAAGCATAAGCTTCCTTTTTAAATAATCTTATCGAATTAAGCAGCCAAAGCAGCTTTAGCTTTTTCAACCAATTGTGCAAATGCAGCTTTGTCGAATACAGCCAAATCAGCCAATACTTTGCGGTCGATTTCGATAGCAGCGCGTTTCAGGCCGTTCATGAATTTGCTGTAAGACAGACCATTTTCGCGGGCACCTGCGTTAATACGAACGATCCACAGTTGACGGAATTGACGTTTGCGTTGGCGACGGTCACGGTATGCGTATTGACCGGCTTTCATTACCGCTTGTTTGGCAACACGGTAAACGTTTTTACGACGACCGCGATAGCCTTTGGCTAACGCGAAGACTTTTTGGTGACGAGCACGAGCGGTAACACCGCGTTTTACGCGTGGCATATTCTAAACTCCTTAAGCGTAGGGCAACATTTTAGCAACAGAAGCCAAATCGCGTGAATCCACCATAGCGGTGCCGCGCAATTGACGTTTAGTTTTAGTGGTTTTTTTGGTCAGGATGTGACTTTTGAACGCATGACCGCGTTTTACACCACCGTTACCCAGTACTTTAAAGCGTTTTTTCGCGCTAGACTTGGTTTTCATTTTAGGCATTGGAAAACTCCATTCGTTATTAGATAAGGTATAAGGGGGTTTTGAAATAAATTTCAAACACTTGAAACCCAAAATACCACGGTTTTTGCCGCTAATTAAACCTTATTTCGAGCGGCAATCGAAATAAGCCTTGGATTATAGCTTTATTTTTTCTTAGGCGCAATCATCATCACCATTTGGCGGCCTTCCATTTTAGGGAAGGACTCGATTTGCGCTACTTCTGCCAAATCTTCTTTTACGCGCTCAAGCAGTTGGGCACCCAGTTGTTGGTGGGCCATTTCACGACCGCGGAAACGCAATGTTACTTTGACTTTGTCACCATCGGCAAGGAAGCGGTTGATGTTGCGCATCTTGATTTGATAGTCGCCTTCATCTGTACCCGGACGGAATTTAATTTCCTTAATTTGTACCTGCTTTTGGTTTTTCTTGGCTTCGTCGCGCTTCTTGGCTTGTTGGTATTTGTATTTACCGTAATCCATCAGTTTGCATACAGGCGGTTTGGCAGTCGGGGAAATCTCTACCAAATCGACATCTTGCTCTTCGGCCATAGCCAGAGCTTCACGAACTGAAACGACACCAAGCTGATCGCCTGACTCACTGATTAATCGCACTTCTTTGGCGGTAATTTCACCATTGATTCGTGCTTCGCGTTCTTGAGCGATGATGAATACTCCTATAAAAATTAATGATTGACGAGGGCGTCGGTGATTTCTTGCTGCAATTGTGCAATGAAATCATCGACATTCAAAGAACCCAAGTCTTCTGCTTTGCGGCGTACCGCAACTTTGTTTTCTTGTTTCTCTTTATCGCCGACAACGATTTGATAAGGGAAACGGTATTGGCTGTTGTCGCGGATTTTGTAACCGATTTTTTCGTTACGCAAATCCAATTCAACACGGAAGCCTGCCGCCTGCAACTTGGCAGCCACTTCGCGACAATAATCTGCTTGGTTCTCGGTAATATTCATAATCACCATTTGAACCGGCGCAAGCCACAATGGGAATGAGCCTGCATGGTTTTCGATCAGAATACCGATGAAGCGCTCCAGAGAACCCAAAATAGCACGGTGCAACATTACAGGACGCGCACGGTCGTTGTTTTCGGTTACATATTCTGCATTCAAACGCTCCGGCAATACGAAGTCCAATTGCAGGGTACCGCACTGCCAAGAGCGACCCAAGGCATCTTTGACATGGTACTCAATCTTAGGACCATAGAATGCGCCTTCGCCAGGCAATTCTTCCCACTCTACGCCGCAAGCGGTCAACGCATCACGCAGGCCTTGTTCGGCTTTATCCCAGACTTCGTCAGAACCTGCACGTTGTTCAGGGCGGAGGGACAACTTCACGGCAACATCATGGAAACCGAATTGTTTGTAAATGCGAACCAACAATTTATTAAATGCGCGTGCTTCATCAACGATTTGATCTTCGGTACAGAAGATATGCGCATCATCTTGCACAAAACCGCGAACACGCATCAGACCATGCAACGCACCGCTTGGTTCATTGCGGTGGCAAGAACCGAACTCAGCCAAACGCATTGGCAAATCGCGATATGAACGCAAGCCGTTATTGAAAATTTGCACATGACCCGGACAGTTCATCGGTTTAACCGCGTATTCGCGTTTTTCGGAACTGGTCACGAACATATTGTCTTTATAGTTTTCCCAGTGGCCGGATTTTTCCCAGAAGGTTTTATCCATAATCTGAGGCGTTTTCACTTCTTTATAACCGGCAGCATTCAGCTCTTTGCGCATATGCTGCTCAATCACTTGCCACAAAGCCCAGCCTTTAGGATGCCAGAACACCATACCCGGCGCTTCATCTTGCAGGTGGAACAAATCCAATTGTTTACCCAGCTTACGGTGGTCGCGTTTTTCCGCTTCCTCGATGCGTTGGATATAGGCTTTTAATTCGTCTTTACTTGCCCAGGCTGTACCGTAAATACGTTGCAGCATTTCATTGTTGCTGTCGCCGCGCCAGTATGCGCCTGCCAGTTTGGTCAGCTTGAAGTTTTTCAAGAAACGGGTATTGGGAACGTGAGGACCGCGGCACATATCGACGTATTCTTGATGATGATACATACCCATTGCTTCCACTTCAGGCATGTCTTCAATCAGACGCAATTTGTACTCTTCGCCGCGATCTTGGAAAATTTTGATGGTTTCTGCACGGGGCGTCATCACTTTAATGACGTCGTAGTCTTGTGCAATCAATTCTTTCATGCGCGCTTCGATGGCGGCTACATCATCAGGCGTAAATGGTTTTTCAGTTGCAATATCGTAATAGAACCCGTCTTCAATCACCGGGCCGATAACCATTTTGGCATCAGGGTAGAGCTGCTTGACCGCATGACCGACCAAGTGCGCGCAGGAGTGGCGGATAATTTCCACGCCTTCTTTGTCTTTAGGCGTAATGATTTGAACGTGGGCATCTTCGGTAATCGGATCGCAAGCATCCACCAATTTACCGTTAACCTTGCCTGCTACCGTTGCCTTTGCCAAACCTGCACCGATAGACGCTGCAATTTGCGCCACGGTAACGGGTGATTTATATTGGCGGACCGAACCGTCCGGCAAGGTAATGTTCAACATCAGAAAGCTCCAAAACATTAAAAAATAACGGCATAAAGCCGTTATGGAAATTTGGTAGGCACAATTGGACTCGAACCAACGACCCCCACCATGTCAAGGTGGTGCTCTAACCAACTGAGCTATGTGCCTTCATCTAAGTCGCTTATTGTAACGAAGCGTGTTCCCTTTTGCAAGCATCTGTAAATACTTTTCAGACGGCCTGGATATTTTTGTTTGATTTATGCCTCATTTTTTATTTCTTCTATTATTCAGGCCGTCTGAAGCATTGTTTTGACAAAGATAAAATCCAGCCGTCAACCAACGAAAAATCCTTTATAATCTGCCCTTTCATTTCGCACACACGCGAACGCCCAATCTCTTAATTACTATGCTCAAATTTACCTTACACAAAAAAGACGGTCATGCCCGACGCGGCACTTTGGAACTGAACCACGGCAAAATCGAAACGCCTGTATTTATGCCGGTCGGCACTTACGGTTCGGTCAAAGCGATGAACCCGCAAAACCTGCATGACATCAAAGCGCAAATCATCTTAGGCAACACTTACCATCTGTGGCTGCGCCCGGGTTTGGAAGTCATCGAACAATTCGGCGGCTTGCACGAATTCATTGGCTGGGACAAGCCGATTTTGACCGACTCGGGCGGCTTCCAAGTATTCTCGTTGTCCGACATGCGCAAGCTGACCGAAGAAGGCTGTACATTCCAAAGCCCGATCAACGGCGACAAACTGTTCCTCTCGCCCGAAGTGTCGATGAAAATCCAAACCGTGTTGAATTCCGACATCGTGATGCAGTTGGACGAGTGCACCCCTGGCGAAGCAACGCACAGCCAAGCGCAAAAATCGCTGCAAATGAGCCTGCGCTGGGCGGAGCGAAGCAAAAAGGCTTTTGAAGACCTGAAAAACCCAAATGCGCTGTTTGGCATTGTACAAGGCGCAATGTATGAAGATTTGCGCGAAGAATCGCTGAAAGGTTTGGAAGAGCTCGACTTCCCCGGCTTGGCCATCGGCGGCTTGTCCGTTGGCGAACCTAAGCCCGAAATGTACCGCATGTTGCGCGCCGTCGGCCCTATCCTGCCGGAACACAAACCTCATTATTTGATGGGCGTCGGCACGCCTGAAGACTTAGTGTACGGCGTGGCACACGGCGTGGATATGTTCGACTGCGTCATGCCTACCCGCAATGCGCGTAACGGCTGGCTGTTTACCCGTTTTGGCGATTTGAAAATCAAAAACGCCAAACACAAACTCGACGAGCGTCCGATTGATGAAAGCTGCACCTGCTACGCCTGTCAGAATTTCAGCCGCTCCTACCTGCACCACCTGCACCGAGTCGGCGAAATCTTGGGCGCACAGCTCAACACCATCCACAATCTGCACTTCTACCAAGTCATCATGGCCGAAATGCGCGAAGCCATCGAACAAGGCAAATTTGCCGATTGGCAGGCGCAATTCCATGAAAACCGCGCCCGTGGTGTGGATTAATCCTTTTAAAGGCCGTCTGAAACTAGGTTTTGATTCAAACTGCTTTTCAGACGGCCTCAATATTCTTCATTAATAAAGCACAACCATGTCCCGTTTCCATACCGAACCGGCCCTAGCCTATACCGCACAAAACCGTACCGCCGTCCTGCTGCTCAACCTCGGCACACCTGACGCGCCGACGGCTGCCGCAGTCAAGCCTTACTTGAAAGAATTTCTGTCCGATCAACGCGTTGTCGAACTGCCCAAGCTCTTATGGCAACCGATATTGCACGGCTTGGTATTAACTTTTCGCCCGAAAAAAAGCGCGCATGCCTATGAAAAAGTTTGGTTTAAAGAAGGTTCGCCGCTTGAGGTTTATACGCGCCGCCAAGCAGAAGCTCTGGCCAAACATTTGCCCGATGTCATCGTCCGTCATGCCATGACTTACGGCAACCCGAGCGTTGCCGACGTTTTGGCGGAACTCAAAGCCCAAGGCGTGGGCAAATTGCTGGTCATCCCGCTTTATCCGCAATATGCCGGCTCTTCTACCGGCGCGGCCTTGGACAAAGTGTTTCAAGAATTATTGCTGCAACGCAACCAAATGAGCGTCCGCACCGTCTCCCGTTATTACGACGATGCTGCTTATATCCAAGCCATGAAGCAGCACATCGAAGCCTATTGGGCCCAAAACGGACGCGGCGAAAAACTGATGTTGAGTTTCCACGGCATTCCGCAAAAGCATCACGACGACGGCGACCCCTATCCTGACGAGTGCCACCATACTGCCAAACTGCTCGCGCAGGCATTGGGCTTGTCCGAACAAGAATACATTGTTTCTTTCCAAAGCCAATTTGGCAAATCCCAATGGGTCAAGCCCAGCACGCAAGCCTTGTTTGATGAACTTCCGAAACAAGGTACGACCAAACTCGACGTCTTCTGCCCCGGTTTCATGGCCGACTGCCTCGAAACCATGGAAGAAATCGCCATTATGGGACGCGAACAATTCCACGCCGCCGGCGGCAAAGAATACCGTTACATCCCCTGCCTCAACGATTCCGCCGACTGGATTGCCGCACTTGCCCAATTAAGCCGGGCCAATCTGCAAGGCTGGATTTGACCTAAACCAAAGGCCGTCTGAAAAATCCACTTTCAGACGGCCTTTAGCGTTATCATCAAGTTATTCAAACGCAAACCAAGCGTGTAGCCATCAAAAACACTATTCAAAAAGGAACACATCATGACTGCACTCCGCCCTATCCTGCTCCTTCTGACCGCACTCAGCATCCCAACCGCTTTTGCCGCTGATGCCACGTTGATGAGCAAAGGACAAAAGATTTACGAAACCAACTGCGCCGCCTGCCACGGCAAAAAAGGCGAAGGCCGGGGTGCCATGTTCCCGCCACTGTTCCAGTCCGACTATATCAACAAAAAACCGCAAGTCCTGTTGCAAAGCATGACCAAAGGCATCAACGGTCCGATTAAAGTGAACGGCAAACCCTACAACGGCTTCATGCCTTCTACCGCCATCAATGATGCCGATGTCGCCGCCGTTGCCACTTACATCATGAACGCCTTTAATAATGGCGGCGGTACGATTACTGAAGCAGACGTCAAAAAATCTCACGGGAAAAAATAAAACGTCTCTCCCCTAAAGGCCGTCTGAACATTTCAGACGGCCTTTTCTGTACGACACATTTTGTTTCTATGTATATCGTTACGCAATATCAACAAACATACGCAAAAAACCGTCAAACCCAAAAAAGCATATGCGTTTTGTGTTAAAGTAAACATTATTTATCGGCTGTTTTGCGTCCAGGCCGTCTGAAAGGTTTTATGTGATGAACTTTTTCCGCAAGACTGTTTTATTTTTAGTCGTCCTCTCCATATTTGCCGCCTGCGGCTCCTTTATTTCCCAATACGTTTTGGGCATGAACCCGTGCGTATTGTGCATCCTGCAACGCTTGTGCGTATTGGGTGTCGGGCTGTTGGCCATTGTTACGGCGTTCAGTTCTCAATCTTCCAAATTTGCCCGTTCGCTCTCGGCATTGTTGATTGCTGCTCCGGCCGTCTACGGCGCCGGTATCGCCGCCTATCAAATTTGGTTGCAAAGCCTGCCGCCCGGCACCGCCCCTTCTTGCGGCGCACCTTGGACCTTCCGCCTGCGCGACTGGCCTTTGTTCGATTGGTTTGAACCCATCGTCCGCGGCTTTGGCAACTGTGCCGAGCCGGACTATCTATTCGGCGTCGCCCTGCCGGTGTGGAGTATTTTGTATTTCAGCTTCGTGGTATTGCTACTGCTTTGGGCTTGGTTGAAAACCAGAAAAATCTGATTGGTTTCAATATAAAAAGGCCGTCTGAAATTTCAGACGGCCTTTTGTTCTTTAAACTATTTAGTCCAGATTCAACACGGCAGAAGTGTAAACGTCTTGTACGTCGTCCAAATCTTCCAATGCGTCAATCAGTTTTTGCATCTTAACCGCATCTTCGCCACTCAACTCAGTTTCGTTTTGGGCGCGCATGGTAACGTCGCCGTCAACAGATTTGTAACCTGCCGCTTCCAAAGCCGCTTTCACGCCTGCCCAGTCGTTTGGTGCGGTAATCACTTCGATGGAACCGTCGTCATTGGTGATGACGTCTTCCGCACCGGCTTCCAAAGCCGCTTCCATCAACGCATCTTCGTCAACGCCCGGTTCAAACACCAAATAGCCTTGATGCACGAAGTTGAACGCTACGCAACCGTCGGTACCCAAGTTACCGCCGTTTTTAGTGAACGCATGGCGCACATCGGCAACGGTACGGGTTTTGTTGTCGGTCAGACAGTCCACCATCAAAGCCGCACCACCGATGCCGTAGCCTTCGTAACGCAACTCGATGTATTCAACGCCTTCCAGATTGCCCGTACCTTTATCGATGGCACGTTGCACGTTGTCTTTAGGCATATTGTTTTCGGCGGCTTTTTCCAAAGCCAGGCGCAGGCGCGGGTTTGCGCCGGGATCGCCACCGCCCATGCGGGCAGCAACGGTAATTTCTTTAATCAGACGAGTGAAGATTTTGCCGCGTTTGGCATCTTGTCGGGCTTTTTTGTGTTGGATATTTGCCCACTTACTATGGCCTGCCATATTGATTCCTTTCGTTTTTTCACGCGCTGAGGCGGGATGTGCTTTATTTGTAAGGCGTGCATTTTATCATAAGTTGTCTTTACCCAAAATATTCAGACGGCCCGAATATTTGCAAAAACAGGCCGTCTGAAAAACAAAGAATCTTTTTTAAAGATGCATATTTACGGCAAACCTTTGTCAGTTTTTCGTTTTAATTCACGAAGGTTTACGGTATGATGACAAAATCGGTCAGGATTGTTAACAACTTAACCGGTATTAAACGGCAAAACGGCCTGCTCGCCCTTGTTGCCAACCGCGAAAATGAACGGGAGTAGTTGCCCGTATCATTTTCTTTTTATTTGTTTTTCTTAAAGGTTATATTATGGAAGAAATATTGTCTGCTCTGGTGGGTGCAGTCAATCTGGTTCTTTGGGACTACCTGCTGATTTATGCCTTAATCGGCATCGGCCTGTTTTTTACCCTGTACTTGGGCGCACCGCAAATTACCAAATTAGGAACAGGTTTCAAATCCGTTTTCGGCGGCTTGTTCAGCAAAAAAGACAAAGACCACGAAGGCAAATCCCTGTCTCAATTCCAAGCGCTTGCCGTGGCGATTTCCGCGCAAATCGGTACCGGTAACGTTGCCGGCGTAGCCACTGCGATTACCGCCGGCGGCCCGGGTGCCATTTTTTGGATGTGGCTGTCTGCCATTTTGGGCATGTCTACCATTTTTGCAGAAGCTGTTTTGGCGCAAAAATACCGCGTGGTCAGCCACGGCAAATACATCGGCGGCCCTGCGTTTTACATTACGCACGGCCTGACCCCGAAAATCGGCCGGGGTGCGGCGCGTTTCCTGTCCGGCTTTTTCTCTATCGCCTTGATTATCGCGCTGGGTTTTATCGGCAACGCGACCCAATCCAACTCCATCGCCTCGGCCATGAATTTGGCTTTTAATATTCCGCCGATGGCAGTCGGTATTGCTGTGGCCGTACTCGCCGGCCTGATTATCATCGGCGGCATCAACCGCATTGCCGGTATCGCGCAATTTGTCGTGCCGTTTATGGCGGTGATTTACATCTTGTGTGCCGTGATTATTTTGTTCAAATTCTCCGACCACATCATTCCGATGTTCAGTCATATTTTTGTTGCCGCTTTTAATCCTGAAGCGGTATTGGGCGGTGCGGCCGGTATCGGTATGCGCGAGGCAGTACGTTTCGGCGTGGCACGCGGCCTGTTTTCTAACGAAGCCGGTATGGGTTCGACCCCGCACGCTCATGCGACCGCCAACGTCAAACATCCCGTGCAACAAGGTATGGCCGCGTTTATCGGTATCTTTATCGATACGCTGATGGTCTGCACGGCAACCGCGCTGATTATCCTGCTGACCGACGCCAACCTCTCCGGCGAAACCGGCGCGGCGGTTACCCAACTGGCTTTTAACAAAGCCTTCCCGGGTTTCGGTTCGCAACTGCTCGCCGTCTGTCTGACCTTCTTCGCCTTCACCACCATCATCGGCTGGTACTACTTCGGCGAATCCAATATCCGCTTCCTGTTCCGCGGCAAACACTTGGGCATCTACCGTACACTGGTTTTGGTGGCCATCGTATTGGGTACATTGGGCAAAGTGGATTTGGTTTGGAGCATGTCCGATATGTTCAACGGCTTTATGGTCTTGCCGAACTTAATCGCCCTCTTCCTGCTGCGTAAGGAAATCCGTGCGGTTTACGACGATTATCTGGCGCAAACCAAAGCAGGCAAAGAGTTGACCTACAACTATGAATTCCACGAATTCCACGACAAAAACCCAGGTTAACGACAAACAAAAACCTCTCAGCCAAACTGAGAGGTTTTTTATTTCAGGCCGTCTGAAACTACAACACATAAAAATAAATGCTGATAAATTGCGTCAAACTGCCTGCCAAGACAAACAAGTGCCAAATACCGTGGCCGTGGCGGATTTTCGTATCGTTGATAAACCAATAAATCCCCGCGCTATACAACACGCCACCCAACACCAGCCAAAATAATCCGCCCGCCGAAAGCGATTTTATCAGCGGCCACACCGCCACTACAATCAGCCAGCCCATCAACACATAAATCACCATCGACAGCAACCGTTTCTCGCTTTTGCGCCCGATCGTCAGCTCCTGAACAATGCCCAGCAAAGCCAGCCCCCACGACACGCCGAAAAGCGACCAGCCCCAGCCGCCCTGCAGGGTAATCAGCGTAAACGGCGTATAACTGCCTGCAATCAAAAGATAAATCATGCAATGATCGACCTTTTGCAAAATCGCCTTGGCCTTCGGCTGCGGAATACTGTGGTATAAGGTTGAACCCAAATACAGAAGCAGCAGGCAGATTCCGTAAGTCAGTGCACCGGCAATCCGATAGCCGTCCGCCGATTCCACCGCTTTCACCAGCATCAGCACCAACGCCGCCACTGCCAATAAGAAACCGGCCAAATGGCTGTACGCATTAAATCTCTCGCCGTGATACATAAACCATTCTCATTTCTAAAAAACCAAAGTGTACGCGAAGACAGGCGCTTCGTCAGAGAAATCGGGTTAAAAATAAGTTAAAGCGCAAAGGCCGTCTGAAAACACACTCGGGCAATATAACAAAAACATCTTTGCAACAAACAAACCATTCTTTCCCTTTTTCAGACGGCCTCACTAAAGTATCGGCTATCGCCAAGATTGCAAAGAGAGAAAAAATGTCCATCCAAAACCACCACCTCGACTGGCTCGAAGCCGAGTCCATCTACATCATCCGCGAAGTGATTGCCAACGCCCAAAACCCGGCCCTGCTGTTTTCCGGCGGCAAAGACTCTGTCGTCTTGCTGGCACTTGCCGTCAAAGCCTTCCAAATCGAAGGCCGCCCGCTGAAACTGCCATTCAAACTCCTGCACGTCGATACCGGCCACAACTACCCCGAAGTCATCCAGTTCCGCGACGATACGGTCGCACGCACCGGCGTACAACTTGTGGTCGGCAGCGTAGAAGAATCCATCCGCAAAGGCAGCGTCGTCTTGCGCCGCGAGACCGATTCGCGCAACGCCGCCCAAGCCGTTACACTGGTTGAAACCATCGAAGAACAAGGCTTTGATGCACTGATGGGCGGCGCGCGCCGCGATGAAGAAAAAGCGCGCGCCAAAGAACGCATCTTCTCTTTCCGCGACGAGTTCGGCCAATGGGATCCTAAAAACCAACGTCCTGAATTATGGTCACTCTACAATACGCGCCTGTTCCAAGGCGAAAACATGCGCGTATTCCCGATTTCCAACTGGACGGAATTGGACATCTGGCAATACATCGCACGCGAAAAACTCGCCCTGCCGCCGATTTATTACACCCACAAGCGCGAAGTTGTCGAACGCAACGGCCTGCTCGTTCCCGTTACCCCGTTGACCCCCAAACGTGAAGGCGAAGTTGCCCAAATCCGCGATGTCCGCTTCCGTACCGTCGGAGATATTTCCTGCACCTGCCCGGTCGCCAGCACCGCCGCCACACCGGAAGACATCATTGCTGAAACCGCCGCCGCGACCATTTCCGAACGCAGTGCCACACGCATGGACGACCGCGTATCGGAAGCGGCAATGGAAGAGCGCAAAAAACAAGGCTATTTCTAAACCGTTTTTTCAGACGGCCCCTATATATTTCAAACCCGAACAACACGGCAAAGCCATCCGCCCCTGCCGTGTTGTTTGCTTTATTATTCTTGCAAATATCATTTAACAACAAAAGCTTAATCAAAAATCCTGACAAAGCGACAAACAATAAAACATAAACAAACATGGTATAATAAACACTTGCAGGCAGAGATTTAGACAAAAGTCTCAGGCCGTCTGAAGGAGGAGAAACATGAACCGACGCGTTTATATCGTACATGGCTTTGAAGGCAACCCGCACGGCAACTGGTTTGACTGGCTTTGCGCCCAAATCAAAAGCACCGGCGCACAAGCAATCTCCCTCGCCATGCCCAATCCCGACAAACCAAGCACGACCGCGTGGCAGTTTACCCTTGACCAGCACATCGGCAAGCCCGATGCCCATACCTTCCTAGTCGGCCACAGCCTCGGTTGCATTACCCTCCTTCACTTCCTCAGCCGCCAACAGCCGCAAAAAATCGGCGGCCTGCTGCTTGCCGCCGGTTTTGCCGATACGCTGCCGCCCTTACCTGCGCTTGATGCCTACATTAAAGCAGCATCCCCCGATTTCGACATCCTGCGCAAAATCGATATGCCCAAACACTGCCTGGTTTCCGACAACGACACCCATGTTCCGCCCGAACTGACTTTGGACATGGCGGCCAAGCTCAAAAGCCCTGTTACCCATATTCCCGAAGGCGGCCATTTGATGGCTTCGGACGGCTTTACCCAACTGCCGCAGGCTTGGGATGCGCTGAAACCCATGTTGACCGAATAAACACACACTCTAATCCGTTTTTCAGACGGCCTTGTCTGTCTTTCCTCCCCATAACAAGCCGTCTGAACGACCATAAAAAACAACCTGCCTTTTCAAGCAGGTTGTTTCTTTTTATGCCTCATTGACGGCAAATTTAATATTGCACCGTCCATTCAATCTCACCGCCGGCCCTCATCGGTACAAGCTCACCATCGCCGTAAGGCAAGCTGGCAGGAACGGTTTGCGTTTGTTTGACCAATGTAATGGTATCGGAATTTTCAGGCAGACCGTAGAAACGCGGGCCGTTTTTAGAAGCAAAGGCTTCCAGTTTGTCCAATGCGCCTGCTTTGTCAAACACTTCGGCATAAAGCTCAATGGCGGTCATCGCGCTGAACATACCGGCGCAACCACAAGCATTTTCTTTGGCAGTTTTGGCATGTGGCGCAGAGTCCGTGCCAAGGAAGAATTTGTGCGCCTTGTCTCCGGTAACGGCGGCAACCAAAGCCTGACGGTGGGTTTCGCGTTTGAGTACGGGCAGGCAGAAATGATGAGGGCGCACGCCGCCGACCAAAAGGTCGTTGCGGTTGAGCAGCAAGTGTTGCGGCGTCACGGATGCGGCCACATTATCGCCTGCTTCCAATACCAGTCGGGCGGCCTCGGCAGTGGTGATGTGTTCAAACACGACTTTAAGATTCGGCACTTGCGCCAAAACGGGCTTCATTACGCGCTCGATAAAGGCGGCCTCTCGGTCGAAAATATCGATTTCAGGGTCGGTTACTTCGCCGTGAACCAAGAACAAAATGCCCTGTTTCGCCATTTCTTCCAACACGGGGATGAGTTTGAACAAGTCGGTCACGCCGGAATCAGAATTGGTGGTCGCGCCCGCAGGATAGAGTTTGAAAGCCACGATACCGGCAGCCTTGGCTTCGCGCACGAGTTCGGGTGTGGCGTTGTCGGTCAAATAAAGCGTCATCAACGGCTGGAAGGTGCTGCCTTCAGGCAGGGCGGCCATAATGCGCGCTTTGTAGGCTTGGGCATCGGCAACGCTGACGACGGGCGGTTTGAGGTTGGGCATGATAACCGCGCGGCCCATTTGTCGGGCGGTGTACGGGGCAACGGCTTTGAGCGCGTCGCCGTCGCGCAGGTGTAAGTGCATATCGTCGGGGCGGATGATGGTCAGGGTTTGCATAGCTTACTTTCGAGTGGTTTGGTTTGATAATGTTTCAGACGGCCTTTATTCGGCGGAATGGTTTCTATTAATTTGATGTTTCAATCATCAACCGGTCTAAGGCAAAATGGCGGCCTTATTGTCGTAAGAATGATGGGTCAAATAAAAAACAGCCTGTACCGGAAAATGCTCGGACGACGTTGTTTTAACGGTCAGCAAGGTTTCTTTCGGACTGCCGGACGCGCGCCATGCGTAGGAAATCTGACGCATAGGCAACGGGGCTTCCGACAAATTATCGGCACGCAACTCAGCGTTCAAACCCTGCGGCGGGTTTTCTGCCAAAGCCAAGAATTGTTTGAAAATCAGATGGTCGTTGGCTTTAGCCGTGCGCACGCTGCAACTGTCTTCGGTCAGGCTCAAATAATAATCTGCGCCGTTTACCTTTTTCTTCCAAATACTTAATGCCTCCAAATCCATCATTCCGGCAGGCAAATCGGCAATATCTTTTTTCGACAATAAAACCAGTTTGTTGGCATTGGCAAACTCGCCGACAAGGGCGGCATCGCCGTCTGCGGCCACGCAGCTTTGGCGGAATAAGTCGGTTACATTTTGGGCATAATCGGCAACGCTCTGCGGCGAAACACTTTCATTGCCGCATGCACTCAGGCAAACAGCCAATACGACGGCAGACAACGCGACGGCTTTAGACATTTCAGACGGCCTTTATTTGTGTTTCAACACCAGCTTGAACACGCCGTCGGCCTCGCTCGATTCCAACAAAACATGTCCGGTCTGACGGCAAAACGCTTCAAAATCGCCGGGCGCGCCGCCATCGGTGGCCAATACGGTCAGCACTTCGCCCTCCTGCATTTGCGCCAAAGCTTTTTTGGCACGCAAAATCGGCAGAGGGCATTTCAAACCGATGACATCCAGAGTTTGTGTATTCATAAGGCTCCATAGGTGTATTGGGGTTAGGTTTTATTGCCACGTTACCAACAGCGGCACAACTATTCAGCTATAACTAACGCAATGATAAATTTAACTTTTAACTATTTTAGAGAATTCAGCATTTTTAATGTAAAAGAAATTTTTTTGCGGTATTTTGTGAATTTTCAGAAATATATTTTTCAATCAATATGGCTGTTTCTGCAAAATACTCAGTAGATGTTTCAAATTCTCTTGTTTGCTGCATCTTTGTGAAAGCAATGTAAAACATAAAAAATTCTGTCAGACTATTACTCAACTAATAAAAATTCGGGTCTCCTGGTCTTCCTGCATATACGGGAGACATTAAATGAGTTACATCGCAAAAAATAATGGCATCACTATCTGTACAAGCAAAAATTTGATATTTCCCATCTATAAATTCTTCATAATCTTGCAAAGCCCAATGTTCGACTGTTGTAAATTCAGAATGTAAAGGCAGCAATATTAAATTGAAATTACTATTTCCAAAATAGCAATCCCCCTTCATTTGGACATGCTGATAATAATATAAAAGCTCCCCTTGAAAAGATGAGGATGAAATATCCAGCTCTTCAAATGAAAATTCTAATTTATTTGAAGGAAATGGGGGTGTTCTTGAATATAGCTCTATTAACTCACTTAGTACATTGTCTAATTTCATATTTTCCCCTTAGCATTTATCTTGTTATCGATTTAATCGCTGTTTCAAAGCTGCTTTGCGATCGATTAACCTTCCTGTATTTTTACCGCTATGTCCTTAGTATGAAAACTCGTCATATTAATCAGAATTAACGTCAATTATACCGCACTTACTTGCACCCCACCCTGCAAGCCCATAAAATAAAGCCGTTTTTCACTTTGGAGCTGTCTATGCGCCGTTTTGCCCTTCTCGCTCTCAGCCTTACCGCGACTCAAGCATTTGCTTTGGGTTTCAGCCAAAAGGATACGCTGACCAACACGCGTTATCAGGAAAGCCCTGAAGAAGTTGCCGCACGCGAATTTAAAGAACACAAAGCCGAGTTGCCGCCCCTGCCCGATACCCAATCGGGCGATTGGTTCGACCTCTATGTCAACGAAACCTACGGCAAGCAGCCCAAAATCCTGCTCAGCAGCCTGCAAATCATGCCTGCGCCGGACAACAGCATCCGCTACGTCTTGAACGTGCGCTCCGACAAAGGTTACGACAACCTCTCCGTCGAAGGCCTCTATTGCGCCCGCACATCCTTTACTTACAGCAACGACAAGCGTTCGTCTTACAAAGTATTCGCATACGGCGACACAGTAAACCACCGCTGGATCGAGCCGCGCAAAGGCGATTGGAAGCTGATCGGCAATGCGTTCAGCCGCAACGATGCCCTGCACACTGCCCTGTATCAGGCATTCTGTGTCGACGGTATGCCGACAACGGTCGAAGGTTTGGTACAACGTTTGAAAGAACGCGGCGGCCGTCACGGTACCACGCTGAGCAACCACGACAAATAAACCGCTTTAATCAAGAAAAAGGCCGTCTGAAATTTTTCAGACGGCCT
>NZ_KV835584.1:204120-226937 GCF_001838065.1 Neisseria sp. HMSC078C12 | reverse complement strand
AAAAGGCCGTCTGAAATTTTTCAGACGGCCTTGTCTTTCAAGACGGCTTAGAATTTGTGATACAGGCCCACAGAAGCAGCTTTTTGTTCAACGCCGCCTTTGTTGGCTGCAGTCAGACGGGTTTTGTTGCCGACTTTCAGATACGCCAGTTGGGCGACTACGCCGGTGCGTTTGCTGAAGGTGTATTGACCGCCGACAACGACTTGGTCGAATTTATCCACCAATTTTTCGCCACTGTTCACGCCCTTGGCAGGCCAGCCGTGCGCGTAAGTAATGCGCGGTGTAACATTGCCCAATTTGTAGCCGACAGTTACCGCTGCATCAACTACTTTTACGGCTTCCTCTTTACCTGAGTCGGCAGTAATATCACTACCCTTGTACTGATTAAAACCATCGGTGAAATAACCTAAATATTCGTTGCCTGTCTCATGGCCTTTGGCATAGTGTACGCCGCCACCGACAAAGAGATTGTCTTTATCGTAATAAGTTTCGACTTTGGCGATTTGCGCCGCTTTGACTTTGCCTGAATTGTCGGTGTACGCGCCGTTGTAGTGGCCGTAAGCCGCATTGGCGGTAAAGCCGTTTTTAGAGAAGCTCACGCCGCCGGTGTACTGGTCTTTAGCCGGTTTGGTGTGCGTGTATTTGTCTGAAGGATTACGGTTGTCGCGCGGTGCATAAGACATGTTGAATTTGAACCCGCCGAAATCCGGGCTGTCGTAGCGTACGGCGGCATTGCGGTTGCCGGTACGGGTAAAGATGCCCAAGCCTGCGGCATTGGTTTTGTACATCCATGGATCGATGGTATCCATTTCGTTCAGCATATTGCTGAGTTTACCGGCGCGAATCTTACCGAAGTTACCTTGCAGGCCGATGAAGGAATCACGAGTGGCAAAGCCTTGGGAATCGCCGGTAATGGCTGTTTTTTGTTCAACTTGCCAAATGGCTTTCAAATCGCCGCCCAAGTTTTCGCTGCCTTTGAAACCGATACGGGAGGTATTGTCATTGATGCTGGTTGCGGTAGAGCTGGTTTCAGAACCTGCATCACCTTTGATTTTGACCTGACCGACGGTCACGCTGCTTTTGATTTGACCATACAGAATCACTTCTGCAGATGCAGCCAGCGGCAAACCAGCAATAACCAAAGCGATAATCGATTTTTTCATTATTCTCTCCAAAACAAAGTTAAAATCTCGTGAAAACACGTTCAGCAATATTAATGTTTTCCAACGCTACAAACAACTACTTTGACCTTGAGAAACACTTTTATTCATTAGAGTTTAGACTTTTTACAACATTTTCAAATAAAACAGGCCGTCTGAAAGAAATTTCAGACGGCCTCTCCTATTCAAAGTCACGACAAGGACAACCAACCCTCCTATTGCAATTATTTAATCAAAAATGATTGCTTGATAAATGTTTGCCATATATCAACCCAACATTCCTAAATTGCCACTATCATTAACTTTCTTCTTATGAAGAAGTTTTTTTATATCAATAATTTATTTGGTATAAATTTTTCCTTTTACCTAATGTAAATAAATAGGAGCCCTTATGTTGAAAAAACATCTCTTTTTATCTTTGCTAATGGCTGTCTCTACTGCAGCGGTATCCGCCGAAACCCATCATGCACATTGGTCTTACACAGGTGAAAACGATGCTGCACACTGGGGCGATTTGAGCGAAGACTTTGCCGTCTGTAAAACAGGTAAACAGCAATCTCCTGTGGACTTCTCCTCTACAAAAGCAGTAAAAGGCAAACAACCGGTATACCGTTACAACGTCGCCGACTACAAAGTAGAAAATAACGGCCATACCCTTCAAGCCACGCCGCAAGGCAAGGCACAAACCATCGTGATTAACGGCAAAACCTATACCTTCAAGCAATTCCACTTCCATACGCCGAGCGAACATACTTTCAAAGGCAAACATTTCCCGATGGAAGCGCATTTCGTCCATCAAGCCGAAGACGGCACTTTGGCGGTCATCGGCTCTGTATTTAAACCGGGCAAAAACAACCCTGCCTTGTCCGCACTCACTGCCAAAAAACTGAAAGCGGGCGAATCCGTAGATTTGAAAAACTTGAATATCCAAGCCCTGCTACCTAAAGATAGCAAGTCCTTCCAACTGAAAGGCTCGCTGACAACGCCGCCTTGCAGCGAAAACGTGACTTGGGTTGTCTTAAAAACTCCGGTTCAAGCTGATGCGGCGCAGTTTAAAGCCATGCGCGACATTATCGGTGGCGAAAACAACCGTCCCGTACAACCTTTGAACGACCGCGAAGTCAATGAAGACAAATAACTTCTAAGGCCGTCTGAAAACAAAAAAGCACCCGGAAACGGGTGCTTTTTCAATCACATCAATCAGGCTTTTTTGTTACCCAACGCGGCTTTCACAAACGCGGTAAACAAAGGGTGGCCTTTGCGCGGATTGGAAGTAAATTCCGGATGGAACTGACACGCGAAGAACCAAGGATGATTCGGCAATTCGATGGTTTCAACCAAACGCTCGCGGCCTGCGGATACGCCGCCAATGACCAAACCGGCTTTTTCCAACTGAGGAACATAGTTGTTGTTGACCTCGTAACGGTGGCGATGACGTTCGCGGATATGTTCGCTGCCGTAGATTTTTGCGGCAAGGCTGCCCGGTTTGAGGTCAACTTCTTGAGCGCCCAAACGCATGGTGCCGCCCAAATCGGCAGATTCGTCACGGGTTTCTACGCTGCCGTCGGCAGTTTGCCATTCGTCAATCAGGGCAACAACCGGCGCGGCACATTTCAAGTCAAACTCGGTAGAGTTCGCACCTTTCAAACCTGCGACGTCGCGGGCATATTCGATCAGGGCGATTTGCATGCCCAGGCAGATGCCCAAGTATGGTACGTTGTTTTCACGCGCATAGCGTACGGCGGCAATTTTGCCTTCTACGCCGCGTGAACCGAAGCCGCCCGGCACCAAAATCGCATCCATGTCTTTAAGCATGGAAACGTCGCCATTGCTCTTCTCGATGCTTTCGCTGTCAACAAAGGTAATTTGTACGTCGGTTTCAGTATGAATACCGGCGTGTTTCAGGGCTTCGATCAGCGATTTGTAGGACTCGGTCAAATCAACGTATTTGCCGACCATGGCGATTTTGACGGTGTGTTTCGGATTTTGAATCGCGTGAACGATTTTCTTCCATTCGGTCAAATCAGCTTGTTTGACATTCAGTTGGAGCTGCTCGGTAATGATGTTGTCGATGCCTTGGTTGTGCAGCATTTCAGGGCATTCGTAAATGCTGTCCACATCGTAGCTGCCCACGATGGCGCGTTCTTCAACGTTACAGAACAGGGCAATCTTACGGCGCTCGTCCGCAGGCATTTCTCTGTCCATACGGCAGATCAGGATGTCCGGTTGCAAACCGATGCTCAGCATCTCTTTAACGGTATGTTGGGTCGGTTTGGTTTTGATTTCACCGGCGGCGGCAATGTAAGGAACATAGCTCAGGTGGGCAAACAATGTATTGTTGCGGCCGAGCTGGCTGCGCATTTGGCGGATGGCTTCCAAGAAAGGCAACGATTCGATATCGCCGACTGTACCGCCGATTTCGACAATCGCCACATCATAACCGGCCGCGCCTTCATGGATACGGCGTTTGATTTCATCGGTAATGTGCGGAATCACTTGTACGGTACCGCCCAAATAGTCGCCGCGGCGCTCTTTGGCAATCACGTTTTCATAGACTTGGCCGGTACTGAAGCTGTTGCGGCGGGTCATGGTGGCGTTGATGAAACGCTCGTAGTGACCGAGGTCAAGGTCGGTTTCCGCGCCGTCATCGGTCACGAATACTTCGCCGTGTTGAAAAGGGCTCATGGTACCCGGGTCAACGTTGATATACGGGTCGAGTTTAAGCATGGTCACGTTCAAACCGCGTGACTCGAGAATAGTAGCAATAGAAGCGGCGGCGATACCTTTACCCAAAGAAGATACAACGCCGCCGGTTACGAAAATAAATTTAGTCATGATGTGATACCCATGTTGGAACGTGTGATTTTAACTTGAAGCAGCATATTCTGGCAAACAGCAAAAGCTTCAGGCCGTCTGAAAACAGCGTTTTCAGACGGCCTTATCATACTGATTCTGTATATCAGCGCAGCTCGCGGCGCAGGATTTTGCCGACGTTGGATTTTGGCAACTCGTCGCGGAATTCGATGTCTTTCGGCACTTTATAAGCGGTCAATTCTTTGCGGCAGAAATCGATCAGTTCTTCCTTAGTCAAAGACGGGTCTTTGCGCACGACGAAAACTTTAATCGCTTCTCCGGTTTTTTCGCTTGCCACGCCGATACAGGCGACTTCCAAGACTTTGTCGTTGCTGGCCACCACTTCTTCGATTTCGTTCGGATATACATTGAAACCGGATACCACAATCAAATCTTTTTTGCGGTCCACCAGCTTCAGCCAGCCTTTTTCATCCATCACGGCAATATCGCCGGTCTCCAAAAAGCCGCGTGCATCGATTGCTTTGGCGGTTTCTTCCGGACGGTTCCAATAGCCTTTCATCACTTGCGGGCCGCGCACCCACAATTCGCCCGGCTGTCCGATAGGCACTTCTTTGCCGTCCGCATCGCGCAATTCGACTTCGGTCGAAGGAACCGGTAAACCGATACCGCCGCTGTAAGCCTCGATATTCAAAGGATTGCAACATACGCCCGGGCTGGCTTCGGTCAAACCGTAAGCTTCCACAATCGGCGTACCGGTAATTTTTTTCCATTTTTCCGCCACGGCTTTTTGCGTTGCCATACCGCCGCCCAAAGTCAGCTTCAAACGGGAAAAATCGACTTCGGCGAAATCCGGACGGTTGACCATCGCATTAAACAGGGTATTCACACCGATGAACACGCTGATCGGCTCTTTTTTCAATTCGCCGATAAACCCCTTCATGTCGCGCGGGTTGGTAATCAGGATGATTTTGGAACCGGTATTCGCAAAAATCATCAGGTTTACCGTCAAGGCAAAGATATGATAAAGCGGCAACGCGGCAATAACCGTTTCTTCGCCTTCGCGCAGTTGGTTTTTAATCCATTCTTTCGCCTGAAGCATATTGGCGCAGATATTGCCGTGGCTGAGGACGGCGCCTTTCGCCAAGCCGGTCGTGCCGCCAGTATATTGCAGCAAGGCTGTGTCATCGCGCGTCAATTCGACGGGCTTGAACGTATTTGCCGCACCTTGCTTCAAGGCCGTCTGAAAAGTTACGGTATTGGGAATACGGTATTCCGGCACCATTTTTTTCACTTTGCGGATGACGAAATTCATCAACGCGCCTTTAATCATGCCGAACATCTCGCCGACCGATGCGACAATCACATGTTTGATTTGCGTACGCGGCAACACCAGCTCCAGCGTATTGGCAAAGTTCTCCAACACGACAATCGTGGTCGCGCCGCTGTCTTTCAACTGATGCTCCAATTCGCGCGGCGTATAAAGCGGATTGGTATTCACTGCCACCAAACCTGCCTGCAAAATACCGAAAAGTGCAATCGGATACTGCAAAACGTTCGGCATCATAATCGCCACACGCTCACCGCGCGGTAGTTTCAATACGTTTTGCAGGTAAGACGCAAAATCCGTTGCCAACTTGCCCACTTCGGCATAAGCCAGCGTTTTGCCCATGTTTTGAAAAGCAGGTTTATCTGAGAATTTCTCAACACTTTGACGGAATACGTCGCTGATGGAGCTGTATTGCGTGATGTCGATTTCGGGGTTGACGCCTTGTTCGTAGCTTTTGAGCCAGAGTTTTTCCATATTGATTCAGTCTTTGTTTTAGTCGTTTTTAGAATGGAGGCCGTCTGAAAGGCTTGATTTAATCCGCCGCTTCGTTTTCAGACGGCCCTTGTGTTAAGCAGTAATAATGACAGGCTTGTCGGTGGACATGATGATGCCGCCGCCCAAGCACACATCGCCGTCGTACAGTACCGCAGATTGGCCGGGCGTTACCGCCCATTGCGGCTCGTCAAAGACAAGCTCAATGGTTTCATCATCCAAGTAACGCAACGTACAAGGCGCGTCAGCCATACGGTAGCGCGTTTTGCAGGTATAGCGGCCTTCTTTCGGGCATTCGGGCAATGTGAAACTCAAATCGTTCATAACCAGGCTTTGCGTATAAAGCAAAGGATGGTCATGGCCTTGGACGACAATCAGTTCGTTTTTGGTCAAATCCTTGGCCGCAACAAACCACGGCTCGCCTGCGCCGCCGATGCCCAAGCCTTTACGTTGACCCAGCGTGTAAAACATCAAGCCGACGTGTTCGCCGACTACTTTGCCTTCAGGGGTCACCATTTTGCCATTATTGGTCGGCAGATATTTTTGCAAAAACTCGCGGAACGGGCGCTCGCCGATAAAGCAGATGCCGGTACTGTCTTTTTTGGTTGCGGTCGGTAACTTGAATTCTTCGGCAAGACGGCGGACTTCAGGCTTCTCCAACTCACCCAATGGGAAAATCGCGCGCTCGAGTTGGAAAGGTTTGAGACGGTATAGGAAATAGCTTTGGTCTTTATTTTGATCCAAGCCTTTGAGCAGGTAATGTACGCCGTTGCGAACTTCTTTGCGGGCATAGTGTCCGGTGGCAATGGTATCGGCGCCCTGCTCTATGGCGTAGTCCAAAAAGCATTTGAATTTGATTTCGGCATTGCACAAGACATCCGGGTTTGGCGTGCGGCCTGCGCTGTATTCTTTGAGGAAATAGGCAAATACGTTGTCTTTGTATTGTGCAGCGAAATTGACGATGTCGATGTCGATGCCGATGATGTCGGCAACGGCAATGGCATCGAAGGAATCTTGTTTGATGCTGCAATATTCGTCATTGTCGTCATCTTCCCAGTTCTGCATGAACACGCCGCTGATTTGATGGCCTTGCTGTTTGAGCAGGGCCGCGGTAACGGAGGAATCGACGCCGCCGGAAAGGCCGACGATGATGTTTGCTGGTGTGTTGTGAGTATTCATGAGCGGAATGTGGGTTTCAAATACATTTTTTAAAGCGTGATTTTAGCACATTTTGATTTGACGACAGAAAAGGCCGTCTGCAAGCCCAATGACTTTCAGACGGCCTTTATATGCAAATTCAAGCAATTAGTGCTGATGTGCGCCACCGTGTGCGCCGTGGTCGTGCTGCATTTCGGCTTTAGGCGCGGTTTTCACTTCCAGCTCGACAGTTTGAGGTTTGGCGTTTTTGAATTTCAGGGTTACAGGCACTTTTTCGCCTTCTTTCAATTGTTGTTTCAGACCCATGAACATAACGTGGTAGCTGCCCGGTTTCAGCTCGGTTACACTTTTTGCCGCCAAAGGCACGCCGCCTTTAACTTCGCGCATACGCATAACGCCGTTGTCGTTAATATGGGTATGTACTTCAACGCGTTCTGCAACAGGGCTGCTGCCGCCTACCAAGAAGTCTTGTTTGGCTTCATCGTTTTGGATTTTCATGAATGCGCCACCCATTTTCATACCTTCGACAGTGGCACGTGCCCAACCGTCTTCAATATGGATACCGGCTGCAGATACGGAAGTTGCCAAGCCTGCCAGAATCAGGGTTGCCATTAATTTTTTCATGTTTTGCTCCTTGTGTTTGCCAAATGGCTGGGATATACAGCCCTCATCTTACAACCAAAGGCCGTCTGAAAACTTTGATATAGATTAATTAATACTATCTAATCCTAACGAATTACTATATTACCACATTTTTAAGCAGTTAATGCAATAATCCAAACAATAAACAACATGAACAAAGCCATCAATTGCGCGGCCGAGCCGGCATCTTTGGCACGCTTGGCCAGCTCGTGTTTTTCAGTAGAAGTATGGTCAACGGCTGCTTCGACGGCGGTATTAAACAATTCGGTAATCAATGAAATAAACGATGCGGCAACAAGCACCATTTTGATGGCCGGCCCGAAATCAAGGAATAAGGCCAAGACAATTAAAATCAGGTTCAACCAAAAAACTTGGCGAAATGCGCTTTCATAACGGTACGCGGCAGCCAGTCCGTCTTTGGAATAACCAAACGCATTGATGATGCGTTTGATACCGTTTTTACCTTTTTTTTCAGATGCGTAGGAAGATGGTTCCATCATATTCTCAACATAAAAAGGCCGTCTGAAAAGAAACGGTCGGGTCAATTTTCAGACGGCCTTTGGGTTTATTGTTTTGCCCAAGATGCCACGACATCTGCAAACATGGCGGCAACGTCAAAATCTTTTTGCTTCATGATTTCTTGGAAACCGGTCGGGCTGGTTACGTTGACTTCGGTCAGGTTGCTGCCGATGACATCCAAACCTGCCAGCAAGATGCCGCGGCGTTTGAGTTCGGGAGCGAGGGTTTCTGCAATTTCACGGTCGCGTTCGCTCAATTCCTGCGCCACGCCGCGGCCGCCGGCAGCTAAGTTGCCGCGCGTTTCGCCGTTTTGCGGAATACGCGCCAAAGCATACGGAACAACTCCCCCGCCGATAATCAAAATGCGTTTGTCGCCATGTACAATTTCAGGAATATAGCGTTGCGCCATGATGGTGCGTGAATCAAGCTGCATCAGGGTTTCAAGGATACTGCCGATATTGGGGTCGGATTCGGTCAGTCGAAAAATGCCCATACCGCCCATGCCGTCCAAAGGTTTGATGATGATGTCGCCGTGTTCTTTCAAAAAGGCACGGACATCGGCAGAACGTGTGGTTACCAAAGTGGGGGCGGTGAACTGGCTGAAGTTCAAAATAGCCAATTTCTCATTGAAATCGCGCATTGCCTGTCCGCTGTTAAATACTTTTGCGCCCTGCTGCTGTGCCAATGTCAAAAATTGGGTTGCGTACAAATATTGCATATCAAACGGCGGGTCAGTGCGCATAATGACCGCATCGAAATCTTTTAAGGCCGTCTGAACTTTTGCCTCTGCTTTAAACCATTCGTGATCGTCATCGTTCTTCGCACCGACAAACTCAAATGCCGCTGCCTGAGCCACCACCCAGCCTTCACGGACGGACAATTCTCCGCTCAAGGTATGAAAAAGCTGCCAACCGCGCTTTGCCATTTCACGCATCATGGCGTAAGTAGTATCTTTATAGGTTTTAAAACTTGCCATCGGATCGGCGATAAACAGGACTTTCATCAAAATTTCCTTGTAAACAGACGCTATAATCATACCTTGTATTCTGCTTGTCTGAAAGGGCGCAAAATACGGAAAAGGCCGTCTGAATTTTATTTTCAGACGGCCTTAAGGCTTTTAGGCGGCAGCCAGATGCAAGAGTTCGGCAGCATGGCTGCGTGTGGTGTCGGTAATGATTTCGCCGCCCAACATACGCGCGATTTCCTCAATGCGCTGATGATGATCCAATACGCTGATTTCGCTGACGGTTTGTTCGCCTTCGCTATGTTTACGCACTTGCCAATGGTTTTCACCGCAAGAGGCGACTTGAGGAAGATGGGTTACCGCCAGAACTTGATGTTTTTTACCCAAGGCACGCAAAGCTTTACCGACCATTTCGGCGACGCCGCCACCGATACCGGTATCCACTTCGTCAAAAATCAATGTCGGCACTTGCGTGTATTGGCTGGCAACCACTTGCAAAGCCAAGCTAATACGCGCCAATTCGCCGCCGGAAGCCACTTTGTTCAAAGGACGGGACGGATTGCCTTTATTCGCCGCCACTTGGAATTGCACCTGCTCCAAACCATGCGCGGTCGGCGAAGACGGCAACAAGACGATGTCAAAACGTGCGCCCTTCATGGCCAAATGCTGCATATGCTCGGTGGTCTCTTCGCCCAAACGGCCGGCCGCCTGATGGCGCATGGCGGAGAGAACGTGAGCGGCTTCGTGGTATTCGGCAAGATTGCGTGCAACCGTATTTTCCAAGGCTTCCAAATCAGCGGCCGCTTGAAGGTTTTGCAGGCGCTCGTCAATTTCCGCCAACTTTTGCGGCAACTCTTCCGGCTCAATGCGGTATTTGCGCGCCATGCTCATCAATTCACCCATACGGCTTTCTTGTGCGGCCAATTCATTCGGATCGATATCGCTGCGGCCGGCCACATCGCGCATATTGGCACTGATTTCTCCCAACTCGGCTTCAATACTTGCCAACATATTCAGGCTTTCGGCAAAGCGCGGTTCAATGTTTTGCAGATTGCCCAGCAGTTTTTGGCATTGGTAGATTTGACGTTGGATGCCGTTGTCGCCGTCTATGCTTTCGCCCACCTGCTCGGCGGTTTGCAGCAACTCGGCCGAATGCGCCAGGCTGTCGTGGCTTTGGCTTAAGGTTTCCCATTCGTTGGGTTTGAGCTCCAATTGGTTCAATTCATTAAACTGCCATTCCAAACGCTCGCGTTCGATAGCCATGGTTTCTGCCTGCTCTTGTGCTTCTTGCAGGGCTTTTTTCGCATTGACCCAATTTTGATAAAGCTGCTTGACTGTTTCCGCCTGCTCTTTGCTGCCGGCAAATGCGTCCAACAACTCGCGTTGCGCAGATTCTTGATTCAACGAATGATGGGCATTTTGTCCGTGAATATCGATTAACTGCTCGCCGATGGCTTTCAGTTGCGCCAATGTTGCTGCCTGATTATTGATATAACTGCGGCTTTTACCCTTGGCATCGATAATACGGCGGATGCTGAGCTCTTCGGCATCTTCTTCCAAAAGGCCTTGCTCCTGCAGCTGAGCTTTCAGTTCGGGCAAACCGCTGATGTCAAACAAAGCCGACAACTGTGCCTCTTTGGCGCCGTTGCGCACTTGGCTGTAATCAGCTTTATCGCCCAGCAACAGGCCGATTGCATCCAGGGTAATCGATTTGCCTGCGCCGGTTTCGCCCGTTAAAACGGTAAAGCCGTTTTGAAAATCAAGATTTAGGTTTTCAACAATGACAAAATCACGCAAAGAAAGTGCCAACAACATTGCAGTATTCCTTAGTAAATTACCCGCGCTTATGCGGAATAGCTTTAGATAAGCTGATTATAACTAAGATTTTTTATAGTTTAAATCAGATTTTTCTTATAATTTATCTAAGATATTTATTTTAAACAAATTATTTTTTAAGGAACTGCCCAATACACCACGCTATATTGTTACCCCGGCTGATGTATTCAATGATATAGATCGTTCATTTAATGCCATAAAACGCTAGAATAACCAACACAAAGGCCGTCTGAAACACGATTGTTTCAGACGGCCTTTACATTTAAATCAATTAATCAGCCTGCTTTCAGGCTCTACTGCTTCTTCAGCTTCCTCATCGCCTGTCGGCGGCGTTTCCATCAAATCGGGCAACACCAGCTCGCCCAATTCAGTCAGCGGCGGCAATTCTTCCAAACTTTCCAAACGCAAATCGCTTAAGAATGTTGCCGTGGTCGCCCACAATGCCGGACGGCCGACAGAATCACGGTGGCCGATGACTTCAATCCAGCCCCTATCCTGCAAGGTTTGCATCACATTTTGCGACACTGCCACGCCGCGTATGCCTTCGATATCGCCACGCGTTACCGGTTGCTGATAGGCAATAATCGCCAGCGTCTCCATCACGGCGCGGGAATAACGCGGCGCGCGCTGCTCTTGCAGGCTGCCCAGCCGTTCAAATGCGGCTTGGGCGATTTGGAAACGCCAGCCCTCATGGGTATGCACCAGTTGCAAAGCCCTGCCCTGCCAGCGGGCCTTCAGTTGCGCCAACACGTCAATCAGCTTGTCTTGCGACAACGGCGGCACGCACAATTCGCGCATGGCTTTTTCGTTTAAGGGTTCGACTTGCGTCAACAGCGCCGCTTCAATCAGCGCATCGGGAGAAAGTTTTTCAGTCATAATAAAATCAAGGTTCAGACGGCATAAACAGCCGAAGGCCGTCTGAAAGGCAATATGGTCAATGGTTTGTTACGCGCTTAAATGCGCTTTCAGTTTTTCTTCGTCCAAAAACCAATGGCAGATTTCGGTATCGCCATCCAACAAAACAGGCACCAGCTCATTGTATTTTTCTTCTAAAACCGGATCTTCATCAACATCGACAATATCCAGCCTAAATCCAAACTGCTCCTGATAAGGCTTTAATTGTTCGCGCATTTTGTGGCACAGGCTGCAATATTCCCGAAACATCAAGGTCAGTTTCATGGCGGTTACTCTCGGAGGGACAAAAGCGGCCATTGTATAGCAAAATGCCGCCAAACCATACAGGCATGACAAAGGCCGTCTGAACAGGCGTGAAACTACGCCTTCAGACGGCCTTTGTGTGTATTCTGAATTAAGACTGAACGTTAATACCGGCAGTCACGGTATTTTGGGCACTGCTTGCAGTCAAAAACGATGCAGCCAATTCGCCGCAGCAACCGCAACAAGTCGCCACGCCCAATTGAGCCTGCAAATCGCTCATGGTGGTTGCACCGGCGGCGATGGTCTCTTTGATGTCGTGGTCAGTAATGGCATTGCAGATGCAGACAAACATGATGTGCTCCAATAATTTTGTTACCCTCTGTAATTGAGAGTAGGATTTATTCTTGAACGTAAATATAAATAAAAACGGTTTGCATTGCAATATTGGTACTGTCCTTTTGTTTTGAAATTTTTCTATGTAAATTTGTATTTTGATTGTTATTTTATAAATAGTAAACTTTATAACCGTTCAGACGGCCACGATAACAAAAAGCGGCATCTTCAAAATGCCGCCTTTATTTATGAACGGGAATGGTGTTCATCAACCATGTTTTTCAAACGGATATTGGCAACATGGGTATAAATCTGCGTAGTATTGATGTCGGAATGTCCCAACATCATCTGGACCGAACGCAAATCAACACCGTGATTGACCAAATGCGTGGCAAAAGCATGGCGCAAACCGTGCGGACTGAGTGAAGCAATACCGGCTGCTTCGGCATATTCTTTGACTATCATCCATGCAAGCTGACGGCTGATGCCGCTGCGTTTCTGGCTGACAAACACTTCATCGCAGATTTTGTTTTTCAGCAACAACGGGCGCGATTCGTTGCAATAGCGTTCCACCCAATATGCCGCTTCCTGCCCCAGCGGAACCAGACGCAATTTGTCGCCCTTGCCTATGGTGCGGATACTGCCGCGATGTAAATCGATATCGCTGAGCGTCAATTTGACGGCTTCGGTCACGCGCAAACCTGTTGCATACATGACTTCAAGCAAGGCTTTGTCGCGCAGTCCGTGCGGTGTGTCCACATCCGGCGCAGCCAGCAGCGCGTCGATTTGGGCTTCGGTAATCAGCTTGGGCAATTTGCGTTCCGATTTCGGTGCTTTGAGAAAACGGGTGGGATTGTCTGCCCTTTGGCCTGTTTCTTCCAGCCAGCCGTACATGCGCTTGCAAGCCGACAATGCCCGCGCTTGGGACGTGTTTTTTTCCCCCTCCGCATACACGGCATCAGACAGGGCAAACTCATCGGCACTCAACCAATCCTGCCCGCCCTCGGCCAAACGCGCAGCGATTTTGACCAAATCACGGCGGTAACTTTGCAGCGTATTGTGGCTGAGTCGGTCTTGCAGCCAAAGGGATTCAAGCAACTTGTCTATTAAATCGTCCATATTCATCAAACTGATTGAAAGGCCGTCTGAACGGCATGACTTTACATCCGTTCAGACGGCCTTAGGTTTTCAAAGCCCTATTAAGAGGCTTGAGAGATTGTATCTAAAACTTCCTGCGCGTGTCCGGCCACTTTGACTTTGCGCCACTCATGGGCGATTTCGCCGTTTTTGTCCAGCACAAACGTGCTGCGCTCAATGCCGAGGGATTCTTTACCGTAAAGCTTTTTCAGCTTGATCACGTCAAACAGTTTGCAGACGGTTTCTTCTTCGTCGCTCAACAATTCAAACTGGAAGCCTTGTTTGGCGCAGAAATTCTGATGCGATTTGACACCGTCGCGGGAAATGCCGACAACGGTATAGCCCAATGCTTTGAATTGTTCCAATCGGGCATTGAAATCCAAGCCTTCGGTGGTACATCCGGGCGTGCTGTCTTTAGGATAAAAATAGACAACCAACGGCAAATGTTCGGCGGAGTTAAAATCGCTGCCGGAAGAAGATGGGAGTGTGAATTGATATTTTGACATATTATTCCTTTCAGACGGCCTAAACCTAGCCTGCGTTTATTTTTCGCTTAAATTCAAATAACTGCGCGTACCTTGAAAATCTTCCAATGCGCGCAGCAAAAGCTGGAAGTGGTCGTCATTGCCGGCCAAATCCAACTCATCGGCATTGACGGTCAGCAAAGGCGCGCTTTGATACAAATGGAAAAAATGGCTGTATTCGTCATGCACCCGTCCCAAATAGCCTTCGGGAAACAAGCTGATGATACCCTCTTGACGTTTTTGCAGGCGTTTGCGGTTGTTTTCGACAGCGGTTTGCAGATAAATCACCACATCGGGCTCCGCGTATTGCGGCAAAATGCGTTGCTTTATATCGGCAAAAAGCTGCCGCTCGTCATCATTCAAAACGATGGGCGTAAAAATGCGGTCTTTCTCCGGCAGAAAATCAGCCACAACCATTCCACCTTGCGCACAATGGTCTTCAATAATATTCACGCTTTCAGCGCGGCGCGTCAGGAAGAAAAGTTCGGCGGCCAAGCCATTATTGGAAACATTGCTGTAAAACTTCATGAGAAACGGATTGTGATCCGGATTCTCCGACAACAGCAACGCGCTGAAATGCTCTGCCAAGCGGCGGTTCAAAGCGGTCTTGCCGCTACCGATTGCACCTTCGACAACAATATAACGAGGATTCATAGTAACTCTTTGTAATGTGTTTCCCGACAATATTTTATAGCAAAAAAGGCGTGTCCAACACGCCCTTTCTTGTTTTAGTCCGTTTTTCAGACGGCCTTTATTCTTTCAACAGGCGAATCCCCTGCCCGCCCAAAGCCTGAGCCAAATCAGCCGCACGGCCATGCTCACCCAACTCGAAATCCGGAAGGATTTCGGCCAGCGGCAACATGACGAAACTGCGCTCATGCGCGCGCGGATGCGGCAAGGTCAGATGCGGGTCATCGCTGCGGATACCGTCAAAATCAATAATATCCAAATCCAAAGTGCGCGGCGCATTACGGAAGCTACGCTCGCGCCCAAATTCAGCCTCGATGCGGTTTAACTCTGCCAACAGCGCTACGCCGTCCAATGAAGTTTTCACGGCACACACGGCGTTCACAAAATCGGGCTGATCGTCATAGCCGACCGGCGCAGTCAGATACAGGGAAGAAGCCTTTTCAAGCCGGATATGCGGATGCGCGGCCAATTCGGCCAAAGCGGCGCGAACCTGTTCGGCAGGATTAGCAAGATTGCTGCCCAAAGCGACAACGGCAAAATGCGGATACATTTCAGACGGCCTCTTTTAAAACGGCAGTGTTTTGGTTTTGGCAAGAAAAACAATCGTGGCAACACACGACATGGCCAAAATATAGACGATATAAAATTTCGGCGAACGCGGACGCGAACGCATCATAATCATGCCCAACACAATATAAACCAGCAACAGCAGGATTTTCATGCCGAGCCACGGCGCATTAAACGGCGAAAAATGGGTAATCTTCATCAGCCACAAGCCGGTAAACAGCAACATGGTGTCGTTCAAATGCGGCATGGCTTTCCAAATGCCTGCCAACGGTTTTTCAGGATGACGCCAAAGCATGAAAAAGCGGATGTTAAACAGCAAAATGGTAATGGTTACAAAAATCTGGTGGCTGTATTTGACGAACAGGTATTGCATAACAGTTTCTTGTCGGTAGAGGGAATTAAAGCGGCTATTTTACCGCAAACATCTATTTCTGACGCAACTTTTCAACCGCCAGCAGATAAGGCGGCGCATTGCGGCGGTTGACAAAGCCATAGCGCAACACGGCAAAGGCTTCCTGTGGCAAAATTTCCGCCCATTGCACAATCGCCTCAGCTTCTATTCGGCCGGCTTCATGTCCCGGATACAATACCGCCACAGCAAGGCCGCCCTCTTTCAGCAAACCCAAAGTATCCGTCAGCGCACGGATGCTGCTTGCCGCCTCAGTCGTACAGCTTTTATCGCCGCCCGGCAACCAACCGAAATTAAATACTGCGGCATCTAAAGGCTCGTCGATATAAGATAAAACGTTTTCATGGCCGTCATGTATCAGGGCTACCCGGCCATCTACGCCGTTTTCTTTCAGACGGCCTTGAGTCTGCGCCAGTGCTTTAGATTGCACATCAAAAGCCCACACCTTACCCGTTTCGCCAACCAATTGCGCCAACAGCAAAGTATCATGCCCGTTTCCGGCCGTCGCATCCAAAGCGCGGCCGCCTGCTTTTAAGGCTTGTCGTAACAGGGAGTGGGCAAAGGGAAGAATGTTTTCAAGCAGCATGATAAAGGTCGTCTGAAAATAAAAATACCCTACCGCAAAAGCGGTAAGGTATTGAAAAACAGGAATGCGTTACATCATTTATTCGGCAGGTTGTTGCACAGTCTCAACTTGAACCGGAGCAGCTGCGGCAGCGGCTTGAGGTTGTTTGTTTTCGTGTTGCAGGCTGACTGCGCGTGCAGGAACGATTGTTGAGATAGCGTGTTTGTAAACCATTTGAGTGACGGAAGTATTACGCAGCAGAACAACGTACTGGTCAAATGATTCCACTTGGCCTTGCAGCTTGATGCCGTTTACCAAGTAGATTGAAACCGGAACGTGCTCTTTACGCAACGCATTCAAAAAAGGATCTTGTAACATTTGTCCTTTAGCTGTCATATTCTTGAGCTCCATTATTATGATTGTAAAGACGCCAAAATCGGCGTTTGATGGGATTGTAGCCCCGAATAGAATAAATTACCAACTATTTTTTTCTATCACACCGTTTAGGAATCCAGCAATAAGGGAAATTCCCGATAAACCGACTGTTTCATTTTCATCTTCACGTCCCTTCCCAATCCCGATTTTATGTATTTTGATTCCAGCAAATCCAATAGATAAATATTATGAAAAATAAATAACTTACATTCCATCATAAAAGGCCGTCTGAAATCGTTCAGACGGCCTTTATGCTTATTTGCTGAATTGTTTTTTTACGCTGACTTTGGTTTTCTTCTTGAAGCGGTTTTTCTCTTCCTTGCGGCCTTCGCGCTTCTCGATACGGTTGCTCAGGCTGACACGGCGCAGCGGTTTTTTCTTCGGTTTGTCTTCCGCATTTTCATACGGGTTTTCCGAAACATTGTATTGAATTCTGAGCGGCGTACCTTGCAGATTGAAGGCTTTGCGGAACGTTTGGGTTAGATAGCGCGTGTAGCTGTCGGAAATGGCGTGCAGCGAATTACCGTGTACCACAATCACCGGCGGATTCATGCCGCCTTGGTGGGCATAGCGCATTTTCGGACGCACCAAACCTGCGCGCGGCGGCTGTTGACGTTCAATCGCGCTTTGCAGGACACGCGTGATTTTCGGCGTCGGCATCTTAATCATTGCCGCATTGTAGGCAGCCTGAATGCTTTCAAACAAACCGTCTATACCGCGTTCTTTCAACGCAGAAATAAAGTGGAACTTAGCAAAATCAAGGAAATACAGTTTGCGGTTGATATCGCGTTTCACTTGCTCGCGGCGCTCTTCGCTGATGCCGTCCCATTTATTAACCGCCACCACCAAGGCACGGCCTGCTTCCAAAGCGAAACCTGCAATCGTCGCATCTTGGTCGGCGATATCTTGTTGCGCATCCAATACTAAGACAGCAACGTTTGCCGCTTCAACCGCCTGCATGGCTTTGATGACGGAAAACTTTTCCACCGCTTCATCCACTTTGCCGCGACGACGCACACCTGCGGTATCGATGATGGTGAACGGTTTGCCTTCACGTTCAAAATCGATATGGATACTGTCACGCGTCGTGCCTGCCATATCGAAGGCAATCACGCGTTCTTCACCGAGGATGGCGTTTACCAAGGTTGATTTACCGACATTTGGACGGCCGATTACAGCAAAAACAGGATGTTTCGCTTCTTCCTCTTCCTTTTCAGGCTCGGGGAAGGTTTCCAAAATATCTTCAATCAGATAATACACACCATCGCCGTGCGCACCTGAAATAACATAAGGGTCGCCCAGGGCAAGTTCGTAGAACTCGGCGGCAAGCACGGCCCTATTGCCACCCTCGCCTTTATTCACGGCCAAATAAACGGGACGCGGGCTTTGGCGCAAACGGTCGGCAATAATTTTGTCTTGCGGGGTCAAGCCGGTACGGCCGTCCACCAAAAACACAACCGCATCGGCTTCATCGACAGCCTGCAAGGTTTGTTTTGCCATTTCGTGCAAAATGCCGCTGTCCACAACCGGCTCAAAACCGCCGGTATCGATGACCAAATAAGGTTTGCTGCCGACTTTGCCATGACCGTAATGTCGGTCACGCGTCAGGCCGGGCAAGTCATGCACGAGCGCGTCTTTGGTGCGCGTCAAACGGTTGAATAAAGTAGATTTGCCGACATTGGGGCGGCCGACAAGCGCGATGGTTGGTTTCATGATGGAGTCTTTCTGTGTCAAGTGCCGCCTAAAATCGGGAGCGGAACACAAGCAGGTGTTTTAAAAACACGGTTGATAAGGATAAGTGTAGGCCGTCTGAAAAGTCATGGCAACTTCAGACGGCCTTGATTTCAAACAAACTTATTTCAAGCTGTCGATTTTCATTTGCAGCAATTCGCGACCTACTGCGGTTTGCGGCAATTTGCTCAAAGCAGCTTCGTAACTTTGTACGGCTTCTTTGGTTTTATTTTGGGCAACGTAAACATCACCTTTGGTTTCCAGCATCAAAGGCTCGAAGTCAGCCTCAACCTGAGTATTCAGGGCATTGATGGCAGCATCGTATTTTTTCTGCTGCAACAGGACAACGCCCAAACGCTGGGCTGCCAAAGCTTGAACCAGCGGTGCGTTTTGGTTTTTCAGCACCCAATTCAAATGACCTTCCGCCACATCATAACGGCCGGTATCAAACTCGGTCGCCGCTACCATCAACGTAGCCTGGGCTGTCGAAATGGAATCAGGATAGTTTTTTTGCAATTCGGCCAAATCGGCATTGATGGCTTTTTGGTCGGTTTTTTGCTGCGCCTTTTCCACCATTTGCGCCAATACGGCGGCGGCTTCCTGATCTTTTGAAGCTTTTTGGCCTTGGTAAATGGTGTAACCCAAATACCCCAAAGCCGCCACGATCAGCAAGGCAAAGATCCAACGGCCGGTTTTTTTCCAAAAATATTTAAAGTTGTCTAACTCTTGTTGTTCTTCCAAATGGGCTGCCATTTATGCGTTCTTCCATTGTTGTAAAGTGTCTGTCAAATCAGCGGCGGCAACGGTTTGTTGTTCGTGTTTGCCCTGCATATCTTTCAGGGTAACCGTACCGTTTGCCAGCTCATCCTGAGCCACAATCAGGGCAAAGCGTGCGCCACTGTTGTCTGCTTTTTTCATTTGCGCTTTCAAGCTTTGATAGCCGGAATGCTGCATTACATTGAAACCTTGTGCGCGTAAGGCTTGCGCGTATTTCATCACCTGCAAGTCCGCACCTTCGCCTTGGTGCATTGCATAGACATCAGGCGCAGCGTTCGCTTCCAGCGAGCCGTATTCGCTCACCAAAAGCAGCAGGCGCTCAATACCCATCGCAAAGCCGATAGACGGCGCAGGCTTGCCGCCAAGCTCTTCAATCAAACCGTCGTAACGGCCGCCGCCGCACACAGTCGCCTGCGCGCCGAGTTTGTCGGTCGTCCACTCAAAAACCGTCTGATTGTAGTAATCCAAACCGCGTACCAAGCGCGGATTTTCAACATATTGGATACCCAAACCGTCCAACATCGCCTTGAAGCGTGCATAGTGGTTTTGTGAAGCCTCGCCCAAGTAATCCACCAAACGCGGCGCCGCATTGCAGATTTCCTGCAAATCAGGGTTTTTCGTATCCAAAACGCGCAAAGGATTGGTTTTCAGACGGCGTTTACTGTCTTCATCCAGTTGCGCTTCATAGCGGGTCAAATATTCAACCAATGCCGCACGGTGTGCCGCGCGTTCCTCACGGTTGCCTAAGCTGTTGATTTCCAAAGTCAGGTATTCGCGAATACCCAATTTTTCCCACAAATCGGCAGACATCGCGATGATTTCCGCATCAATATCCGGCCCTTCAAAACCCAAAGCCTCGATACCGACCTGATGGAACTGACGATAACGGCCTTTTTGCGGACGCTCGCGGCGGAACATCGGCCCCATATACCACAGCTTTTGCGGGCTGTTGTACAGAAGGTTGTGTTCGACCACCGCACGCAGACAAGAAGCCGTACCTTCAGGACGCAGGCTCAAACTCAAAGAATCGTTTGAATCGGAGAAGGTGTACATTTCCTTGCCGACCACATCGGTTTCCTCGCCGATGGAGCGGACAAACAAACCGGTTTGCTCGACAATCGGTGTACGGATTTGCTGATAGCCGTAAGCGCGTGTCCAACGGCTAACCGTATCTTCAAACGCCTGCCAAAACGCAGCCGTCAGTTTGAAATCTTTTTGTTCGACAGGTAAAAGGTCGTTCATACCTTTTACAGATTGAATTTTTTGTGCCATTTCAATATGGGATAAGCGAAAATCAAATAGTTGGGCATTATAGCTGATTTTTAAGGGTTTGTGAGGTTGGGAACAAATCAAAAGGCCGTCTGAAAATCGGTTTTTGCATTCAGACGACCTGTAAAGCAGATTGCAGAATCATATTCAATGATTCCAATCCTTCCCCTTCTTTTCAACTTAAATTTCTTAAAAAATATATTCAATATAGATTCAATGTCGTTATACTTGGATTCTTTTCATCTCGTCCCTATGCACATCATGAAAACACTACGCTCTCTTTTTGTTATCGGCTTGTTAACCACCAGCTTATTCTCTCAAGCGATGGCTGCAAATAACGCCACAAATAATCAAGCAAAAATAGATTTAGTCAAAAAGGTTTATCTGACCAAAGTGGATTTAGGCTCTGAACACAATCGTATTACCACGCCTGAACTACAAAAAATCATCCGACAATTCAATAAATTCGACACAAATATCCGTAAGCAACCCGATATGGAGATGGGATGTGACATGCCGATACATTACTACTTGGGCTTTGGTCAGGATCATCCTGACAACTTCCATAAAACCTTGCAAGTCAAGGTCACTTCTCCCCATACCGTCCGGGCAACATTTAAACAATTTGACGGCCATAGGATCGGTGCAGATTTCATGTTGAAATGTACAGAAAACCGTTGTTTGATAGATGATTTTAAGATGATTGGCGATCAAACCAGCATAAAAACCAATTACAAACTTGTTTTGCGCAAACAAAAATGTGAGTGAGCCGACAAAACAAAAGGGCTGTCCAAACAAATGGAGCAGCCCTTTGATTTTGAAATCAAGGTCGTGAAGGATGCGGATTTAAGCGTACAGGCGGCAAATTAGGTTTTCCGTATTGGGAAACGGCTTGTCTGCCTGAAGCCGCTTTTCCTGACTGCATGACGCCGCTATCGTTGCGTATTGGATGTGCGGCATACTCGTCTTGATTTAATTGTGAAACTTCTTCATTTACTTCATGCTCTACCACAAGTTCATACTCATTATCGTATGCATTATTCTTACCAAGCAGAACTTCCCCTCCCGCCATAGCGGACACGGAAAATACGGATAACATGATGATTATGCCGATTTTTCTCTGCATAATATTCTCCTTTTCTCAAAATATTGTTTCTTTATCATTTCTTTAATTCATGCCATAAAAGCAAGTTCAAACAAAACCAGTTTCTCTGCTTGTTTGAAGAATCTATTTAAGCATAAAACCCGCATCAATACATATCTATTATTAGAAGTTTATTTTCCATAAAAACAAGGCCGTCTGAAAAAATCCTAAAAACCGAGTACAATCCGCCGCATGAAAAAACGTACCAATCCCCTCCCCCTTTTAGACGGTGTCAAACCCAGTTATTTGGTTTTACCGCATGAAAAGCAATTTTACGGCTTGCCGCTGCTGCATTTTTTATGCACTCATTTTCCCTTTGTCGGCGAAGAAACCTGGCGGCGGCGGCTGAACAGCGGTTTTGTGGTGGGTTCGGATGGCGTGCCGTTTGATGAGAATACCTTGTTCGAACCCGGCAAGACGATGTTTTATTACCGTGAAACCAGCCGTGAGAGCGAGCCGCGTATTCCGTTTGATGAAAAGATTTTGCATATTGACGAGCATTTGCTTGTGGTGAACAAACCGCATTTTCTGCCCGTCATCCCCAGTGGGCGTTTTTTGCGGGAAACGCTGCTCACGCGCCTGCGTTTGCGGCCTGAATTGCAGCATTTGAATGTTGAAGACATTACGCCGATTCATCGTTTGGACAAAGATACGGCAGGCGTTATGCTGCTTTCGCTCAATCCTGCCACGCGTCGCGATTATCAGACCATGTTCCAAGAAAAAACCGTCCGAAAAACTTATGAAGCGGTGGCGCCGACGCGGACGGATTTGGACTATCCGCTGGATATTTCGTCCCGAATGGAACGCGGCGAAAAATTCTTCCTCACGCGTGAAACGGAAGGAAAACCCAACGCCCACACGACCATCGAGCTTATCGAAAACCGCGGCGCATTCAGCCTCTACCGCCTCACGCCGCATACCGGGAAGAAACACCAGCTGCGCGTGCATATGATGAGTTTGAACATGCCGCTGATGAACGATGCGCTTTACCCTACCCCATTGGCGGCCGGCGAGGAAGACTACGACAAACCTTTAAAACTCCTGGCCAAAAGAATTGAGTTTACCGATCCTGTCAGCGGAGAAATACGCGTATTTGAAAGCGGTTTTGCGCTTTAAGTTATCCAATCCAATAAAAAAGGCCGTCTGAAAAGTTTCAGACGGCCTTT
>NZ_KV835584.1:127288-204020 GCF_001838065.1 Neisseria sp. HMSC078C12 | reverse complement strand
AGGCCGTCTGAAAAGTTTCAGACGGCCTTTTTGTCACAAAATCATTTGATTAGTGATGAATGCAGCTGCACTCTTTGTTCATATCAATCACCATACGGCCGGTAATTTTACCTTCGCGCATTTCTTGGAAGATGGCAGGCGCTTCATCCAAAGCACGCAATTCGACTTTAGGCACAACCAAACCTTCTGCGCCGAATTGGAATGCTTCTTCCAAATCTTTGCGAGTGCCGACCAGAGAGCCGACCACTTCGATGCCGTCCAATACCAAGCGTGGGATAGATAAGTCCATAGACTCAGGCGGCAAGCCAACTGCAACGACACGGCCGCCTGCGCGGACGCAATTCACGCCTGAGTTGAAGGCAGCAGCGGATACGGCTGTGACAACAGCTGCGTGTGCGCCGCCGGTTTTCTCTTGGATGACTTGAGCCGCATCTTCTTTGGCGGCATTGATGACCAAATCCGCACCGGTTTCTTTGGCAAAAGCCAGTTTTTCATCGTTGACATCAACGGCAACAACGTGCGCGCCAAATACTTTTTTCGCGTATTGAACCGCCAAGTTGCCCAAACCGCCTGCGCCGTAAATCGCAATCCATTGGCCCGGACGAACGCCGGAAACTTTAATCGCTTTATAAGTAGTTACGCCGGCACAAGTGATGCTCGAAGCTTGCGCAGGGTCCAAGCCTTCAGGGACTTTGACTGCGTAATCTGCGCTCACGATACAGTGGGTCGCCATGCCGCCGTCGGCAGTATAGCCTGCGTTCAATACAGAGCGGCACAAGGTTTCGCGGCCGGTATTACAGTATTCGCACGAACCGCAGCTTTGGAACAGCCATGCGATGCTGACACGGTCGCCGACTTTCAGATTTTTCACACCGTCGGCAACTTCTTTAACCAAACCGATGCCTTCGTGTCCCAACACGCGACCCGGTTTGTCACCGTAATCGCCTGCCGCAACGTGCAAGTCGGTGTGGCACACGCCGCAATACTCGACTTCCACCAACGCCTCGCCGTATTCCAGCGGACGCAGTTCGCGTTCAACAACTTCTACATCACCTGCTACATCTTTGTTTACTACCACAGCATGCATTTTCATGGAGCGTCTCCTAGAGTGTCGAAAAACTGTTTAGCTATAAATGAGAATACTCCCCATGTTCGAAACCGTCAACCCATAATCTTTTTCAAAACAATGAGTTATGATGTTATATCATAACAAATCCTATTCAGGCCGTCTGAATCTTTAAATATATTAACAAATACACTTTCATTTCAATCAAATCCTTTATTTTTCAGACGGCCTGCTACATGAGATAACATTGTAAATGTAAATTTTGAGAACATTCTCATTTTTAGTACTTGAACCTAAAAAGAAAAAAGCATAAGCTGTTTTTATGGCGCAGAAATACGCCTTCCCATTCATTAAGGAGACAGCATTATGGCAAAAGATTTAAATGTGTTTGATAAAGAATACGGCCTTTTAATCAACGGCGAATGGACGAAAGGTAGCGAAGGCAAACTTTTATCCTCTTACAACCCTGCCAATGGCGATGAATTGGCCAAGTTCACAGACGCAACCGACGCCGATGTCGATGCTGCCGTGGCCGCTGCGCAAGAAGCGTTCAAAACATGGCGTAAAACCACGACTGCCGAACGCGCGGCCATTTTGAATAAAATCGCCGATGTGATTGACGAAAACGCCGAATTGTTCGCCCTGCAAGAAACCTTGGACAACGGCAAACCCATCCGCGAAACCCGCGCCGCCGACGTACCTTTGGCTTCCGACCATTTCCGCTATTTCGCCAGCGTCATCCGCGGCGAAGAAGGCACGGCAACCCAGCTTGATGCCGAAGACTTGTCCATCGTTTTGCGCGAACCGATCGGCGTTGTCGGCCAAATCATTCCTTGGAACTTCCCATTCTTGATGGCCGCATGGAAAATCGCGCCGGCATTGGCCGCAGGTTGTACCATCGTCATCCACCCTTCTTCCAGCACTTCATTGAGCCTGTTGTCCTTCGCTCAAAAAATCAACCACTTGCTGCCTAAAGGCGTGTTGAACGTGATTACCGGCCGCGGTTCCAAATCCGGCGAATACATGCTCCACCACAAAGGCTTCAACAAACTGGCCTTTACCGGCTCAACCGAAGTCGGCCGCCGCGTCGGCATCGCCGCCGCCGAATTGCTGATTCCATCCACTTTGGAATTGGGCGGCAAATCCGCCAACATCTTCTTCGACGATATGCCTTTCGACAAAGCCCTCGAAGGCGCGCAAAAAGGTATTTTGTTCAACCAAGGCCAAGTTTGCTGCGCCGGTTCGCGCATTTTTGTACAAGAAGGCATTTACGACAAATTCGTCAATGCTTTGGCTGAAGAATTCAAAAAAATCAAAGTCGGCCTGCCTTGGGAAGACGACACCCAAATGGGTTCGCAAGTCAATGCCGGCCAACTCGAGACCATTTTGAAATACGTCAAAATCGGCGAACAAGAAGGCTGCCGCATCATTACCGGCGGTAAAAAAATCGAAGGAGAATTGGGCAAAGGCGAATTTGTCGAGCCTACTTTGATTGAGGCCAGCAGCAACGAAGCCCGCGTTGCCCAAGAAGAAATCTTTGGCCCGGTTGCCACCGTGATTAAATTCAAAACCGAAGAAGAAGTCATCAAAATGGCCAACGACAGCGAATACGGCTTGGGCGGCGCAGTATGGAGTACCGACATCAACCGCTGCCTGCGCGTTTCCAACGCATTGGAAACCGGCCGCGTTTGGGTAAACTGCTACAACCGCCTGCCCGCCGGCGCGCCGTTTGGCGGCTACAAAACTTCAGGTATCGGCCGCGAAACCCACAAAATGATGCTCGCCGCCTACACCCAAGTGAAAAACATCTACATCAGCACCCGTGAAGAACGCGAAGGCTTCTATTGATTCGGCAATTCACATTAATCTGATTTAGAACATAAAAGGCCGTCTGAAACCTGTTTCAGACGGCCTTGTTTTATTCTGTTTCGCAATAAATGCTTCATATCTTTCTCAAAAAAAGCCCCATCACTTTCTCTCCGGCCACAGCCAGCAATGCCCCGGCCACAACCACCATGGCACCCACATAGCTGACGATATTCATATCCGAAGCGGCAAAATAATCAGGGGCAAGGTAATGACCGATGGTGGAAAATATCATGGTAAATACGGGTATCAGCGTGGTAACAATACTGACTTTTGAAGCGTCCCAATGGTTGAGCGCTTCGCCGAATGAACCATAACCGATCAGCGTGTTTAAGCAGCAATAGATAAAGCAGCCCCATAAAAACGGATTGCCGATATGGGCGATTTGTGATGGTTCGGCAAACGGCAGAAAAACAAAGCTGCTGCAAAAATAAATCATGAGCAGGATTTGTTGTGAATTGAAATGTTTGGACAAAAGTTTTTGCGCCACGCCGTAGCACACCCAAATCATGCTGCCCGAAGCCGCCATGATTACCCCGACCGCGTAGCTGCCCAAGCTGAAAAGTTCGCCGAATTTGTCGTTAAAAAACATGACCAAACCCGTCAGCAAAAGCATCAAGCCGATTTTTTGCCAGCGCGTAAAGGCTTCTTTAAACACGCCTACGCCGACCAAAATCATGGTAAAGGGCGAGAGCTGCCACAACACCTGCGTGGTTGTCGGCGAAATATAGTGCAAACCCATGGCAACGAGCACGAAGTTGGCAGAAATGCCGATAATGCCCAACACCAATAAAAACAAGGTCTGCTTCGAAAATTCAGACGGCCTCGGCAGCTTGCCGGTCAGTCCCAACAACGCAAACAACACCAGCGAAGCCACTAAAAAGCGTACCCACACTAAAGTGGGCGCATCGACGGCTTTTAAGGCCTGTTGCGCCGCTACCGGCAGCGAACCCCAAGTCATGGTGGCAAGCAGCGCCAAAGAAAAGCCAAGCCAAGTTTTTTGTTTCTTCATCTTCAGACGGCCTTTATTTACGCGGCTTCCCAGTAGTCGATATAAAGCTGCAATTCGAGATTATTCCGCCATTCGTTGGCAACGGGGCGGTACACCGTGCGGATGTATTCGGGAATGTCTTCGCTGCAACGCCAAAACATGGCTTCAAATTCGTAGCCGTCTTTTTGCAACCAGACTTTTTTGTGTTTGCCTTCCGCGCCTAGAGGCTGCTGGCGGATGACGTAAAATTCGTCGGTAAAGCTTGGCGGTGCGAAGCCCTGCCCCCAAACGTGTCGGGCAAGGTTTTGCGCCTGTTCCAGCGTAATATCGCAGGCAGGCAGGCTGCCGTCGGTAATATAGGTTTGCGACAAATCGTCTTCGCACACCATCTCGCGCACGGCTTCTTCAAAGGCCGTCTGAAACGCGGGAATATTGTGTTCAAGTATGCTTAAACCCGCCGCCATTGCGTGTCCGCCGAATTTCAAAATCAAATCGGGATGGCGTTTGGACACCAAATCCAAGGCATCGCGCAGGTGCAAATTGGGAATGGAACGCCCCGAACCGCGCACTTCGCCGTTGTCGGCAGGCGCAAACACGATGGTCGGACGATAAAAACGGTCTTTGAGACGGCTGGCAACAATGCCAACCACGCCTTGATGGAAGTCGTCGCGATACGCCACCAAAGTCGTCTGCCCTGGAGGCAAGGTTTCAGGAAAATCATTCAGCGCGTCTTGCAGCATAGACTGCTCGATTTCGCGGCGTTCGATATTGAGGTTATTTAACTGGGCCGCCAGTTCCTGTGCTTCGGCATCATCTCGCGCCAACAGGCAGGCAATGCCGACCGACATATCGTCCAGCCGTCCGGCGGCGTTAATGCGCGGCCCCAACGCAAAGCCCATATCAAACGGCTGCGCCTTGCGCCAATCGCGCCGCGCCACTTCAAACAAAGCGCGGATACCGGGGCGCATCTTGCCCGAACGCATCCGTTTCAAACCTTGCGACACGAGGATACGGTTGTTGTGGTCGAGGGGGACGACGTCGGCGACGGTGCCGAGTGCGACCAAATCCAAGAAGTCGCCCAGATTCGGCTCTTTCAGGCCGTCTGAAAAATAATTGCGGTGGCGCAGTTCGGCACGCAAAGCCATCAATACATAAAAAATCACGCCCACGCCCGCCAAGCTTTTGCTTTGGAAACCGCAGCCTTTTTGGTTCGGATTGACAATGATGCAGTCGGGTACGGTCTCGGCAGGCAGATGGTGGTCGGTCACAATCACATCCAAACCCAACTCCTGCGCACGCGCCACGCCTGCAATGCTGGCGATACCGTTATCCACCGTTACCAATAAATCCACACCTTGTTCTGCCGCGATTTCAGCCAGCTCTGGCGTTAAACCGTAGCCGTGTTCAAATCGGTTGGGCACAAGAAAATCCACTTTCGCCCCCATCGCCGCCAAACCGCTCATACCGACGGCACACGCCGTCGCTCCGTCGGCATCGTAGTCGGCGACAATCAGGATTTTTTCCTTGCGCTCGACCGCATCTGCCAAACGGCCGGCGGCGGCTTCGCAGTTTGTCAGCGTTTGATACGGCAAAAGCGCAGCAAGCTTGTCGTCCAACTCAGCCGGACTTTGCACATCACGCGCAGCACATAGCCGCGCAATCAAAGGATCGGTACCGGCAGTGAGCAAGTCGTTGAAAACAGTCGGATTAATGGAACGTGTTTGGATTTTGACGGACATGGTGTGTGGGTTTAAAGAGAAAAAATTAATATTTTTAAGCGTTTATTTTAAGGAGGAGGCCGTCTGAAACCTGCAATCCGTTTTCAGACGGCCTTGGATATTATTTGCGTGAAGCATCGATAATTTCACTGACTACGACATAGGGGACTGCTATCACTGCGCCGACTGCGTCCAAAGCCAATGTAAATGGTGTTTGCAGGATATTCTCCGTCAACTTCTGAACGTCTGTGCTTTTTTTGGTTTCCGTATAATAAATTCTGACCGGGACGGCAGTATCAAAACGGCGGTCTTCGGCAACATTTTTCGGCGTTGCGTAATAATGACCTTCGGTAGAAATACACCGCGTGTAGACAGTTTTGTCATCGAGCTCGACCGGCTTAAACGCCAGCTGTTTCAACTTGGCAATCTCGGCGGCTTTTTGAGTATCGTAACGCAGGCAGAATTTTGAACGGAAAGTTTGCGCTTCAGGGGATTTCAATTCGACCGGCAAAGCCTCATACGCATATCTTGGGTTTTGCTGAACCATTTGAAACTGTTTGTCCAATTTAACATCCAAGACCGCCTTCAACTTGGCCGAATCTTTAGGATTAACGACAAACCAATATTTTTTGCCCATCATGACCAAGCTGCCTGTTTCCAATTGCGTATTGTCTTTGGCAACCACGCCAAATGCGTGAATCTTGTCTTTGGCAACGGTTTTTTCGGTTGTGGTTTTATGGAACGGGTTGTTCCCTCCCCAAAGAAAAGCAGTACAACCATTCAGGGTTAGTACACTGATTAACAAAGCGGGTACAAAGCGGCGAAATTTCATGGTCATCCTCCTTCGGTATTACGATACAGGCCGTCTGAAAACCGCAATCCGTTTTCAGACGGCCTTAAGGTTTATTCCTCCCAATCCTGCCCTTCTTCTGAAGCATCGGATTGACCGGCCTCCATCACTGCTTTAATTTCTTGGAACAGCGCGCGGAAGTTTTTCGGCGGTTTGTTTTGCTCCTGCTCTTTTTTGGTGTTGCGGATCAAGGTGCGCAATTTACCGGCATCGGCTTGCGGAAAATTGGCCATAAATTGGGTAATCGCGCCATCGTCTGCCAACAGTCGGGTACGCGCCTGCTCGACACGTTGTAAAAAGGCATTGTGTGCTGCATTGTCACCGCGCAGTTTGGCCAAATAGGCTTCGATGGGTGCGGGGTCGGTATCGCGCATCAGGCGGCCGATAAATTGGGCTTGGCGTTTGAGCGCGCTGTTGGACGTGATTTTTTTATAGGTGGCGATGGCCTCGAACAGCTCTTCGTCCAAGCCGATTTTTTTCAACGTATCGCTGGAGAGCTTGGTTAATTCCATACCCAAAGCCTGCAAATCGTTCATCTGCTTTTTCATTTGGGTTTTGCTGACCCATTCGTCTTCTTGTTCAAACATTGTGTTTCCCTGATTTTCTGAATCTGCCTATTTTATCAGTTTTCAGACGGCCTTTCCGTGCGATTTTTGCAGTGGCCGTCTGAAACGGTTAAAATGCCGCAAAACCCTGTCAGGAAACCTTTTTATGCTGTTTAACCACACACCGGACGAGCTGTTGCGCTTGTGCGGACACACGCTGGATTTGGCCAAACAATCCGGCGCCACCTCGGCCGAAGCCGATTTCAGCGAATCGCTCGGTCAAAGCGTCAGCGTGCGCTTGGGTGAAATCGAACAAATCGAGTTCCAACAAGACAAATCTTTAGACATTACGGTCTATGTCGGTCAACGCAAAGGCCGCGCCAGTACGGCCGACTTCTCCGAACGCGCCCTGCAAGATACGGTCAAGGCCGCCATCGATATTGCGCGCTATACCGCCGAAGACGATTGCGCCGGCCTTGCCGACGCTGCCTTGATGGCAACCCATATCGGCGACCTCGACCGCTACCACGAATGGGATTTAAGTACCGAATCCGCCATCGATTTGGCCAAGCAATGCGAACAGGCCGCGCTGTCAACGGACAAACGCATTGAAAATTCCGAAGGCGCATCGGTTCATACCGGCCATTACCAATACGTTTACGGCAACACCCACGGCTTTGCCGCACACCAGCAAAGCACGCACCACAGCATTTCTTGCAGCGTGGTCGCCAGCGACGAACACGGCATGCAGCGTGACTATTGGTACGATTCTTCCTGCCGTCACGAAGACATGGATGCGCCCGAACTCATCGGCCAAACCGCAGCCGAACGGACTTTACGCCGTCTGAACAGCCGCAGCGTTCCGACCGGCAGCTATCCCGTACTGTTCGACACCACTGTTGCCGTCGGCTTAATCGGCCACCTTATCGGCGCACTCAGCGGCGGCGCGCTTTACCGTCAAAGCAGCTTCCTGATTGACAGCATCGGCAAACAGGTGCTGCCCGAGTTTCTCAGCCTTCGTGAAGAACCGCATATCCTGCGCTCGTTCCGCAGCACTTATTTCGATGCAGAAGGCGTGGCCACGCAGCCTCGTTTTGTGGTGAAAGACGGCGTCGTCGAAGGCTATTTCCTCAGCAGTTACAGCGCGAAAAAACTCGGCATGCAGACAACGGGCAACGCCGGCGGCGCGCACAATCTGTATCTGAACCACACCCACGCCACGCAGGCCGACCTGTTGAAAGAAATGGGAACAGGTTTGCTGGTTACCGAATTGATGGGACAAGGCGTCAACGGTATTACCGGCGACTACTCGCGCGGCGCGGCCGGTTTTTGGGTGGAAAACGGCGTTATTGCCTATCCGGTTCAGGAAATCACCATTGCCGGACGTTTGCAGGATATGTACCGCGACATCACCGGCGTGGCAGACGACGCATTACGCCGTTCGTCCAACCAAATCGGCTCCATCTTGGTTTCCAAAATGACGGTTGCCGGCAACTGATTGAACTAAATAGACAAAAGGCCGTCTGAAAGATATCTTTTCTTTTCAGACGGCCTCGCCGTTATCTACTTCCATAAAAAAACACATCATGCATATTGTCGTTATCCCTTCTTGGTATCCTTCTTCCGAAACCGACGTGGACGGAATCTTTTTCCGCCTCCAAGCCCAAGCCCTGCAACGCGAAGGCATGAAAATCGGCATGGTCGTACCCATGTTCCGCTACTTGAGAAGCCAGCCGAAAACCATCTTCTCGCGCTTCTACGGCCTGCGCCGCCATCAGCAAGGCGGACTCAACACTTACGCCTACGACAGTATGTATTTCTTCCCGCGCTGCCCGGTTGTCGATATCGACCGCATCCGCTGGGTCAACGCAGGCATGAAAGCTTTTGAAGCCTATATCACAGACAACGGCAAACCCGACGTAATTCACGCCCATTGCGTCAACTACGCCGCCATTTTGGCCTGTGCCATCTTCAAAAAATACGGCATTCCCTATGTGATTACAGAACACAGCAGCGCCATTTCACGCGGCCTTGTCCGCAAAAACCAATGGCCGTCCATGCACGAAGCCGTGCGCCACAGCGCGGCCCGGTTCGCCGTCAGCCGTGATTTCTGCCGCATTCTCGAAAAAACCTACGCCGGTACAGACTGGCAATACCTGCCCAATATGCTGGGCGGAAATTTTGAACAGGATTTCGAGTTCCCCGAAAAAAACCATCAAGACTTCACCTTCTGCAGCGTCTCCCACCTGCGCCACCTCAAAGGCCACGACCTGCTCCTGCCTGCTTTTGCCGAAGCACTCAAAACCTATCCGCAACTCAAACTCAAAATCGGCGGCGGCGGCGCAGAAGAAGGCCGTCTGAAACAACTGGCAAGCGACTTGGGCCTCAACCACGCCGTTACCTTTACCGGCGCATTGACCACCGACCAAACCCTAGACCTCATGCGCCACAGCAACGCATTCGTCCTCGCCAGCCGTACCGAAACCTTCGGCGTCGTCTATATCGAAGCACTGTCACAAGGTTTGCCCGTTATCGCCACACGCTGCGGCGGCCCCGAATCCATCGTCACTTCCGACAACGGCCTGCTGGTGCCAATCGAAAACATACCGGAACTGACCAAAGCATTGCTCACCCTATACGAAAACTATGCACACTACGATCCCGTCCGTTTGCGCCAAGATTGCCTGCAACAATTCGGCAGCCGTGCCATTGCGCAACACCTGATCGACACCTTCCAAAAAGTGCTTAATAAATAGGCATAAACCATGCAGGCCGTCTGAAATCCTTCAGATGGCCCGCCTTCTTCCAACAAGACAAATCTAGTGTAAAATTAAGACAATAACTAAACTTTTTGATTTAGAATCAGTCCAAGGAAAAACTGTTACCTATAATAATATCCCCACATACATTATGCGCTATTACGGAACGATTACTCGCTGGAACAGCAAGCGCGGCTTCGGCGCCGCAACCATAGAAGACACAGGCCAAGAAATCTTTCTTGCCCTTGCCGCCTTCACCACCCTTACCCGCCTACCGGCCGAAGGGCAACACATCTCCTTCAACATCACAGAAGGCCGGCGCGGCCGCAAAGAAGCTGAAAACGTCTGCTTCGCCCTCGATTGCGCCGACTGCTTCGATGTCCTCGTCCCTCCCCCCGAAAAACCCCTCGCCGGCAAACAAGCCATCGTCGGCCTGATTGCCGTGATCTTCGTCTGCAGCATTTTCACCGCCTTGTGGTATGGCCTCCACTTTTCCGACAACACACCAAAAGAACCTACCGTCAAAAAACAAGAAACCATGGTTCACGAAGTAGCCGCCAAAATCGAAGCCGAACGCAAAGCATGGCGCGATGCCGTCAACCGCAGCAACCAACGCGCAAAGCAACCTCAACGCGCAAAAGATAATACGTCGAAACAATAACGCTTTATCCGATAAAAAAAGGCCGTCTGAAAAAATGGGAAGATGAAATGATAGATTTCTTCCTCATTCTTTCAGACGGCCTTTATTCTTACCTCAATTCGGTTCGGCCATTTCCAACGCCTGCTTGATGTCCACTGCGACGACGCGCGATACGCCTTTTTCCTGCATGGTTACGCCGACGAGCTGCTCTGCCATTTCCATGGTCAGGCGGTTGTGGGAGATGTAGAGGAACTGGGTTTGAGCCGACATTTCTTTGACCAGGTTACAGAAGCGTGAGGTGTTGGCGTCGTCCAGCGGGGCGTCGACTTCGTCCAGAAGGCAGAAGGGGGCGGGGTTGAGGCTGAACAGGGCGAACACGAGGCTCATGGCGGTGAGGGCTTTTTCGCCGCCGGAGAGGAGGTGGATGGTGCTGTTTTTCTTGCCGGGCGGGCGCGCCATGATGGATACGCCGGCGGTCAGGAGGTCGTCGCCTATCATTTTGAGGGTGGCTTCGCCGCCGCCGAACAGGGTGGGGAAGAAGGTTTGGACTTTGCCGTTGACGGCGTCGAAGGTTTCTTTGAAACGCTCTTTGGTTTTGTCGTCGATTTGGGCGATGGCTTCTTCTAAAAGGGTGATGGCGGCCTGCACGTCTTCGCTCTGGCTGCGGTAGTAGCCGTCGCGTTCGCGCGCTTCTTCGAGTTCTTGCAGGGCGGCGAGGTTGACGGCGCCGAGGGCTTCGATTTGCTGGGTGAGGCTGCCGATGCTGCTGTTCAATACTTTCGGCGATTCTTTCGCCAACGCTTCGAGCGCGTCCAAATCGGCGGCGCGTTCGGTCAGGTTTTGATGGTAGCGTTTGGCATTGATCAGGGCTTCCTGCTGCTGCAACAGGGCGGTTTGGGTGGCGGCCTGAAGCTGCGGCAGCTTGGTTTGCAGGGTTTGTACGCGGGCGTATTGCTCCCTGCCCTGCTCCTGAATCTGCGCGAGTCTTTCCTGCGCGGCGATGTATTCTTCGTCCAGCGTGTGTACGGCTTCGGTCAACTCGTCGAGCTTGATGTGCTGCTCGTCGTTTTGGAACTCGGTTTCATAGGCAAGGGCAAGCTCTTGCTGGCGTTCCTGCCAGTCTAGGGTTTGCTGTTCGAGCCGGGCGATTTGCTGCTGGTAGTTTTGTTTTTGCTGGTTGAGCTTGTGGACGGCGACTTCGGCCAGCCCGTATTGGCGGTTGGCTTCCAACAGGGCAAGCTGCGCCTGTTTCAGACGGCCTTGTTGCTCTTGGCGGCTGTGCGCGGTGGTTTGCTGCTGGTGTTCGAGTTCGGCGGCGGCTTCCTGCAAAGTAGCGATGTCGTCTGAAAGCCCGTCGGAGGTGTGTTGCAACACGGTCTGCTCTTCCGCCAACTGCGCCAGTTCGCGCTCGATGTGTTCGCGGCGGATTTGCCCTTGGTTTGTGCGCGCCAAGAGTTCGGCGGCGCGTTGTTGCGCCTGACTGTATTGGCGCGTGTGCTGCTGTTGCTGCTGCATCAGGTTTTTGTGTTGCACTTCGGACGAGCGCACGGCAGCCTCCGCCTGTTTGAACGCGGCTTCGGCGGCGAAGAGCTCAGGGGCGAGGTTTTCCAGTTCGGACGCGATGCCGTCGAGGCGCGCTTTTTGGGCAATCAGGCTTTCCTGCGCGGGTTTGGCATAGAGCAGGACGCTGACTTTGTCGACCTGATGGCCTTCGGGTGTGAGCCAGATTTGGTGTGCGCCCAAATCGTTTTGATGCGCGAGGGCGTAGCTCAAATCGGGCGCGCACAATACGCCGTCGAGCCAGTGGTGCAATGCTGTCTGAAACGGCGGCTGCGCTTGGATTTGATTCAGCAATGCCTGTACGGGCAGGGATTTTTTGATGCCGCCGGAGAGGTCGTCTGAAAGCCATGCCGCCTGCCCCTGCGGCAACGGCGCGGGCGGCACGAAGCCGTGCGGCACGGCGCGGGCGTGCAGGCGTTCGGCCAGAATGACGGACAAGGCGTGCTGCCACTCGGCGGGCGCGGTGATGTGTTGCCACAGTTGCGGCGCGGCGGCGTGGTCGGTTGCCTGCCAGAAGTCGGCGGCTTCCTGCTGTTGCGACAGGATTTGCGACAACGCCTGCTGCTGCGCCTGCAAGGTGATGTGTTGCTGCTTCAGGCTTTGGAAGCGGTTTGAGGCCGTCTGAAACACCTCGCGGGCGGCGTGTAAAGTTTCTTCGGCGGCAATGATTTGTTCTTCGTAATGCTCTTGCTGGCTTTGCAACAAGGCGGCGGCTTCCTGCGCGGCAGCGGTTTCGGCTTCGTCAGGCAGGTTCAGGGCTTGGTTTTCCTGTTTCAGACGACCTTTGCGTTCTTCGTGCTTGGCAACGGTTTGTTCGGCATGGGCAAGCTGCTGCTGTTTCAACGCCAGTTCGCGGCGGATACGGTTTGCCTCGTCCTGCTGGGTTTGGAAGGCGGCGTTGAGCGTGGCTTGTGCTTCTTCCAATTCGGGCAGACGCTCTTCGTGTTCGGCAACCTGCATCGCCCATTCCGCCAATTCGGTTTGTTTTTCTTCGGCCTGCAACTCGTTTTCTTCAAGCTGCACGCGGATTTGCTGCTGCTCCTGATGAATGCGTTGCAACTGCGCCTGCGCCGCCTGCTTGTCGCGTTCGATGCGTTGGTGCAGGTTTTGCTGATGGCGGATTTGTTCTTCCAAACGGGCAATCTGCTCGCGCAACACGCCGCGTTTGTTGCTCAATTCATGCACTGCCTGTTGCTGCAACTGTTCGGCGGTCTGCAAGGCGTGTACTTCGTCGTTTAACGCCTGAACCTGCGTGGCGGTTTCGTCCTGCTGCGCCTGCAAAGACTGATGTTGCGCGGTCGCCTTGTCGGCGGCGGCAAGCGATTGCTGCCATTGGGCGTAATCAAGCAAATCCTGTTGTTGGTTCAACTGCGCGGTCAGGGATCTGTAGCGTTCGGCAGTTTCAGCTTGTTTTTCCAGCTTCTCCACCTGACGCGCCAACTCGTTCTGCAAATCGCCCAAACGCTGCAAATGCTCGCGCGTGTCTTTCAGACGGCCTTCCGTCTCCTTGCGGCGTTCCTTATATTTGGACACGCCCGCCGCCTCCTCGATATAGGCGCGTAACTCCTCCGGCCGCGCTTCGATGATGCGCGAAATCATCCCCTGCTCGATAACGGCATAACCGCGCGCACCCACGCCCGTACCCAGAAACAAATCGGTAATGTCTCGGCGGCGCACGGTCTGATTATTAATGAAATATGTCGATTCGCCCTGCCGTGTCAGCTGCCGCTTGATGCTCACCTCGGCATACTGCCCCCACGCCCCCTGCAAACTGTGGTCGCTGTTGTCAAACACCAGCTCCACCGAAGCCCTCGGCGCAGGACGGCGCGTTGCCGCACCGTTAAAAATCACGTCCTGCATACTTTCGCCGCGAAGCTGCTTCGCCGAAGCCTCGCCCAACACCCAACGCACCGCGTCAATCACATTCGACTTGCCGCAGCCGTTCGGCCCGATAACCGCAACAAGCTGCCCCGGCACATGAATCGTGGTCGGGTCGGTAAAAGATTTGAAGCCGGAGAGTTTGATGTGGGTCAGGCGCATGGCAATGTTTCGAATCGGAAAAGAAGGCGTATTTTAACGGAAATACGCTGATTCGTTGAGAGAAAATCTGACGATTCGAATCAAATAAAAAGGCTGTCTGAACTTTCAGACGGCCTTTTGTTTTTTAGCTTGGATTACACCGACACGGCGGCTTTGATGTGCGGATGCGGATCATAGCCTTCCAACTCGAAGTCTTCAAATTTGAAGGCAAACAAGTCTTTGACTTCAGGGTTGATTTTCATGGTCGGCAGGCTTCGGAAATCGCGGCTTAATTGCAGCTGGGCCTGCTCGATATGGTTGCTGTACAAATGGGCATCGCCAAACGTATGGATAAACTCTCCGGCTTCCAAGCCGCATACTTGCGCCATCATCATGGTCAACAATGCATAGCTGGCGATGTTGAACGGTACGCCAAGGAAAATATCGGCACTGCGTTGGTAAAGCTGGCAGGACAGTTTGCCGTTGGCAACGTAAAACTGAAACAGCGCGTGGCAAGGCGGCAAAGCCATTTCATCGACCAAAGCGGGATTCCATGCGGACACAATCAGGCGGCGCGAGTCGGGATTTTTCTTGATTTGTTCCACCACATTGGCAATTTGGTCGATATGGCGGCCGTCGGGTGCGGGCCAGCTGCGCCATTGGTAGCCGTAAACCGGGCCCAAATCGCCGTTTTCGTCCGCCCATTCGTCCCAAATGGAAACGTTGTTGTCTTTCAGGTATTTGATGTTGGTATCGCCTTTGAGAAACCAAAGCAGCTCATGAATAATCGAGCGCAGATGCAATTTTTTGGTGGTCAACAGCGGAAAGCCTTCACTCAAATCAAAACGCATTTGGTAACCGAACACAGAACGCGTGCCGGTGCCGGTACGGTCGGATTTGTCGATACCATTGTCGAGGACATGGCGCATAAGGTCGTGATAGGCTTTCATGGGTTTCCTTAATGTATGTGTTGTGGGAATTTGATGCGTATTGTACCGAATTTTCAGACGGCCTGCCTCTCTGTCTGCAATGGGCTAACCCTTCCTCTAGACTTAGAGTATACCCATTAATAATGTTGACAATTTATCATTTGCTTACACGAAATTTTGAGCCAAATAAAATTTTTACAAAAAATTTTTGAAATTTTCTAGTTTAATTACTTAGAATTTTATGGCTTATAATTTTTTAAATATGAAATATAATACATAATTTTTAATAAAACTAAAAATATAATTCTAATTTTACAAATTGGTAAAAAAATAATGTCAACAATCCGGTTAAAATTTTTCTTGGCAAGTAAATTTTTTACAGTTATATTTCAGAACATAAATATTGAAACATCTCACTCGATAGGAGTTGAAAAATGACTGACCTGAACACCCTGTTTACCAATCTTAAACAACGCAACCCCAACCAAGAACCCTTCCACCAAGCCGTTGAAGAAGTGTTCATGAGTTTGGATCCGTTTTTGGCGAAAAACCCGAAATACACCCAACAAAGCCTGCTTGAGCGTATTGTTGAACCTGAACGCGTGATTATGTTCCGCGTCACTTGGATGGACGACAAAGGCCAAGTTCAAGTCAACCGCGGCTACCGCATTCAAATGAGCTCCGCCATCGGTCCTTATAAAGGTGGTTTGCGCTTCCACCCGACCGTCGATTTGGGCGTGTTGAAATTCCTCGCCTTTGAACAAGTCTTCAAAAATGCGCTGACCACCCTGCCTATGGGCGGCGGCAAAGGCGGTTCCGACTTTGATCCTAAAGGCAAATCCGATGCCGAAGTAATGCGCTTCTGCCAAGCCTTTATGACCGAACTCTACCGCCACATCGGTGCCGACACCGACGTTCCTGCCGGCGATATCGGCGTAGGCGGCCGCGAAATCGGCTATCTGTTCGGCCAATACAAAAAAATCCGCAACGAATTTGCTTCCGTCCTGACCGGCAAAGGCCTCGAATGGGGCGGCAGCCTGATTCGCCCTGAAGCTACCGGCTACGGCTGCGTGTATTTTGCCCAAGCCATGTTGGAAACCCGCAACGACAGCATCGAAGGTAAACGCGTGTTGATTTCCGGCTCCGGCAACGTGGCTCAATACGCTGCCGAAAAAGCCATCCAACTGGGTGCAAAAGTATTGACCGTTTCCGACTCCAACGGCTTTGTCCTCTTCCCTGATAGCGGTATGACCGAAGCACAACTGGCTGCTTTGATCGAGCTGAAAGAAGTACGCCGCGAACGCGTGGCCACTTACGCCAAAGAACAAGGCCTGCAATACTTTGAAAACCAAAAACCGTGGAACATCGCAGCCGAAGTCGCCCTGCCTTGCGCTACCCAAAACGAATTGGACGCAGACGCTGCCAAAATCCTGCTGGCAAACGGTTGCTATGTGGTTGCAGAAGGTGCGAACATGCCGTCAACTTTAGGCGCGGTCGAACAATTTATCAAAGCCGGCATCCTCTACGCTCCAGGCAAAGCCTCCAACGCCGGCGGCGTAGCGACTTCAGGTTTGGAAATGAGCCAAAACGCCATCCACCTGTCTTGGACTCGTGAAGAAGTCGACCAACGCCTGTTCGACATCATGCACAACATCCACGAATCCTGCCTGAAATACGGCAAAGTCGGCGACAAAGTGAACTACGTCAATGGTGCGAACATTGCCGGTTTCGTCAAAGTAGCCGATGCCATGTTGGCACAAGGTTTCTAAACCTCTATCCAGCCAAACCAAAGGCCGTCTGTTTTCAGACGGCCTTTTTCTTTTCATGCAAATTTTATACGCCCAAATAACCTTCCCTGCTGGAAAGCCACCTTGCCAGATGCGCTTCGACGATTTCAGGGTTTTGTTCGATTAACATGGGCGCGATTTCGCGCGCTTGTTCTAAAAGGTGCAGGTCTTCTTCAAGGTTGGCGAAACGCAGCATGGGGACGCCGCTTTGGCGCGCGCCGAGAAATTCGCCGGGACCGCGGATATTGAGGTCTTGGCGGGCGATTTCAAAGCCGTCGGTGTGTTCGTAGATGACTTTCAGCCGCGCTTTGGCAAGCTCGCTTAAAGGTTCGGCAAACAGGAGGACGCACACGCTTTCTGCCGCGCCGCGCCCTACCCGTCCGCGTAATTGGTGCAGCTGCGCCAAGCCCATGCGCTCGGCGTGTTCGATTACCATCAGGGCGGCGTTGGGCACATCTACGCCAACTTCGATGACGGTGGTGGCGACCAAGACGTTCAGACGGCCTGCGGCAAACTGAGCCATGACTTCGGCTTTTTCGGCGGCTTTCATGCGCCCGTGTACCAAGCCGATGTTAAGTTCGGGCAAGGCCGCCTGAAGCTGGGCTAGGGTTTCGGTGGCGGTTTGCAGTTGCAGGGTTTCGCTTTCTTCAATCAGCGGGCAGACCCAGTATGCCTGCTGCCCTTTGCGGCAGATGTTGAGGACGAAGCCTTCGACTTCGGCGCGGCGGACGTTGTTGACGAGGCGGGTTTTAATCGGGGTGCGCCCGGGCGGCAATTCATCGATGACGGACACGTCCAAGTCGGCGAAGAAACTCATGGCGAGCGTGCGCGGGATAGGCGTGGCGGACATCATCAGTTGGTGGACGTCGCGCCCTTTGTTTTTGAGGGCGAGGCGTTGGGCGACGCCGAAGCGGTGTTGTTCGTCCACAATCACCAAGCCCAAATTTTGGAACTCGACGTCGTCTGAAAACAGGGCGTGCGTGCCGACAGCGATTTTGACGGTGCCGTCGGCAAGTTTGGCTTTGGCTTCGTCTTTGGCTTTTTTGCGCTGGCTGCCGGAGAGCCAGACGACTTCAAGGCCCAACGGCTCAAGCCATTGTTTGAACTTGATGAAATGCTGTTCGGCAAGGATTTCGGTCGGCGCCATTACAGCCACCTGCGCGCCGGACTCAATGGCGGTCAGCGCGGACAAGGCGGCAACGATGGTTTTGCCGCTGCCGACATCGCCTTGAAGCAGGCGGTGCATGGGGTGGGTTTGCGCCATGTCGCGGCAGATTTCGGAAACAACTTTTTCTTGCGCATCAGTCAGGGCAAACGGTAAGGCGTGGCGCAGGGCTTGGGTCAATGTGCCGTCGCCGCCCAATGCTGCCGCCGAGCCGCTGACACGCTTCTGCCGCGCCAAGCGCATGGAAAGCTGTTGCGCCAAAAGTTCGTCAAATTTAAGCCGCTGCCATGCGGGCAACGCGCCGTCGGAAAGCTGGTGGATGGTAAAACTCGGCGGCGGAGAGTGCAAAAGGCGCAGGCTTTCGGCGAGGTGCGGCAGTTTCAGACGACCTAATAAAGCATCCGGCAAGGTGTCGTGCAACGGCGTAACGTCCAAGGCCGTCTGAATGATGCGGCGCAATGTGGGCTGGTTCAGGCCGTTTACGGTCGGATAGACAGGCGTGAGGCTTTCCGCCAAACCGCTGCTTTCGGCATCGCGTATTTTGGGATGAATCATCTCGTCGCCGTGAAACCCGTGTTTGATTTCGCCCACGGCGCGGATGCGCTTGCCGACCGCCATCTGTTTCTGGTTGCTGGCGTAAAAGTGGATGAAACGCAAAAAAAGGACGCTGCCGGAATCGTCGGCGATTTGGACAATCAGCTGCTTGCGCGGTTTGAACGTTACTTCCTGATGGATGACCTCGCCCTCAACCTGACACGGCACGCCGATCGGCGCATCCTTAATCGGCATGATGTGCGTCTCATCCTCGTAACGCAACGGCAGGTGCAACACCAAATCCCATGCAGTATGGAGGTTGAGCTTGTCGAGCTTCTTGGCAGAAACATCGGTAATTTTGAGCTGTTTTTGGGTTTCGGGCGTCATCTTAAAAGGCAGCTGATTTAAACTTTGCTGTATTTTATCCGAAAACAAAAAGGCCGTCTGAACGCAATGTTTCAGACGGCCTTCAAAGCTGAATACTTGAAACAAATTGATATTTGAAAATACGCCGGCTATCGAATCAACTTCAGCCATTGTTAGTAAACAGCTTTCAAAAAAGAAGGATGTTCAATCCATACTTTTATCAGGAATTTAGCCAATAATGTTTACATACCCAATCATTATCCATTCTCCTAAAAATGCCAATCCAATTTCAATTTGACTGTCCGCGGTTCGCCATAGAAATTGTTTTGACCTCGCGTACGGTTATAGTTGTTTTCAAAATACGTCCTGTCAGCCAGGTTCGTTCCTATCAGGCTGATTCTGCCGTGTTTGTGGAAGTCATATTGAACAAAGCCATCTATAAGTCCGTAGCCCCCTTGGCGAATATTGTAAAGGCTACTTGTGCGACTTTGCGCGGATATTCCGCCACCCAAGGTCAATTTAGTTTGAGGCAAGCGGTAGCTTGTACCGAGGCGGAACATATGTACCGGCGTGAAGTTACTGAAGTTATACGGATCGGCAGTCGTGTTTTTCTCCAACCGCTCCGCATTGACTTCTGCAGCATTTTTATACTTACTTTTGTTATATGTGTAGCCAACAAAAATACGCCAGTTTTCCGACAATTCGCCAGCCAATTCAAGTTCTGCACCGCTGCTCTTAACCTTACCCACAGGTTTAGCGATGGTTTGGAATGAACCTCCGTTACGACTAGTATCAGGAACAAATCCGAAATCGACAACGGTACGGTTTTTCTGCTGTAAGACAAACAAGGCAAGCGAAGCATTCAGACGGCCTTGCAAGAACGACCCTTTCCAACCTATTTCATAGTTAGTCCCGATGAGTGGTGGAAGAACGGATTTGCTGGTTACATCAACGTTATCCTGTTGTTTAAAAATCTTAGTATAGCTGGCATACAAGCTTTGTTGCGGCGTCAGGTCATAGGTAATGCCTGCATATGGCGTGAACCTATGACTTTGCATTTTTGAGGTGTAATGCTCTTTGTCGATTTTGTTACTGCTCTCAGTTTGGAATGCCGTAGCAGGCTGGCCGTAGCGTACAGGCATTTCTTTGGCTTGTGTGGTTTCATAGCGCGTATAGTGCATTCCACCCAAGAGATGCAGACGGTTGGTTGCATTAAAGCGGGTGCTGACAGTCAAAGAATGTGTTTTATTCGTGTTAAGGTATTTCGAATAATTGTATAACGCCGGAACATGATCATCTGCAACCTGAACAGTTTTCCACAGCGGTATTTTCAGATATTGGTTTGCCCATTTCAAATTTCCCTCTTCATCCCGCTCCTGTATTTTGTTTCCATTTGCATCCAATTCGTAAACAGGATCTTGCACCATTACGCGCTCACCATTGTCGTTGACTGTCCAGACAGGCTTACCCTCTGCATCCAAACGAGGAGTATATTTGGTCACATGCGCGCCACTGCATTCCGGCACATAGATCTTGTTATTACCTTTTTCGTTATAAATATGCCAATCTGGTTCGACAATACCTTTTTCTAAAGGATTACGCTCCGGACCATCGGGATGAATGCCGCAACTGCCTGCACCTGCATAACCTTGAGGACGGACAAAATAACGGTTTTGATATATTTCCGTATAAGCAGAACGAATTTTTTCATTGTTATACGCATAACCGACAAAGAAATCATGTTCACGCCCAAGCAGGCGGTAATTACCTGTCAGATCCAGCTTAAAGCCCCATTGCACATCGTGTTTGGTATAGTGCAACGGCATGAAGTTGTAACGGCGGTTGTATGTGTGGCGAAGATTGTATGCTGAGTCGTATAGACGGTTGGGAAACAGGCCTTCTGCATTGTTAATAATTCCTTGCTTTGCAAGCTCCTTATCAACAAACTCTTTTTTATCTACTTCTACACCCGGATCCTGCCAGTCGTTGCATAGGAAATCCAAACCAATGTCCTGCATACATTGATCGAAACCTGCCCGACGTGCTGCCGCCCTTTGGGAGCGATATTGTTCAAAAGCAGATGAATCGAAATGATGGGCAACGTAATCTGCTTTTTTCTCTTCATATGTTTTCGTGACGCCATCACGATATTCTTTTAATTTTGCCAACGCCTTGTCTTTAGGCTCAAAAGGAATAACCTCCCCCTTCTCGGTTAAGAAACCCGTTGCCTCAGATGCTGAAATACCTGCCGCGTGTTCGTTTTTCAGAAAAAATTGTCCGACTTTGGCATCTGAATCATTATGCGTATAAGAAATTTCTGCATTGAGTTGCCATCCATTGTCAAAGACATGTTTGAAACCGGAAAAAATATTGTATTTATCAGCATTCAGGCGTGACCATGAGGTTTCACCCAAATAAGTTTTACGTGGCAATTTCAAAGGATTGTTACAGGCAGGACTGGAGCTGAAGGCCGCAGTTTTTTGATCCTCACAAGGTAAAATCACGCCGGCAAAATCGGGAATGTCTTTATTTTTCTGATAAGTGCCGCCCAATGTCAACATACTGTTATCACTCAAATCCGTATCGATCACGCCATAAACCATGTCTTTCTTGTTCCATACACCCTCTTTAAAAGAACGGTGGTCCTCATGAACACCAACCAGCCTACCGCGTACCGTATGTTCATTATTCAAGCTTCCAGATACATCCAAAGCCAAACGCTTGCTGCCCCTATGGTCAGTACTGATTTCACCGGTATGCTTAAACAAAGCTGTTGGCCGCTTACGGATTAAATTAATGGTTCCACCCGGTTCGGAATTGGATTGAGTAAGACCGGTTGCACCTCTGACAACCTCAATGTGATCATAAACAGCAAGGTCTGTGCTCGGTGAAACATCGATTTTTGCCGTATAGCCCGAACGTCCAGACACATTCGTGGTAATACCGTCTTCACCAATCTGATCAACATAGAAACCACGAGACAAAAAACGAGTTTGTAGGCCCGAATCGCGAACCACGTTGATTCCCGTAGTGTTTTTCATTGCCTCTTCTAAAGAATATATTGCTTTATCATCTAGCTGCCGACGCGTCATTACGCTCACCGACTGCGGCGTATCCTTGCCTGAAATACGCAAGCCAGTCGCTGTTGCCATCGTTCCGATTGTATAAGACTGACTGCGCTCGGTATTCCTTTGTGCCTGCCGTTTGCCACTGACCTTGACCGTATCCATATCTACATGTTCCACTTCTTGATGTCCCGTATCTGCAAAAACAGTTTGGCAAGGCAGCACTAATAACAAACAAATTGTTTTCATTTGAAAATCAGGTTTCACAACTATTTCCTTAATTAATATAATCTACTTATCTGCTAGATAAAAATTACAATTTATTGATTTTAAATGGTATATAACCTATAAAATTTAAAATTAAATCGTAATGATAAACGATATCATTATATACTTATTGCATTAATATATGAACTTTTTGTTATAGATTTTTTCTTATGTCCTGATTTTTAGATAAAAAAGGCCGTCTGAACGCAATGTTTCAGACGGCCTCAATTTAGGTATAACGCGATTAAGCGTTAGCTTCCTGTTGTTGTTGGTAGATGGCTTCGAAGTTGATCGGAGCGAGCAATACAGGTGGGAAGCCGGCGCGGGTTACGCTGTTGGAAATGGCTTCGCGTGCGTAAGGGAACAGGATGTTCGGACAAGCAACGCCCAACAGCAGTTGTACGTCTTCTTCAGGAATGTTTTCCAGACGGAAGATGCCGCTTTGGGTAACTTCGTTCAAGAACATGGTGCGCTCTTCGTTCAGTTTGGCAGTCACGGTCACGGTAACGTCAACGCTGTAGAAACCGTCTTCCAGTTTGGTGTTGCCGGTAGAAACGCGCATATCCACTTCAGGCTCGCCTTGCTCCAAGAAGATTTGTGGCGCGTGAGGCACTTCCAAAGACAAGTCTTTTACATACAGACGCTCAACGCTGAATACGGGTTGCAATTCTTCGCTCATTTTATTTTCCTAAGTTAAGGGTTAAGGATTCAGTAATTCGTCCAACTTGCCTTCCTGCTGCAAGCGGTACAAATCGGTAAAGCCACCGACATGGGTGTCGCCGATAAAAATCTGCGGCACGCTGCGCTGGCCGGAAAGCTGCTGCATTTCGGCAAAAACTTCCGGATTGCCGTCGATGCGGATTTCGTTGATTTCTTTCACACCCACCGCCTGCAACAGCCTTTTCGCCATGGTGCAGTACGGGCAATATGGACCGGTATAAACAGTAACGGTTTGCATGATTTCTTCCAAAATACCAATGTTCATGACTATATGGGCATAGGTGTTATTTTACAAGTGTTCCCGCTGTACGGTTGTAAAAAACATTCAGACGGCCTCTTGGCCGTAAACATCTGCGCAGATGCGGAAAACCCATAATTAAAGTATGATAAGCGCTTTCGATGAATGACTTTTGCCATTTGTTTTTTTGAAGAAGAACACTTCGCAAAAGTTTTTCTATTCAAAATCAGGTATCCCCATGCTTTCAGGAATCCCCATCCCCAAGGACGCCGTGCGTCCGCCCGAAACTGTCCTCGTCAACATTACGCCGCAAGAAACGCGTGTGGCTGTTTTGGAAGAGAACAATATCTGCGAGCTGCACATCGAGCGCAACAGCGGCCACAGCTTGGTCGGCAATATTTATTTGGGCGTCGTCAAACGCGTCCTCCCCGGCATGCAAAGCGCGTTTATCGATATCGGTTTGGAACGCGCCGCGTTTTTGCACATCGTCGATGTCCTCGAACAACGCCGCAATCCGGACGAAACCCAACGCATCGAACACATGCTCTTTGAAGGCCAGTCTGTCTTGGTTCAGGTCATCAAAGACCCCATCAACACCAAAGGCGCGCGGCTTTCCACCCAAATCTCACTGGCCGGCCGTTTCCTCGTTCATCTTCCGCAAGAAGACCACATCGGCATTTCCCAACGCATCGAGGACGATGCCGAACGCAGCAGTTTGAGGGAACGCCTCAACAACCTGCTGCCCGAAAACGCCTGCCACGGCTACATCATCCGCACCAACGCTGAAAACGCCTCCGATGACCAACTGCAATCAGACATCAACTATCTGACCAAAGTGTGGGAACACATTCAAAAACAGGCGAAAATCCAACCGCCTGAAACCCTACTGTATCAAGATTTACCTTTGAGCCTGCGCGTTTTGCGCGATATGTTTAGCCTCGATACGCACAAAATCCTGGTTGATTCCACCGAAAACCACCGCCGCATGACCCAGTTTGCCGAGCAATACGTCCAAGGTGCATTGGGCAGAATCGAGCTGTTCAAAGGCGAACGCCCCCTATTTGAAACCCACAACATCGAGCAGGAAATCGCCCGCGCCCTGCAACCGCGTGTCAACCTCAACTTCGGCAGCTACCTCATCATCGAGTCCACCGAAGCCATGACCACCATCGACGTCAACACTGGCGGCTTTGTCGGCGCGCGCAACTTTGATGAAACCATCTTCCGCACCAACCTCGAAGCCTGCCACACCATCGCCCGCGAGCTTCGCCTGCGCAATCTCGGCGGCATCATCATCATCGACTTCATCGATATGGCGCAGGAAGCCCACCGCGAAGCCGTCCTGCAAGAGCTTGCCAAAGCCCTCGCCTTCGACCGCACCCGCGTTACCCTCAACGGTTTCACCAGTTTGGGTTTGGTCGAGCTGACGCGCAAACGTTCGCGTGAAAACTTAAGCCAAATCCTCTGCGAACCCTGCCCTTCCTGCCAAGGCCGGGGCCGTCTGAAAACACCGCAAACCGTGTGCTACGAAATCCAACGCGAAATCGTCCGCGAAGCGCGCCGCTACGATGTCCAAGCCTTCCGCATCTTGGCCGCTCCGAATGTCATCGACTTGTTCCTAGATGAGGAATCGCAATCGCTGGCGATGTTGATAGACTTTATCGGCAAACCGATTTCGCTGGCTGTCGAAACTGCCTACACGCAGGAACAATACGATATTGTGTTGCTGTAAAAATAAGGCCGTCTGAAAACTTTTCAGACGGCCTTCTTTCTTGTTTGAGCAAATAAAGATTACGGTTTCACTACTTTACCGTTGATTTTGACGGAAGTCAGTTTCAGGTTGTAGGTTTTACCGTCATCGGTATAGCTGATTTGCGCAGGGATATTGTCGATATCGGAAGCAAACGAGTAAGTAACGGTATCGTCGCCGCGGCGGACGCGATATTTGCTCACAGGCGTTGTACCGCCGTTCAGTTTATAGCTTTCGTTGCCGATTTTGTTCATGCTGCCGACGGTGTACAGTTTTTTACCGTTGGTAATTTTCAAACCTGACGGCAGGCGTACGTCATTGGCAGCCAGTTGCCATGCCAAAGTGAACAAGTCCATGGCCGGGCCGGATTTTTCGGTTTTCAAATCACCTGCTTTGCCGTAAGTGATGTTGCCGCCGGAGAATTTGGCCTCGGCATACACTTTGCCGCCGCGTACATCTTTGTAGTAAGACGGATGCAAGGTCGTGCCGTTGATGCTGCCGCCGGATTCAAAGCGGATATTGTAAAGCGGTACTTTGATGGTAGAGACGATTTTGTATTGGTTGCCGCTGCGTGTGAAGGTCATGGTCGCAGGAATACCGTAGCTGCCTGAGTATTGTAAAACGGCAGATTGCGGCAATTCAGCGGCTTGCGCGCCGATAGAGGCAGTGAGCAGGGAAAGTGTCAGCAGGGTTGTTTTAATCGGATTCATGATGTTTTCCTTGTGTGTATGGTGTTTCAATCAAGCCAGCAGGCTTTGACCGGCGGCATTGCGTTGTGCATTCAAAACGCGGTTGCCTTCGATTTTCAGACGGCCTGCAACAAAGTCGGCAACGGCTTGCGGAAACAGCTGGTGTTCAACCGTCAGCACGCGTGCGGCAACGTCGTCGGCGGTATCGCCGTCCAAAATCGGCACAATGCCTTGCGAAATAATCGGGCCGCAATCCAGCTCAGGGGTTACGAAATGGATGGTGCAGCCTGCCACTCGGCAACCTGCTTCCAATGCGCGTTCATGGGTATGTAAACCGGTAAAGGAAGGCAGGATGGACGGATGGATATTGATCAGGCGGTTTTCATAATGGGCGCAGAATTCCGGGGTCAAAATGCGCATAAAGCCCGCCAATACAACCAAATCGGGTTGATAGGCATCGATTTTTTCCATCATGGCCTGATCAAATGCCAGACGCGAGTCGAAGTTTTTATGGTTCAAACTGTCGGTGGCTATACCGCGCTCTGCCGCCCAGGCCAATCCGGCTGCGGTCTCGTTGTTACTCAATACGGCTGCAATGTTGGCATCGGGAATATTGGCATTCACAATCGCCTGCATATTGCTGCCGCGTCCGGAAATAAGGATGACGATATTTTTCATCATAATTCCTTGTTGGTTTGGAACAAAGGCCGTCTGAAACGGAATTTTTTCAGACGGCCTTTTATCCGTTGTTTAAGGGCGTAAGCCTTGATTCGGATTATTGAACTTTTTGTACGTCAACTTGTACTGGTTGTTGTGCGGCAGCATCAGGCGCGCCGACTTTAACCAGTTTCACGTCGAATACCAAAGTGGCGTTCGGGCCGATTTTATCGCCGGCACCCACTTCGCGGTAAGCCAATTTAGCCGGGATGTAGAATGTTGCTTCGCCGCCTTCTTTCAAGAGTTGGATACCTTCAGTCCAACCTGGAATGACTTGGCTTACAGGGAAGCTGACTGGGCCGCCGTTGGCTTTGCTGCTGTCAAATACGGTACCATCAATCAGACGGCCTTCGTATTCAACGGTAACCATATCGTCTTTAGTCGGTTTTTTACCTTCGCCTTCTTTGGTGATTTTGTATTGCAGACCGGAAGCGCTGGTTTTCACGCCTTCTTTAGTCGCGTTTTCTTTCAAGAACGCTTCGCCTTTTTCCAAGTTTACTTTGGCATCTTCAGCACGTTTGGCAGCCGCTTTTTCTTGTTGCTCTTGCAGGAATTTCATCATCACTTCCTGAGCTTGGGCTTCAGTCATTTTAACTTCTTTGCCTTCAAACATGGCTTCCATGGCTTCGGTGAAGACTTTCAAATCGATTTCTGTGCCTTGGTCTTTCATTTGTTTCAATGAACGGCCGATGTCCACACCCATTGCGTAGCTGGCTTGTTGGGCAGTAGAACCGATGGTGGAAGCATCTGCAGTCGCATTTGAAGCTGCGGAAGCAGCAGGAGCATCTTTGGCCGCAGTGTCTTTTTGTTGGTTGCAAGCAGTCATTGCCAACAGAGCAGACAAAGCCAATGCGCTGAATTTGAAAGTTTTGTTCATGATTATGTCTTTTCCGGAAAGGTCAAAAAAGGGGATTATAGCTGAGTTTGATTGAAATGGAATCAAGGTGGATTAAAATTTGTAAAGGCTCTTATCAAAAACATCAAGGCCGTCTGAAAACAGGTTTCAGACGGCCTTGTCTTAGCTATCGGTCAACCGATTAATACCAACCACGCAGTTTCATTGCTTTTTCAACACGACGGATACTCATCATGTAAGAAGCGGTACGCAGGTCAACATCGTATTCTTTAGCCAAGTTCCAAATATCGCGGAACGCACGGCGCAGAACCACGGTTTCTTTCTCTTGAACTTCGTCAAACTCCCAGTAGTAGCCTTGCAGGTTTTGTACCCATTCGAAATAAGATACAACCACGCCGCCGCAGTTTGCCAAAATGTCAGGAACAACCAATACGCCGTTTTGACGCAGGATAACGTCGGCTTCAGGAGTGGTCGGGCCGTTTGCGCCTTCAACCACGATTTTCGCGCGGACTTTGCCGGCATTTTCGGAAGTCAATTGGTTTTCCAATGCGCAAGGGGCGAGTACGTCCACATCCAAAGCCAAAAGTTCGGCATTGCTGATTTCTTTACCGTAACCGGCTTCATTGGTGATGAAACCTTTTTCTTGGTATTCTTTGAACAGCGCTTCCATATCCAAGCCGTTTTCGTTGTAGATGGCAACGTCAACAGTAGATACGGCAACGACTTTCGCACCGGATTTGTGTGCATAGTAACCGGTGTGGTAGCCCACGTTACCGAAACCTTGAATGGCGTAAGTGGCACCTTTCACGTCTTTGCCCAGTTTTTCCAAAGCTTGGACGGCGGCGAAGTTTACGCCGTAACCGGTGGCTTCGGTACGCGCCAAGGAGCCGCCAAACTCAACCGGTTTGCCGGTGAATACGCCCGGTGCGGAATGTTTTACCACGTTTTCATAGGCATCAACCATCCAAGACATGATTTTGCCGTTGGTGTTCACATCGGGGGCGGGAATGTCGATTTTCTCGCCGATCAGCGGAGAAATGGCTTCGGAATAAGCGCGGGCGATGCGTTCCAATTCTGCTTCGGAATAATTGCGCGGATCCAAAGTGATGCCGCCTTTGCCGCCGCCGTAAGGAATACCGGCTACGCAGCATTTGATGGTCATCCAAATAGACAGGGCTTTGACTTCGTCCAGATTCACATTGGGATGGAAGCGCACGCCGCCTTTGTAAGGGCCGACGGCGTTATTGTGTTGGGAACGGTAACCGGTGAAATTTTCTACTGTACCGTTGTCGAGTTTGACAGGGAAGTTCACTTCCAAAACACGTTGCGGCTTTTTCAAGATTTCAAATACTGCCGGGTCGGCATTCAGGCGATCGCAGGCAATTTTTACTTGTTTTTGTGCAATTTCAAACGGATTCAGTGTTTCTTTAACAGCAGATGCGGACATGTATTTTTCCTTTTCATACACATGATTAGACGAGAGCCATACTTGTTACTATATACAAAAACGGGAAAAAATGTAATAGCATGTAGTCAATAAAAAGCAAATCCATTCATTTATATATGAATTTAGTTTGAGGCCGTCTGAAAATATAGACGCCTTGACTCAAAATTTTCAGACGGCCCAGCCTCAATATTCCTCAAACCCTCTCTCAAAACGATACAAACTCTTTGTTTTTCAATACCTACCCAAGCTCCCTTTTTGTTGACAAAATCACTTCTGCCCTTCCCAACAGACAACCAACCCTACGCCTGCAAAAATTGTTAACAATTTAAACAAGCAGCCATTGAAAAATCGGCAAAACATCGGCAAATCGGGGAAATAATGCTAAAATAACGCCTTAAACGATATGACAGAAAGCTATTTAATGACCGCTGCTACTTTAGAACACGTTCAAGCCGTTGCTTTTGATTTGGACGGCACTTTATGCGATTCCATCCCGGATTTGACCGCCGCCGCCCAAGCCATGTGCGAATACCTGGGTTTGCCTGTTTTACCCACTCAAACGGTTGAAAGTTATGTCGGCGACGGCATCGGCAAGTTGGTTCATCGTGTCATCACCCATGATCGTGAAAAAGAAGCCGATCCTGAAATCTGGGAAAAAGGCTTTGTGTTCTTTATGAAATATTATCGCGAGCACTTAAGCGACTTTACCCGCCCCTACCCTGAAACCGAAGCCGGCCTCGGCCTGCTCAAATCCTTGGGCATCCCGTTGGTTGTCATTACTAACAAAAATGAAGTACTGGCTGCCGAGCTGCTGAAACAGCTCAATCTCGACAGCTATTTCAGCCTGGTTCTCGGCGGCGACAGCCTGATAGAAAAAAAACCCAGCCCATTACCGCTTCAGCATGCGGCCGAAGTATTGGGCATCGATGTTGCCAATATGCTGATGGTGGGCGACTCTAAAAATGACATTCTTGCCGCCAAAGCGGCCGGTTGCTTCAGCATCGGCGTAACCTTCGGCTACGGCGACATGACTTTGCTCTCCCAAGACAAAACGACCAAACCTGATTTATTGATTCGCGCCCTGCCTGAAATCTACGAAAATCTGCAACCGCAAAAAAATAAAGACGAAGAATAATTCGGCTTTATTTTCAGACGGCCTTTTCGGCTATTTTCCCAATCAGGCCGTCTGAAAATGTAATTCAATGTAGTTACCTCACCTCCGCCATATCCCATGAGACCCCCTAAAACCTTACGTGCCCGCGCCTTGGATATTCTTTCCCGTCAAGAAGTCAGCCGCGTCGGTTTGAAACGCAAACTGGCTCCGCACGCTGAAAGCGAAGAAGAATTGGAAAAGGTTTTGGACGAATTCGCCGAACGAAATTGGCAATCCGACCAACGTTACGCTGAAGCCTATATTCACAGCAAGAGTAACCGTTACGGCACGCTCCGCCTCAAACAAGCCTTGGCTCAACAAGGTATTAATGCGGATGACTGTCGGGAATTACTACCCGACAGGGAGGACGAGCTGCAAACCGCCATTTCTGTTTTGCGTAAAAAATTCAAGCAAGAAGCTGAAGATTTGAAAGAAAAACAAAAACAAGCGCGTTTCCTTGCGTATCGCGGCTTTGGTGCAGACACCATTCAGACGGCCTTAAAAACCGCATGGAATGAAGAAGAAGACTTCTATCAATAATCATTCCTACTTGAATCTTTACGGCTATCGGCGTACCCTTACGCTTTCATTCAATAATCCAATCAGAGCTTCATCATGTCCGACAAACCACACGATACATCCAATCCCCTACTCGAAGACGAACGCAAAAACCCTGTTTACCGCTTGGGTCAGGCAGTGGCCGGATTCATGTTGCTGGTTTGGGCCGGCGTTTTGGTCTTGGTTTTTTTCTTGGTTTTCCGATTTTGGTTGAGTTAAATCCAACCTGAAGCATTATTTTTCTTCAAAACAAACTAACAGAGTTTGTTTGTACATACTCAAAAGGCCGTCTGAACATACTTTCAGACGGCCTTTTCTTAGCACACTTATTACAGACTATCCTCGGATTACTTTGCGGATATTCGGATTGGCATGCATTTCATGAACAATCTGATTAACCTGATCCAAGTCCTTGACTTTAATTGTGAATTTAAATTCTACAAAGCCTTCCGTTCCTGCTTGTGCTTTGGTCGGCGTATCGACAGATTCGATGTCCGCCCCCGAGTTGGAAATCGCTTGCGCCATTGAAGCCAACAAGCCATGAGCATCTTCGGATTTGACGTTGAGAATGGTGCGATATGTTTGATTACGCATACTGTCCCAACTTGCATCCAACTGCTCTTCCGGATCGGCTTTAACCAAAGTTTGACAGGTATCACGGTGAATAATCATGCCCTTGTCTTTGACCAATAAGGCGCGAATCGGATCACCAGGAATCGGATGGCAACACTCCGCAAAATGAATCCGGCCGGTCTCTTGATCGTTGACTTTAATCGGGCTGAGTTTAACCTCACTGCCGAAATGTTGGCCAGCCAACTCGGCAATATGCATGGCAACGTGAATCGGCAAAGTATGCCCCATACCGACTTTGTAGAGAACTTCTTCAAACGAAGTTTGTTTGGTATTCAAATCAGCAAGGTATTTTTCTTTGAGGTCGTCTGAAAGCAAAACATCTTTAGGCAGCAGGCTGGATAAAGCTTTTTGCAGCAGGTTTTCACCCAAAACAACGGCATCGTGACGATTCAGATTTTTAACGTATTGGCGGATGGCGCTGCGCGCACGGCTGGAAACGGCAAAATTCAACCATGCCACATTGGGCTTGGCATGTTCGGAAGTAATGATTTCGACCGTATCGCCGGTTTTCAGCTTGGTGCGCAACGGCATCATGACATTGTTAATGCGCGCGGCAACGGTTTTATGACCAATGTTGGTGTGCACGGCATAGGCAAAGTCAATCGGCGTTGCACCCTTAGGCAAGGTCAAAATATCGCCTTTCGGAGTAACGATATAGACTTCATTGGGGAACAAATCGACTTTGACATGTTCCAGAAACTCGATGGCATTTGAGCTGCTGGCTTGCAGGTCAAGAATATTTTTCAACCATCGGTTCATATGGAGGACGGCCTGATCCGGAGTGTTTTCGCCGGATTTATAAATCCAATGGCCGGCAATACCGCCCTCGGCTACGGCATCCATTTCACGCGTACGGATTTGCACTTCGATCGGCAAACCGTAAGGACCGACCAAGGTCGTGTGCAGGCTTTGATAACCGTTGCTTTTCGGGATGGCGATATAGTCTTTGAAACGACCGGGCTTGGGTTGGTATAAATTATGCAATGCACCCAATGCGGCATAACAGGCAGGAATGCTGTTGACGATGACCCGAAAGCCGTAAATATCCATTACTTCGGCAAAACGCAGTTTTTTAGCCAGCATTTTTTGATGAATGCTGTATAGGTTTTTCTCGCGACCTTTGATTTTGGCTTCAATATTTGCACCTACCAAACGCTGACTGAATGCACGCAGCACTTTGCCGACAACATCGCGACGGTTTTTGCGGCTGTTGTCCATGGCTTTTTTCAGGGTTTCGTAGCGGCTTGGGTGAAGGTTTTGGAACGATAAGTCTTGAAGCTCTTGATACGCGTTGTTCAGACCGATGCGGTTGGCGATTTGAGCATAAATTTCGAGGGTTTCTTTGGCGATGCGGCGGCGCTTGTCCGGACGCATAGAGCCAAGGGTACGCATATTGTGCAATCGGTCGGCCAGTTTGACGACGATGACGCGCACGTCTTTAGTCATGGCGAGGATCAGTTTGCGGAAACTTTCCGCCTGATGCTCGGCATGATCTTCAAATTTGAGTTTTTCCAGTTTGGAGAGGCCGTCTACCATTTCGGCAATGGTATCGCCGAATTCCGCCGCCATTTCGACTTTGGTTACGCCCGTGTCTTCCAATACATCGTGCATAACGCCTGCGCAAAGGCCCTGAACATCCATGTGCCAAATTGCAAGCTGCGTGGCAACGGCAAGGGGATGGGTGATGTAGGGTTCGCCGCTCTTACGGGTTTGTCCGTCATGGGCATGAAAAGCGTAGGCAATGGCTTTTTCAAGCTCGGCCTGTTCATTCTCATTGAGATAGGATGCGGTGCGAAACAGAAGATCGCGCGCTTCTGCTGTCAACGGGTCATAAGGAGCGGTAGGCAGTGGGGCTGGCATTTTCAGACGGCCTTTTATGGCTATTTTTTAAGCCGTCAGACTGTATCGGTTGTTATATTGCACCGATACAGTCCGCACGGCGGTTTTATCGGTTTGCCGGTTGGTTTATTTGTTGCGGGTCAGAAGCTCGGTTCCGATTTGTCCGGCTGCGATTTCGCGCAGGGCGGTTACGGTTGGTTTGTTGTTGCGGATGTCGTCAACCAAAGGCGTATTGCCGTTTTCCAGTTGGCGTGCGCGACGGGCGGCGACGAGTGTGAGGTCGAAGTGGTTAGGGATTTTACCTGTGCAATCTTCAGTAGTAATACGGGCCATGTTTGCTTGCTTTCTTTCTATGTTTCAAATAAACGGTTATTTTCGCTGTTTTTTACGAATTTTCCAACAGGTTTGAGATAAATCCCTGCTGGGCGGATTTTTTCAGACGGCCTGCTTTAATGATGTGGAACAAATCGGCTTCGGCACGATCCAAATCGTCATTCACGACGACGTAATCAAACAAAACGGATTGTTCAATCTCGTGACGGGCTTTGGACAGGCGTGTTTGAATGACTTCTTCGCTATCCGTACCACGGCCGATCAAACGTTGCGCCAATACCTCAAAGGAAGGCGGCAGAATGAAAATACTGCTGGCTTCAGGCAACGATTTACGCACTTGCGCCGCACCTTGCACATCGATTTCCAAAATCACATCATAGCCCTCTTCGCTCAACGAATTTACGCCGGCGATGCTGGTGCCGTAATAATTGCCGAACACATTGGCGTGTTCCAAAAAGGCCCTTTGCTCAATCAGTGATTCAAATTCGTCTTTGGGGACAAAGTGGTAATGCACGCCATGCACCTCTCCTTCGCGCGGCTGGCGCGTGGTGTGAGAAATGGAAACACGGATATCGTCATGATTTTTCAACAGGCGCGACACCAAAGTCGTTTTGCCTGTGCCCGAAGCGGCGGAAATGATGAAAATATTGCCTTTTTTGTGATTTTGCATGGTAATTCAGCTGATGGTATGTATCTGTAAATTATAACACAACACAATGTTTATCGGAATTTCAGACGGCCTGTTGCAAAATTTGGCTATTGTATCGATTAATTTGGCAAGTTTGCATATGACCGCTACAATGTCGTGTTAAAAACTTTTTGATTTCGGAATGTCGAAATGTTGATTCATCCTGAAGTAATGGGCGTAGAAGCTTTGGCGGACAAAATCCGTAAAATTGAAAACTGGCCGCAAAAAGGGATTTTGTTTCATGACATTACTCCCGTTTTGCAAAGTGCAGAATATTTCCGCCTGCTGGTTGATTTGCTGGTTTACCGCTATATGGGGCAAAAAGTTGACGTTGTGGCAGGCTTGGACGCGCGCGGTTTCATCATTGGCGCGGCTTTGGCCTATCAACTGAATGTCGGCTTCGTTCCCATTCGTAAAAAAGGCAAACTGCCGTTTGATACGGTTTCTCAAAGTTACGCTTTGGAATATGGCGAGGCAACGGTAGAAATCCATACCGATGCCATCAAACCGGGCGCACGCGTTTTGTTGGTAGATGATTTGGTGGCGACCGGCGGCACAATGCTGGCAGGCGTCGAGCTGATCCGCAAACTGGGTGGCGAAGTAATCGAAACGGCTGCTATTTTGGAGTTTACCGACTTGGACGGCGGCAAAAAAATCCGCGAAAGCGGCGCGCCGTTATTTACCCTATGCCAAAACAAAGGCTGTATGTAATAAAAAAACCGCAAGCCAATCAGCCTGCGGTTTTTTATTGTCAAAATTATTCGAGAACGTATCCGTCTGTATCCCAAAAGGTTTTTTTCACCAACTGGTCGTCTTTATACACCAACTCGGATTTCTTCGCACCATCATCATACCAATCCAAAATAATGCCGCTGCGTTTGCCGTTGCGAATACTCAATTCAGACACAATGCGGCCATTTTCATCCCAACTGATAATCTCCGTCGGTTTATCATTGCTCATCATCATTTCGGTTTTCGGGCTGCCGTCTGAATACCATTGTTTCCAATGACCGTTGGCCTTATCGTGCTTGAATTGGATTTCGCTTTCTTTGACGCCGTTGCGGTAATAACGAGAGCCTACGCCCTCACTCAAGCCGTTTTGATAAGGCATGACCGCAGATTTTTTGCCGTTTGGATACCAGTTAATCCACTCGCCGTGCGGCTTGCCGTTACGATAGCTGCCAACCATCTTTTTCTGCCCGTTAAAATGCCACAGGGTCAGCGTGCCATTGTCCAGAGCCGGCACAAAAACCTTAATCTGACCAGCAGGTATCTCATACGGATCAGAATATTTTTTCATTGATGGATAGTAAAAATCCTGAACCTGCGCCTTGCCTGCCGCAATTTTGTATTGGCGGACATAAGCAACCGAAGGCATGGTTGCCGTCAGTTTACCGTTTTGATTGAAATAAACGGTATATTGCTGGGCAAAAGCGACAACGGGCGTACTGAATAAAACAGCAGCCAACAGGCCTGATTTTAAACAATTATTCATAATATTGGGTTTGGCAGTATATGTTCTACAAAAAGTCAGTAATAAAAATCTACCGGCATTTAAATCTATGACAAATATTATAAGCCATAGTTTCAAACCCTGCTTGGATTTCACAACCGACATATCATAGGCGTTTGTATTTTCTTAAAACATTAAAGACATTACAAAATAGAGGCCGTCTGAATTTTTTTCAGACGGCCTCTATTTCAATTACATTAAAACAATTTATTCTTCACCCAACAATTGCTCACGGGTCAATAAGAATACAAACCCGTCGCCACCACTGGTTTCCAACCAAGTAAACGGCAATTCCGGATAAGCCGCCTCCAATACGTCGCGGTTGTGGCCGATTTCAACCAGCAATACACCTTTCGGATTCAAATATTTCGCAGCCTGCAAAATGATTTGGCGTGTAGCATCCAAACCATCTTCGCCACTACCCAAAGCCAATTCCGGCTCATGCAGGTACTCATCGGGCAATGCTTCCACAGATTCCGCATCAACATAAGGCGGATTGGAAACAATTAAGTCATAGGTTTCATCTAAACCTTCAAACAAATCGGTATGCACCAAGCTGATGCGGTCTTCCAAGCCATAATCTTCAATATTGATCGCGGCCACTTCCAGCGCATCCAAGCTCAAATCAACGGCATCGATTTGTGCATCGGGATAGTGATGCGCCATTTGAATGGCCAAACAGCCGCTACCGGTACACAAATCCAAAGCTCGATGCACCAACTCATCATGTTCAATCCAAGGACGGATACCGTCGCCAAGCAATTCATAAATAAAAGAACGAGGCACGATGACGCGCTCATCGACATAAAAATCAAACTCACCCTGCCATGCTTGATGTGTCAGATACGCGGCAGGAATATGCTCCACTGCGCGGCGTTCGAGAATGGACAATACCTCCTCCTTCTCACTTTGCAACAATTTAGCATCCAAATAAGGCTCCAACGTATCCAACGGCAGATTCAAAGTGTGCAAAATCAGATAGGCCGCCTCATCATGGGCATTATCGCTTCCGTGTCCGAAAAACAGTCCGGCATCGTTAAAACGGCTGACGGCGAAACGCAACAAATCGCGAACAGTGGTCAGCTCTTGAGCAGCTTGCTTAAACATAATGTTTTGTCTTGTCGATTTAAGAATATTGAAATTATAACAGAAAGGCCGTCTGAAAACTTTTCAGACGGCCTTCGATTTAATTCAGCTTAAGATTATTTATCGCGGCTGAATACGATTTTGGTAGCTTGGATAGCAATGCAGACAGCACCACCGATGAAGATCAAGTCAGCAGCGGTACGAACCCAACGCAGAGTATCCAGAATTTCCATTTGCAGGAATTCTTCGCTACGTGCATACCACAGACCGTGAGTGATAGAAGCATAAGCTTGAATCACGCCGACCGGCAACAGGCTAATGGCAATCATACCCACCAGGCCGCCGTTCAACAGCCAGAATGCCCAAGTCATCAGTTTGTCGTCAAATTGAGCATTAGGTTTCAGGTAGCGTGCAACCAGCAATACGAAGCCCAGAGCCAAGAAACCGTACACACCGAACAGAGCCGCGTGAGCATGAACTGCAGTAGTGTTCAGACCTTGAATGTAGAACAGGGAAATCGGCGGGTTAATCAGGAAGCCGAATACGCCGGCACCAATCATGTTCCAGAAGGCAACTGCTACGAAGCACATCAGAGGCCAACGCAGACGTTTCGCCCAGTCGGACAGGTGTTGGTAAGACCAGTGTTCGTAAGCTTCACGGCCCAGCAGAATCAAAGGTACAACTTCCAAAGCGGAGAAACATGCACCGATTGCCATAGAAGCAGAGGTAGAGCCGGAGAAGTACAAGTGGTGCAATGTACCTGGGATACCGCCCAACATGAAGATGGCAGCGGCAGCCAAAGTAGAAGCAGTAGCGGTACTACGGCGGACAAAGCCCATGTTGTAGAAGATGAATGCGAAGGCGGCAGTAGCGAACACTTCGAAGAAACCTTCTACCCACAGGTGAACCACCCACCAACGCCAGTATTCCATCACAGCGATTGGAGATTTTTCACCGTAGAACAGACCAGGAGCGTAGAACGCACCCACACCGACCATAGAAGCTACGAAGATAGCCAACAGGTTTTTGTCTGTACCTTTTTCTTTAAAGGCAGAGATAGTACAACGCAGCATCAGGAACAGCCACAACAGCAAGCCGACCATCAACAACAATTGCCAGAAGCGACCCAAATCCAAGTATTCGTAACCTTGGTGACCGAACCAGAAGTTCAGCTCAGGCGGAATGATGTGAGTCAAAGCAAAGAAGTTACCTGCATAGGAACCGCCGACTACGATGAACAGAGCGATGTACAGGAAGTTCACACCGGCACGTTGGAATTTAGGATCTTTACCGCCGTTCACAATCGGAGCCAAGAACAGACCTGCTGTCAGGAAGCCGGTTGCAATCCAGAAAATAGCGGATTGGATGTGCCAAGTACGGGTCAGTGCGTATGGGAACCAGTCGGCCATTTCAAAGCCCAAGGCGGTATCGATACCGTAGAAACCTTGACCTTCGACAGTATAGTGAGCGGTCAAACCACCCAACAGTACTTGTACGACAAACAGCGCAACAGTCAGGAATACATATTTGCCCAACGCTTTTTGAGAAGGAGTCAGTTGTACTTTGGAAATAGGATCCTCAGTAGGTACTTCAACCTCTTCGTGTTTGGTCAAGAAAGAGTAACCCCACATCAGCAAGCCGATACCCATCAGCAACAATACCACGCTGGTGAAAGACCACATGTAGTTTTCAGTAGTCGGTACGTTATTGATCAAAGGCTCGTGCGGCCAGTTGTTGGTGTAAGTGAAGTTCTCGTCAGGACGGTTGGCCGAAGCAGACCAAGAAGTCCAGAAGAAGAAGTTGAACAGTTTTTCACGCGCTTCTTGGCTTGGCAATGTGTTGTTTTTCATTGCAAAGTGTTCGCGAGTGGTTTGGAACTTAGGATCGTCGCTGTACACACCGTGGTAGTAAGGCAGAATGCTTTCGATCGCTTTCACGCGAGTATCGCTGATAACGACAGAACCGTCTTCCTTAATACGGCTTTGGTTGCGGTATTCGTCAGCCAAACGGGTTTTCAGAACAGCTTGTTCCTCAGGAGAAACTTCGTCAAATTTTTTGCCGTAAGTTTCTTGCGCAGTCAGATCCAACCATGCAACCAGCTCGCGGTGCAGCCAGTCGGCAGTCCAGTCCGGAGCTTGGTATGCACCGTGACCCAATACAGAGCCAACTTCCATACCGCCGGTAGTTTGCCATGCAGATTGACCTGCCAAAATATCGTCTTTGGTCATCAGGACTTTGCCGGATGCAGAAACGACTTGTTCAGGGTATGGCGGAGCCTTTTTATAGACCTCGCTACCCATATAACCAAGAATGGTAAAGCATACTGCCAGTACGGCAAACAGCAAGTACCAAAGCTTCTTGTACTGTCCCATTTTGAGTACTCCTTGATTTTGGTAAAAAGTGGTTGGGTATTAATTCATCAAATATGAATGTTAAAGATTGTATCACGGTTTTAAAAGTAAAGAAATATTTTGTCAATAATATTCCTTTAAAACCATTAACTTACATGATATTGATTCCTATTATCCTGTATAACTCCTCCTTTGTTATATTTTGTGTTAAGCCCACACTAACATTTTCACACAAAAATAAACTTTTCGGTTTAGTTTTTTATACTACTAAAGGAGTATTTAAGGATTAAAAGATTCATATTCATTGAACAATTTGATTTATGTCAAAATACACCCAAACAAGCGCCTACATAATCATACAAAATTTCAAACCATCCTATCAGGATACTTAACTTTTCTTACAATAAGGAAACTTTAAACATGAAACGCCAAACCTTAGCTGCACTTATCGCTTCTGTATTTGCACTGGCCGCATGCGGCGAACAAGCTGCTAAACCAGCTGAAACTCCGGCTGCCACCGCTTCTGCCGAAGCTCCTGCTGCTGCTTCTGACTCACAAGCTGCTGCCGAGACTCCTTCTTCAGAACTGCCTGTAATCGATGCTATCGTAACTCACGCTCCGGAAGTTCCACCTCCAACTGATCGCGATCATCCGGCTAAAGTACGCGTTAAAATGGAAACTGTTGAAAAAACCATGACCATGGAAGACGGTGTTGAGTACCACTACTGGACATTCAACGGCGACGTTCCAGGTCAAATGATCCGTGTACGTGAAGGCGATACTGTTGAAGTTGAATTCTCTAACAATCCTTCTTCTACTGTTCCTCATAACGTTGACTTCCACGCTGCAACCGGCCCAGGCGGTGGTGCAGAAGCTACCTTTACTGCCCCAGGCCACACTTCTACCTTCAGCTTCAAAGCACTGCAAGCTGGTTTGTACATCTACCACTGTGCCGTTGCTCCTGTAGGTATGCACATCGCCAACGGTATGTACGGTTTGATCTTGGTTGAACCTAAAGAAGGTCTGCCTAAAGTGGACAAAGAGTTCTACATCGTACAAGGCGACTTCTATACTAAAGGTAAAAAAGGTGCTCAAGGCCTGCAGCCTTTCGATATGGATAAAGCGATTGCTGAACAACCTGAATACGTTGTATTCAACGGTCACGTAGGCTCTATCGCCGGCGACAACGCTCTGAAAGCTAAAACTGGTGAAACTGTTCGTATGTACGTTGGTAACGGTGGTCCTAACTTGGTATCTTCTTTCCACGTTATCGGCGAAATCTTCGACAAAGTATATGTTGAAGGTGGTAAACTGATCAACGAAAACGTACAAAGTACCCTGATTCCTGCCGGTGGCGCCGCCATGATCGAATTCAAAGTCGACGTTCCAGGCAGCTACACTGTGGTTGACCACTCTCTCTTCCGTGCGTTCAACAAAGGTGCTTTGGGTCAATTGAAAGTTGAGGGTGATGAAAACCCTGAAATCATGACCAAAAAACTGAGCGACACCGTTTACCAACCTGCCGGTGCTGCCGCTTCTGCTCCAGCAGCTGCGTCTGGTGCTTCTGAAGCCGCTAAATAATCTCTCGGTTTAATACGCCAAGCCACTGCTGCCCTACTCTTTAGAGCAGCAGTGGCTTCCATCACGATTAATCTTCCTGTTCAAATCAGACAGATTGATTTTTCAGACGGCCTTGTTATGATTAGGCTATCTGAAAAATAAATTTTCTGTTTCAATCGATAATAAGGGCGTACCATGAAACTCATACGACTCCTCCTCTTAGGCAGTGCCTTAATCTGCGGCAATACATTTGCTGCCGAAATGGTAAAAATCGAAGGAGGCAGCTACCGTCCTCTCTATCTCAAAAAAGAAACTTCCCTTATTAAAGTCAAACCCTTCCAGCTTGACAAATATCCGGTGACTAATGCTGAGTTTGCCGAATTTGTGAACACGCATCCGCAATGGCAAAAAGGCAAAATCAGTTCCAGACATGCTGAAAAAGCTTACCTGAAACATTGGGTAAAGAACGGCAGCAACAGTTTTGCTCCTAAAGCCAGCGAACTCAAACATCCGGTAACCAATGTTTCATGGTTCGCCGCGAATGCTTACTGTGTTTCCAAAGGTAAACGCCTGCCGACTATTGACGAGTGGGAATTTGCAGGCTTGGCTTCTGCCACTCAAAAAGACGGCTCTGCCGAACCCGGCTACAACCGTACCATCTTGGATTGGTATGCAGACGGCGGCCGCAACGGCCTGCATGACATCGGTAAAAACAAACCCAACTACTGGGGCGTATACGATATGCACGGCCTGATTTGGGAATGGACTGAAGACTTCAACAGCAGCCTGCTCTCGTCAGGCAATGCCGATACGCAAATGTTTTGCAGTGGCGCATCCGTAGGTTCCAGCGATCCATCAAATTACGCCGCCTTCCTGCGCTACGGCATCCGTACCAGCCTGCAATCCAAATATGTTTTAAATAACTTAGGCTTCCGCTGTGCAAGCAAATAAAGTTTAGTTTTATCACCAAAGCAGCTTTGGCGGTACTGGAAGGTATCGCCGCTTTTTTTGGCCGTCTGAAAAGATGTGGCACACAGAGACAAATTGTGGCATAATCCGCCCGTCTTTATAAAAAGGCGCTTAGGAGTTTGCTTAGGTCGCTTGGCTTGGCAAACTTGTCCGAACCTGAAAAGGTTCTTTTATTTTCGGAGTTATCCATCATGGCATTGACCGTAGAACAAAAAGCACAAATTGTTAAAGATTTCCAACGCAAAGAAGGCGATACCGGTTCTTCTGAAGTACAAGTCGCTCTGTTGACTTTCCGCATCAACGACCTGACTCCTCACTTCAAAGCCAACCCTAAAGACCACCACAGCCGTCGCGGCCTGTTGAAAATGGTTAGCCAACGTCGTCGCCTGCTGTCTTACCTGCGCCGTACTCAGCCTGATACTTACCGTTCACTGATTACCCGCCTGGGTCTGCGTAAATAATTTATGCTTAAAATCAACACCGCCTTTGGGCGGTGTTTTTATTCACATGCCCATGCCGTCTGAAACCAGGCTCACTCTGTGTTATACTTCCACACGCTTAAGCAGCAAGGCTTAAACTCCCAATCATTCCTTAAAGCTCCCATCAAAGCGAGAATCTGAATTGTCTGTTCATTCCATGTTGCACTCAGGAAAATTTTGGCTGAAAACCCTGGTTTTCAGCATTACCGCGCTTTTATGTCTCGCGGCGGTATTGAGTGCCTTAATGTTCCGCATATTCAACACAGAAAACATCGACGCATTCATACAAAAAAACTTTTCCGCCCATGGCTGCCAAATCAAATACAACGCCACTATCGGCAGAAAATGGCTGCCGCGCCCCACGCTGATTTTAAAAGACCTCAGCCTTTCCTCTTCCGAACCTGACACGCCGACGTTGAACATCGCCGAGTCAAAAATGGGCTTTGGCTGGAGCAGCCTATGGTCGGATGCCCCCATTCTTGAAAAATGGATTCTTTTAAACCCGACACTGACACTGGACTCAAAACACCATCTGCCCACCTGCCTGCAACAAGACCCATCGTCAAAAGAAAGTTTTCAGCTCAACCGCATCATCATCAATAACGGCAGCATCCGTTATCACACTAAAGAGCAAAATATTGCCTTAAACAACCTGCAATTTTCCCTGCAGCAAGCTGATTCAGACGGCCATCCCTTCGACATCAGCGGCACACTGCAAAACATCGGCAACCCCATCAGTTGGCAGGGTGCAGGCTATCTGGTACCCAACAATGCCGGTTGGAGTGTTCCCGCCCTTAAGCTGAACCTGCAAACCGTATTACTCAAAAACAAGCTGGATGCCCAAATCGCAGGCAGCCTTAATTGGCAAAACCAAACCGCCCTACTCCGCGACTTCAATCTGCAAGCCGAAAGCGGCTTTCAAAACTTGCATATCAACGCACGTTCTCCTCTATTGCAATTCAAAAACGGCTATTTACACCTTAATACACTCAACGGCGCATTGACCGCCGGCAGCGAAAACAACCAATGGGACGGCTCATTCAAACTGGACAAAGCCAACCTCTACGCAACCGTTTTGACCGCCGCCAATTTTGAACTCAAAGGCAGCCATAAAAACGACCGCCTCCAAACCAACTTTACCTTTTCCAGCCCGTTGGTTTGGCAAAAAGGTAAAGGCATCGATGCGCCCAAACTGCACCTCAGTACCCTGCAAGACACCATCAACCGCCTTCCCCGTCCACGCTTCATCAGCACACTCGAAGGGCAGGCTAACTTCAGCCTGAATACATGGGAAGGCCGTCTGAAAGGCGCATTTGACAGACAAGCCCTCGCCTTAGCCTTTAAATACCAACGCGATGCCCAACCGCGCCCGCACCTTGACGCCGGTATCGCCTTACAAAAACTTAATCTGACCCCTTATTTAGAAGACCTGAAAACCCAGCCGTCGCTCAGTCTTCCTTCCCTTCTGACCAAATCCTGGCTGCCCGACATTGAGGCCAACCTCCAAATCGGCAGCATTCAAACTGCCGGCCTGCAACTTGAAAACGTCGAATCCCTGCTTACCGCAGATAAAGAACATATCGCCCTGCACCGTTTCAAAGCCGGGCTTTATGGCGGCAAAACAGAGGGCGGACTGAGTATTGCAGCCACCCAACCCGCTTCTTACCACCTCCAACAAAACGCAAAAGGCATACAAATTCAGCCGCTGCTACAAGACCTGTTCGGTTTCCACAGTTTCAGCGGCAGCGGCGACGCCGTTATCGACATTCAAACTTCCGGCAACGACCGCGCCCAAATGATACAAGCCCTAAACGGCAGCCTGCTCCTCGATATTACCAACGGCGCATGGCACGGCATCGATATGGACAGCATTCTGAAAAACGGCATTTCTTCGGAAAAAATCGACAACAGCAACCTCAAAACCCCTTTCCATCATTTCATCCTCAATAGCGAAATCGAGAAAGGCATCAGCCATCATATCAACACCGAACTGTTTTCCGACAGCCTGCACGTTGTCAGCAGCGGCTATACCGATTTGAATACCCAAAAACTGTCCGAAAACCTGCTTATCAGCAACGTACTGCAACCCAAAAACAAACCGATTCCCCTCAAAATCGGCGGAACCGTACAAAACCCTTCCATTACCCTTGATTACAGCCGCTTGACCAATGGCATGAACACACCGGCAGAAAAACAAAAAGCCCTGCAAGAAACCATACAAGAACAATGGAAGTGGCTCAAACCACGCTAAATTTTCAAATCAAAGGCCGTCTGAAACCCAAAAAGTTTCAGACGGCCTTTTAACAGATGTATTGTCAAAATAAGATGTTTACTTAGGAATGACCATATACACAATCAGTGCAACAATAATGGCAGACCATACGGTCAACATTATCAAGCCTTTTTGGGAGAGTTTTCTTTTTCCCCAATCGAGCCACAATATTTCTACCGTACCCTCAAACATCGCCCCAATCATTTCCATCACGATTTGAAGTATAAATTCCAATAGAAATGACATCTATAAGCCCAAACGCTCCCAAATCTCATCGATTTTGGCCGTAACGGCAGGGTCTTTTTTGATCACACAACCCCATTCGCGGTTGGTTTCACCCGGCCACTTGTTAGTCGCATCCAAACCCATTTTGCCGCCGAGTCCGCTGACAGGGCTGGCGAAATCCAGATAGTCGATAGGCGTATTTTCCATCAAAACAGTGTCGCGTACGGGATCCATGCGCGTGGTGACTGCCCAGATGACTTCTTTCCAGTCGCGCACGTTCACATCGTCATCCACCACGATGATGAATTTGGTGTACATAAACTGGCGCAGGAACGACCAGCAGCCCATCATCACGCGCTTGGCGTGTCCGGCGTACTGTTTTTTCATGCTGACCACCGCCATACGGTAGGAGCAGCCTTCGGGCGGCAGGTAGAAATCGGTGATTTCGGGGAACTGCTTTTGCAAAAGCGGCACAAACACTTCGTTCAACGCCACGCCCAAAACGGCGGGTTCATCGGGCGGTTTGCCCGTGTAGGTGGAGTGGTAAATCGGGTTTTCACGCATGGTGATGCGTTCGACCGTGAACACGGGGAAATGATCCTGCTCGTTGTAATAGCCCGTGTGGTCGCCGTATGGGCCTTCCAGCGCGGTTTCGTTCGGATGAATCACGCCTTCCAATACGATTTCGGCGCGGGCAGGCACTTGCAAATCGCTGCCGATACATTTCACCAGCTCCGTCCGCGAACCGCGCAGCAGTCCGGCAAACTGGTATTCGCTCAAGGTATCGGGAACAGGCGTTACCGCGCCCAAAATGGTGGCAGGGTCGCAGCCGAGCACGACGGCGACGGGATACGGCGTATCGGGATTGAGTTTGCGGAATTCCTGATAATCCAACGCGCCGCCGCGATGCGACAGCCAGCGCATAATCAGCTTGTTTTTGCCGATTAACTGCTGACGGTAAATGCCGAGATTTTGGCGTTTTTTGTTTGGTCCGCGCGTAACGGTCAAACCCCATGTGACCAGCGGCGCAACGTCTTCCGGCCAGCAATGCTGAATCGGAAGTTTATATAAATCAACGTCTTCACCTTCCCACACGATTTCCTGACACGGCGCGTTTTTTACCACGTTCGGCGCCATGCTCCAAATATCTTTCAGCAGCGGCAATTTGGAAAACGCGTCTTTAATGCCTTTAGGCGGTTCGGGTTCTTTCAGATATGCCAAAGTTTTACCGATTTCACGCAACTTGGACACGCTGTCCGCCCCCATGCCCAGCGCCACGCGTTCGGGCGTGCCAAACAGATTCGCCAACACGGGATAATCATAACGCGTACCGTCGGGCTTAACCGGGTGTTCAAACAGCAACGCCGGCCCCTCGGCGCGCAGCACGCGGTCGGCGATTTCGGTCATTTCCAAATGCGGCGACACCGGATGCTGAATGCGCTTGAGTTTGCCATCAGCTTCCAATCCGGCAATAAATTCTCGCAAATCTCTGTATTTCATGTTGATCCTTATTTGAGGCCGTCTAAAACCAAATTTTGGATTTCAGACGGCCTGAATCATATATTTATTGCAATATGGCTTTTGGGCATTCGCTGTTTTCAGCAAAAACCAATATTTACCATATGGGTTGTGAATACTGAACTTCCAGCCCTTGTAGCAGAAATCTATCCACATTTCACCTGTAATCGTATCAGACACGAAGGCAGTAGGCATTCCGCTGAAGTGGACAATTTGCTCAATAGCAGACAGGTTTACAAAACAGTTGCAGGAAAAGGCAGGAAATATCAAGTATGGTTTCGTTCAAGAGAGGAATGTTTACTTTTTGTCCTTAGTAATCCGATCCGAATACCGCATCTATTCTTGCCTGCGCTTCAGCGCATTCTATGCCTTGGTAAAAGTCACGTATCAGCGGATGTTTGCCACTTTGATGGGGTTGTAGCAGAGGGCGTTGGTTATTAGACTGTGTAACAACATTACAATGCAGACCGAAGGTGTTGGTTTCATATGGGGGCAGCCAGTTGCATATCATACCGAAATAAACAACGTTTTCCGAATTATCATGAAAGTGGCTTTTATAATCGTTAAAACTCTTTTCGCTGACAGATACCCATACGCCGTATTCCAACGTTTCCTCATGTCCGATAATGGGGATATGCAGCACCGTGCGGATAAAGCGGTCAGTTTGGTCAGGATAGCGGATAATACAGAAATCACTGTTACACTCGGCTTGGTAGGTACTACGTTCGTCCTCGCTTAGCTCATTATAGGGATCTGGAGTGATAAAGCCGATTGCGGGCATCTCTTCATGGTTTTCGCCGCAGGAAGTACAAGTGTACATAATGGATTCCTTTTGAATTTTAGATTCTTTAATTCCACAACCAACTTTCCAAACAGGCCGTCTGAAAACAGACCGCCATTTCGGCTTTGAAAGATAAACCAGTGGCTATTGTACCTGCCAAATCCGTCCATATCCCAACTTTCCGCATCCGAATTTCCATATTTTTTGCAAACTACCGTCAAATTTGAACAATATCTGCTTGTGATTGCTTTCAGACGGCCTTATCTTTGGTAGAATTCCAACTTAATCCAGTCATCAATCAATATCTATCGTGGGACGGCGGCCATGTTTGCATTTTTAGAATCTTTTTTCGTTGAATACGGCTATGCGGCCGTGTTTTTCGTTTTGGTTATTTGCGGCTTCGGCGTGCCGATTCCTGAAGATTTGACGCTGGTAACCGGCGGTGTGATTTCCGGCCTGGGTTATACCAACTCGCATATTATGTTTGCCGTCGGCATGCTCGGCGTATTGGTAGGCGACGGCTTTATGTTTGCGGCCGGCCGGATTTGGGGACAAAAAATCCTTAAATTCAAACCAATCGCGCGCGTGATGACGCCCAAACGCTATGCCCAAGTACAGGAAAAATTCGACAAATACGGTAACTGGGTTTTATTCGTCGCCCGTTTCCTGCCCGGCCTGCGTACCGCCGTTTTCGTGACCGCAGGCATCAGCCGCAAGGTTTCCTACCTGCGCTTCATCCTGATGGACGGTTTGGCCGCACTGATTTCCGTGCCGGTTTGGATTTATTTGGGTGAATACGGCGCACGCAATACCGACTGGCTGATGAAAAAAATGCACAGCCTGCAATCCGGTATCTTTATCGTACTGGGCATCGGCGCAGTCATTGTCGGCTGGATTTGGTGGAAAAAACACCGCCGCCACACCTTCTTCCGCGAGAAGCTGCACGAAAAACGCGCGGCAAAAGCCAAAAAACAAACCAATCAATAAACCATTCCAGGCCGTCTGAAACACTTCCCCTCTTTCAGACGGCCTCAATCATTCATCAGAAACACCATGAAACAAAAAATCTTTGTCCTCTACACAGGCGGCACCATCGGCATGACCCAAAGCAGCGCCGGCCTGCGCCCCGATACCGCTCTCGTCGATAAAGCCCTTGCCCCCTTTTCAGACGGCCTTGATTTCGAATGGCACGTTTGCCAGCCGCTCATCGATTCTTCCGCGGTAACGCTGCAAAACCAACGCGACTGGCTGGAGCTTATTATCGCCAAACTGCCTGACTATGACGGCATTTTGGTGTTGCACGGCACGGATACCATGGCATACACCGCCAACCTATTCGCCCTTTCACTGCAAGGTTTGGACAAACCCGTTATCCTGACCGGCTCGCAATGGCCTTACGATGCCGCCAACAGCGATGCGCCGCGCAACCTGGCCACCGCCGTTTCTGCTTTCTCGCTCAAGCTCAAACAAGTGGCGATTGCCTTTGACGGCAAGCTCTTCCCCGCCGTCGGCAGCAGCAAGGTCAGCACCGAGACCGCCGCTGGTTTTGACAACCTGCATTTTAGTGCGCTCGCCGAATGGGAGGAAAACAAAGGTTGGCACAATATCCGTACCGCCCCGACCCAACATTCAGACGGCCTCAAACCGCGTCTTCCCAATCCTGAAGCCAAAGTTTCCGTCCGCACGCTGATTCCCGGTTATGCTGCGCAAGAACTTTCAGACGGCCTGCCCCACCTTTGCGCCCAAGCCCTGATTCTGCAAAGCTATGGCCACGGCAATGCGCCAAGCAACGATGCGTTTGTCCGAGCCGTTCAAGCCTTTACGCAACAAGGCAAGCTGCTGCTCAACATCAGCCAAGTGCCGCAAGGTTGCGCCGCCGCCGTCTATGCCCAAGGCAATGCTTTGCGTCAGGCAGGTATTATCAACGGCGGCAAATGCAATCTTGAAACGGCCACCGCGCTGATGACCCTTGCCGTATCACATGACTGGGATGCGGATAAGGTGCAACAAGAATTGCGACAATTAAATCTGCTGTAAACCGCCATTTAGTATGACTTTTACCGACACCCACTGCCATCTTGCCGACCCCAAACTTTCCGACACGCTGCCTGCCGTGCTTGCCGAAGCGCAAGCCGCCGGCGTGGCGCGTTTCATCGTACCGGCTACGTCCCCCAAGGATTGGCACTCCGTTGCGCAGTTGGAAAGGCCGTCTGAAAACATCCATATCGCTTTGGGCATTCATCCGTGGTTTTCAGACGGCCTCAACGAAGCGGCATTCCAAGAGTTAGAGAAAGAATTAATCCGGCATCCGCAAGCATGGGTTGGCGAAATCGGCTTAGATTTTTATGGCAAAGAGCAAACCCAAGCGCAACGCGACACGCAGACCGACGTCTTTATCCGCCAACTTATCCTCGCCCAACACCTCAACCGCCGCGTCATCATCCATAATCTGAAAGCCACCGCCGCCATTGCCGCCGCCGTCAAAACCGCCGGTTTCACGCAAGGCGGTATCGTCCACGCTTTCTCCGGCAGCGTAGAAGAAGCGCGGATTTTGGTGAAACTCGGCTTCAAAATCGGCATAGGCTCGCTGCTGCTCAATCCCAATGCCAAAAAAGTCCGTGCCGCCTTACAAGCCTTAGATGACACGGATTTTGTTCTCGAAACCGACAGCCCCTTTATGCTCGGCCACGAAACCAATACACCAGCCAACATCTGCCGTATCGCCGAAATTGCCGCCGAAATGCGCGGCGTACCGCTGGCACAACTGGCTGAAGCAACCGAGCAAAACGTGAATTCCCTGCTCCATACTTCCCTTTAATATACCGGCCTCAAGGCATCAAAAAGCCTCGCCCAGCCGTTCCGTTTCCAAACGGACACACTCAGTCCTCCCTACCCCATGTTCATGAATAAAAAGCGATACAAGGCCGTCTGAAAAAATGTTTTTGGCACAAAATATCGTTCGCTCCGTCATCTCGGCTTTTTAACACCGTATTTTCCCTTTGATTGATAAAAAGTATTACGCATATTATTGGGCAAACTTTTTATTTACGTTAAAATATGCTTTTTTTTGATAATAAGGCCGTCTGAAAAAGGCGGAAACTAATTATGACTGAACAACATACACACGCTTCCACCTGGAAGAGCAAAATCAATGCTCTGGGCCCGGGTATCATGATGGCTTCGGCGGCAGTCGGCGGTTCGCACCTGATTGCCTCCACGCAGGCAGGCGCACTTTACGGCTGGCAGCTTGCGCTGATTATTATTCTGACCAACCTGTTCAAATACCCGTTTTTCCGCTTCAGCGCACATTACACGCTGGATACGGGCAAAAGCCTGATTGAGGGCTATGCCGAGAAAAGCCGCGTTTATTTGTGGGTATTTTTGATTTTATGTATTGCATCGGCAACGATTAATGCCGGTGCAGTCGCCATCGTTACCGCCGCCATCGTCAAAATGGCAATCCCGTCACTGACTTTCGATGCCGGCATGGTGTCCGTCATGATTATGGTTTCCTGCCTGCTGATTTTGGCAAGCGGCCGCTATAAAGCATTGGACAACGTTTCCAAAATCATCATCGTCAGCCTGACCATCGCCACCGTCGCCGCAGCCGCCGTGGCCATGTCTCGCGGCATGCAGATGAAACCCGACTTTATCGAGCCTACCCCGTGGACATTGGCAGGCTTGGGCTTCCTCATCGCGCTGATGGGCTGGATGCCTGCGCCGATTGAAATTTCCGCCATCAACTCTTTGTGGGTTACCGAAAAACAACGCATCAACCCTTCCAGCTACCGCGACGGTATTTTCGACTTCAACGTCGGCTACATCACCAGCGCGATTTTGGCAGTCGTCTTCCTCGCCTTGGGTGCATATGTCCAATACGGCAACGGCGAAGAAGTGCAAATGGCGGGCGGCAAATATGTCGGCCAGCTGATTAATATGTACGCCGTGACCATCGGCGACTGGTCGCGTCCGCTGGTGGCATTTATTGCCTTCGCCTGTATGTACGGCACCACCATTACCGTAGTGGACGGCTACGCCCGCGCGATTGCCGAACCGGTACGCCTGCTGCGCGGTAAAGACAAAACCGGCAATGCCGAATTGTTTGCTTGGAATATTTGGGTCGCAGGTTCAGGCTTGGCCGTGATTTTCTGGTTCAACAGCGCAATGGCCGAGCTGCTCAAATTCGCCATGATTACCGCTTTCGTTGCCGCTCCCGTGTTTGCTTGGTTGAACTACCGCCTCGTCAAAGGCGACAAACGCCACAAACTGACCATGGGCATGAACTTCCTCGCCATTATCGGTTTGATTTATTTGACCGGCTTTACCGTTTTATTCCTGCTGAACCAAACAGGCATCTTGGCTGCGCCTAAATAAACACATATGAAAAAAGGCCGTCTGAAACTTCAAAACAGGTTTCAGACGGCCTTTCCAATCCATCATATCTTTTTGAATTTTCATTCAAACCCATTATAATAACGCCTTATTTCGCCGTTGCAGACCACTCGACGGCATCCGTATTTTGGAAAATTTATGAAGCCGTCTATCTTAGAAAAACTACAACAACTCAGCGACCGACTGGAAGAAGTCACGCATTTGCTCGGACAGCCCGAAGCCACGTCCGATATGGACAACTACCGCAAACTCACGCGCGAACACGCCGAATTGATGCCCGTGGTCGAAGTGTTCCAAAACTATCAGCTGGCGCAAAGCGACTTAGCGGATGCCGAAGAAATGCTGTCCGACCCCGAAATGAAAGACTTTGCCGCCGAAGAAATCGAAGCGGCGAAAGCCAAAATCGACACGCTCGATACCGAATTGCAAAAACTGCTGCTGCCCAAAGATGCCGACGACGACAAAAACATCTTCATCGAAGTGCGCGCCGGAACGGGCGGCGACGAAGCCGCGCTGTTTGCAGGCGACTTGCTGCGCATGTACAGCCGCTACGCCGAGCGCAACCGCTGGCAGGTCGAAATCGTTTCCGCCAACGAAAGCGAGTTGGGCGGCTATAAAGAAGTCATCGCCCGCATTATCGGCTTAGGCGCGTACAGCCGTCTGAAATTTGAATCCGGCGGCCACCGCGTACAGCGTGTCCCCGCCACCGAAAGCCAAGGCCGTATCCACACCTCAGCCTGCACCGTCGCCGTCATGCCCGAAGCGGACGAACTGGAAGACATCGAGTTGAACCCGGCCGACCTGCGCATCGACACCTTCCGCGCATCCGGCGCGGGCGGTCAGCATATCAACAAAACCGACTCCGCCGTCCGCATCACCCACCTGCCCACCGGTATGGTGGTCGAATGCCAAGACGGCCGCAGCCAACACGCCAACAAGGCGCAGGCGATGAAAGTCCTCGCCGCCCGCTTAAACGACGCGCAAAAACGCGAAGCCCAAGCCAAAGAGGCCGCCGAACGCAAATCCCTCATCGGCAGCGGCGACCGCAGCGAGCGCATCCGCACCTACAACTACCCACAAGGCCGCGTGACCGACCACCGCATCAACCTTACCCTGCACAAACTGGATTTTGTAATGGACGGAGATTTGGAAGAAATCACCAACGCCCTGATTGCCGAGCATCAAGCCGAGCTTTTGGCGGCAATGGGGGATTGATGGATTTGGTCCATTGCGTTTATACTTTTCAGACGGCCTGATGACATATGTCAATATGACCGTATATATGTTATCCCAAAGTGATAAAATGCAGCACCAGCTGCACAACAGCAACACCCTTCTACAATCACCGAAAGAGAGGACACAAAATGGCAAAAATCCTGATCGCACCGGTATCTACCGGCCTGAGCGCCGATGCAGCGGCAAAAGCATTTGCAGCGGCATTGAATGCGCAAGTTTTCCAAGCCGTTGACTCCACTACAGAAGCCCTGTTGGCTCAAGGCAAGAGCGACGACTGGTTTGACGCACTTGTCGGTAAAGTTGCCGCATTGAATGCAGATAACCTCATTATCGAAGGCATCACTCCTGATGCAGACAAATTGTTCTTGGCAGGCAAAAACGTCGAATTGGCGCTGTCTTTGGACGCAGGCGTTGTATTGGCGCTGAAATCCGACAACACCGACGCAGCCGCCGTTACCCAACAATTAAACCTCGCCAAACAGCTCTACACCAACTCCCCGGGCTTATTGGAAGGTTTCATCATTGACGGCGCAGCCGCTGCTTTGGGCGCACAAGTTGCCGAGCAAACCGGCCTGACTTTCTTCGGCTCCAGCGACAAGTTGCAAGACGTTTCCGCTTTGGCCAAACGCGAAGCCAAACGCCTGTCTCCAGCCCAATTCCGTTACAACCTGATCGATTTTGCCCGCAAAGCCAATATGCGCATCGTTCTGCCTGAAGGCGCCGAACCTCGCACCGTCGCCGCCGCCGCCATCTGTCACGAAAAAGGCATCGCCCGTTGCGTACTGTTGGCTACCCGCGAAGAAGTTGAAGCCGTGGCCAAAGAACGCGGTATCTCCCTGCCTGATTCTTTGGAAATCATCGATCCTGCCTCTTTGGTTGAGCAATACGTCGAGCCTATGTGCGAATTGCGCAAATCTAAAGGCCTGACTCCGGAAGATGCCCGCAAACAGCTGCAAGATACCGTCGTACTGGGCACCATGATGATGGCTCAAAACGACGTGGACGGTTTGGTTTCCGGCGCAGTCCACACCACTGCCAACACCATCCGCCCTGCCCTGCAACTGATTAAAACCGCTCCGGGTGCAAGCCTCGTATCCAGCGTATTCTTCATGTTGCTGCCTAACCAAGTTTTGGTATTCGGCGACTGCGCGGTCAACCCGAACCCAACGCCTGAGCAACTGGCCGACATCGCCATCCAATCTGCCGATACCGCCAAAGCTTTCGGTATCGATCCGAAAGTGGCCATGATTTCCTACTCTACCATCAACTCAGGCAGCGGTCCTGACGTCGATGCCGTGATCGAAGCCACCAAACTGGCAAAAGAGAAACGTCCTGATTTGGAAATCGACGGTCCGCTGCAATACGATGCGGCCACCGTTCCATCCATCGGCAAATCCAAAGCTCCGGGAAGCGCTGTCGCAGGTCAGGCAACCGTCCTGATTTTCCCAAGCCTCAACACCGGCAACTGTACTTACAAAGCCGTACAACGCAGCGCCAACGTCCTGAGCGTAGGCCCATTGCTGCAAGGCTTGCGTAAACCGGTTAACGACTTGTCCCGCGGCGCATTGATTGAAGACATCGTCTTCACCATCGCCCTGACTGCCGTTCAAGCCAAACAAATGCAAGGCTGATTGACGAGCTGATGCTTTGAAATCAAAGGCCGTCTGAAACCGATGTTTCAGACGGCCTTTCGTATCTTTACGCCAACTATATTATAATTCGCCATTATTTTCTGAAAGACTGCCCCGATGACTGCCTACCAGCAACAACTAGCCGACAAAAAGCAATATCTTCAGCAACTTTTCCAAGGACTGGATTTTCCAGAAATCGAAGTCTTTGAATCTCCGGAACAGCATTACAGAATGCGTGCCGAGTTCCGCATCTGGCATGAAGGCGGCGAAATGTTTTACGCCATGTTTGAGCGCGGGCAAAAGGCAAGCGGGGCAAGCCTGATCCGTTGCGACCAATTTCCTGCCGCATCCGAATCCATCAATGCCTTGATGCCGAAACTGATTGAAGCCGCATCCAATCATCCCGAGCTGAAAAACCGCTGGTACGCCGTCGAATTTTTATCCACTTTAAGCGGCGAAATGCTGGTTACCATGATTTACCACAAGAAGCTGAACGAAGCATGGCAACAAGCCGCGCAAGAGCTGGCGCACAATTTGGGCATCCACATCATCGGCCGCAGCCGCGGACAAAAAATCATATTGAGCCAAGATTTCGTAACCGAAGCATTGACAGTCAACGGCAAAACCTTCCGCTACCGTCAAATCGAAGGCAGCTTTACCCAACCTAATGCCCAAGTGTGCCAAAAAATGCTGACGTGGGCGTGTGATGCCGCGCAAAACTTAGGCAAAGACCTGCTTGAGCTATATTGCGGCAATGGCAATTTTACCCTGCCGCTTTCGCAACATTTCAATCAAGTGCTGGCAACCGAAGTTTCCAAAACTTCCGTCAATGCCGCCCAGTGGAATATTGAAGCCAACCAAATTACCAATCTCAAAATCGCCCGCCTGTCTGCGGAAGAGTTTACCGAGGCCTACACGCAAAACCGTGAATTCCGCCGTCTGCAAGAACAAGGCATCGACTTGAAAGACTATGATTTTTCAACTATTTTCGTTGATCCTCCGCGCGCCGGTGTCGATGATGAGACGCTCAAATTGGTTGCCCGATTCGACAACGTCCTCTATATTTCCTGTAATCCTGAGACCCTGCGCGCCAACCTCGACACGCTCTGTCAAACCCATACCATCGAACGCACCGCCCTGTTCGACCAATTCCCATTTACCCACCATATCGAAAGTGGCGTTTGGTTGAAGAAAAAATAAAACCATACAAAAAGGCCGTCTGAATGTTCAGACGGCCTTTAATTAACAGCATATTAAGCGATTTTCAAATCAATCCGCTTCCAAAACCACTTTCATGGCTTGGTTTTCAGCAGCGTGTTTGAATACATCGTAAGCTTTTTCCAATTCGCTGAATTTGAAATGGTGGGTCATCATTTTGGTGTAATCCACTGGGCTGCTGGAAATGGCTTTCATCAGCATTTCGGTGGTATTCGCGTTAACCAGGCCTGTTGTGATGGCAAGGTTTTTAATCCACAGTTTTTCCAGTTTGAAATCAACGGATTGACCATGTACGCCAACCACAGCGATATGGCCGCCGGGTTTCACGATATCTTGGCACATATTCCAAGTCGCAGGAATACCAACCGCCTCGATGGCGCAATCTACGCCGTCTTCGCCAACGATAGCGGCAACTTGCTTGCTCACATCGCCGGAAGCAGGGTTGATGGCATGGGTTGCGCCCAATTCTTTCGCCAGTTTCAAACGATTTTCGTCCATATCGCAAACGATGATGGCGGCAGGGCTGTACAGTTGGGCGGTCAGCAAGGCGGACATGCCAACAGGGCCGGCACCGGCGATGAATACGGTATCGCCGGGTTTCACATCGCCATATTGCACGCCGATTTCGTGGGCGGTCGGCAAAGCATCGCTCAACAGCAGGGCGACTTCTTCGTTGACGTTGTCAGGCAGCGGAACCAAGCTGTTGTCGGCATAAGGCGTACGAACGTATTCGGCCTGAGTACCGTCAATCATATAGCCCAAGATCCAACCGCCGTTGCGGCAGTGTGAATAAAGTTGGATTTTACAGTTGTCGCAAGTACAGCATTTGCTGACACATGAAATAATGACTTTATCACCGACTTTGATGTTTTTTACAGCATCGCCGACTTCTTCTACAATACCGATGCCCTCATGGCCGAGAATACGACCGTCGGCAACTTCGGGGTTTTTCCCCTTCCAAATACCCAAGTCAGTACCGCAAATCGTGGTTTTAACGATTTTGACGACTGCATCGGTCGGATCGATAATTTGAGGGCGGGGTTTTTCTTCAAAACGGATGTCGTTTGCGCCGTGATAAACCATTGCTTTCATGTGAATCTCCTTGAGTGGTTAATAAACTTTAACAATACTGCGTAAATCCACGTTAACTATATTTATATACCCCTCCACCAGATAAGTCAATTCTGATTATTATTTCGTATGTTATAGTATAACATGCTGTTTTAAAAATAAATAATTAAAAAGAAAATATTAATGAACACACCCACATTATTCGCACGCCGACTCATTGATTGGCAACGGCAACACGGCCGTCACGATTTGCCTTGGCAGGTCAAAGATCCTTATTCCGTCTGGCTTTCAGAAATCATGCTCCAGCAAACGCAGGTTGCCACCGTATTGGACTACTATCCGCGTTTCTTAGCCAAATTCCCAACCGTGCAATCGCTGGCCGCTGCGCCGCAAGACGAGGTTTTATCTTTATGGGCAGGCTTGGGCTATTACAGCCGTGCACGCAATCTACACAAAGCCGCGCAACAAGTCGTCGGACAATTCGGCGGTGTCTTTCCATCCGAGCGCAAAGACTTGGAAACGCTCTGCGGCGTAGGCAGAAGCACCGCCGCTGCCATTTCTGCCTTTGCTTTCAACCGCCGCGAAACCATCTTGGACGGCAACGTCAAACGCGTTCTCTGCCGCGTGTTCGCCCGCGACGGCAATCCTCAAGACAAAAAATTTGAAAACTCGCTCTGGTCGCTCGCCGAAAGCCTGCTGCCGTCTGAAAACGCCGATATGCCTGCCTACACGCAAGGCTTGATGGACTTGGGTGCAACCGTGTGCAAACGGACAAAACCTTTTTGTCATCAATGCCCTATGGCAGACATCTGCGAAGCAAAAAAACAAAACCGCATTGACGAGCTGCCGCGCAAAAAAACCGCCCTTGAAGTACATACCCTGCCGCTTTACTGGCTGATTATTCGTAACCAAGACGGCGCATTATTGCTTGAAAAACGCCCTGCCAAAGGTATTTGGGGCGGTCTGTATTGCGTACCCTGTTTTGAAAAATTAGACGATTTGTATGCTTACGCCGAACGCTTCGGCATTATTTCAGACGGCCTTGAAGAACAAACCACGTTTACCCACCGCCTGACCCACCGCTTATTGATGATTACCCCTTTTCAGACGCAACAAAGGCCGTCTGAACATCTTTCAGACGGCCTTTGGGTATCATCGGAACATTTGACGGATTATGGTTTGCCCAAACCTTTAATCAAATATTTGGCTAAAGGCTAAACCGCCCTATTCCACAATCTCTTTAAATACAACTTCTTTTCCGCCTCGAATCAGCACTGCAAACCCATCGCCAATCTGCCAACGCGAGCTTGGATTGGCGTACTCTACGCCCTGACTGCGCAAGCGGACTTGCACCAGTTTCTCAACCGTATTGCCTTCACGCAGCTCAACCATCATCGGGCTGTGGCTGTTGATATAAATTGCAGTAATCGTCCGACCTTGTGCGGATTGATAACGGACAGAATACGTCTGCGCCTGTGCAATGACCGGTAACGGCGCGTCAGGGCGCACGGCCTTATACGAGCCGCACGCAACGCACAAACTCAGGCACAAAGCGCAGATGATTTTGTTCAACATAGGCATAGATTAGTAATGGTGATGCGGAATCTCGCCATCAAGACGGTAATAAGTGCTGCAATACGGGCATTCAATCTCGCTGTTGGACTGAATCGGCAAGAACACGCGCGGATGGCCGTTCCATGTTTCATGATTAGGGCCGGAGCAATGCAGCGGCAAATCCTGCGGCTTGATGACTACAACGTTTTTTTCAGATTGTGTACTCATGGTTTGGTTCCTCACTATGTTTTCTTATCTTCCGATATTGTAAAGCAAAACGGCCGCTAGGTTCAGACTGAAAACATTATATAATCACTTTTTTCAGACGGCCTTTGATGATGATGACCACCCTGCTTAGCATTCAAGATTTCGACACTTCCGATTCCGCTTCATTTCTTTATACACTCAGCACAGCCTATTTGGACCACACCGAACAGGCAGGCGACGAGGAAATGTCCGGCCTCAACGACGAACAGCATACATTGACCGCGCTCTGCTATCTCGACAGCCAAGTTCAAGAAGGCGGCTTTGTCCAGCTTATCGCGTCAGGATACGGAGAATACATCTTCGGCAACCCGGTTGCCGACAGCCTGCGCCGCTGGCGCATCAAGCCGATACCGAAAATCTTAGACAAAGCCAAAGCCCTGTACGAAAAACACGGCGAAGCCATTGAAAAAATGGCAGACGAACAAAGGGATTTCGACGAAATCCGCAAAGCTTTTCCCGATTTTGAAGAACTTGACGGCAATTATTATGACGTTGCCGACGAAGACTTGGAAACCGCAGCAGCCTACGTTCAGGCAAATTGGGATAAATTTGCAAAACTGTCAGACTGAAACCTAAAACTTTGCCGGTTTGAATCATCCGTTCAAACCGGCAAAATTATAAGTTCATCACATTAACGTTTGTTTTTCTGATAAATCGGCATTACTTCAGGCAACATTTTGCGGATTGCATTGATACGCGCCTGATTGGTCGGGTGGGTCGACAAAATAGACAATGAGCTGCCGCCCTGTACTTTGTTCATTTTTTCCCACACGCTTACCGCAGCCTCAGGGTTGTATCCTGCTTCAGCCATCAAACGCACACCGCCGGCATCCGCTTCGCTCTCCTGATGGCGTGAGAACGGTTTGGTCGCCAACAAATCTGCACCCAAGCCGACCAAATCGCCATCCACACCGGTTGAGCTGGCCAAAATCGAACCACCCAAGCCGGTCAATACTTGTCCGCCCAAAGCTTTTTTACTGTGTTCCAACAAAGCATGGGTCATTTCATGGCCGACAACGGCGGCAATTTCATCATCAGTCAGCTTCAATTTTTCTACTATGCCGGTGTACACGGCCATTTTACCGCCCGGCATTGCCCATGCGTTCATTTCATCACTGCGGATAACGTTCATCTGCCAGTTGAAAGGCACGCCGGTTTTGTTGGCGCGCTCAGCATGAGGACGCAGACGTGCAAACACGCGTTGAACGCGTTGAGCAGTTGGAGATGAAACATCCAAAGCTTTTTGCCCACGTGCTTTTTGAATGACTTGTGAGTAACTTTTAGCCGCGTCTTCATTTAAAGTCGCAGTATCGTAGCCAACCATATCCGCTACAGAAGTACAGCCGGTCAAAGCCAAAATCACGCCCATGCCGGCCCAATATTTTTTATTCCATTTTTTCAACATGTTTTCTCTCTGTGTTTTAAAGTTAATGTAACGACATTGTACCCAAATTTAATACACTTTACACAAAAGGCCGTCTGAACGGTTTCAGACGGCCTTTAAGCGTAACATTTAAGAACGGCGCTGCAACATCCAAGACTCAATCTTACGCGCATCGTTCACGCGTGTTGTAGAGGATGGAGAATTAAGCAATACAATGGTAATCGGCTGATTCTGTACATTGGCCTTAACCACCATAGAACGTCCAGCTTCACGGATATAGCCGGTTTTCTGCAATTCGATATTCCAGCTGCCCTCACGCACTAAGGCGTTGGAGTTTTTGTAGTTTTGGCGGCCGTTTGCCGTCAACACCGAGCCGTAATTTGAAGTTGAATTTTTACGGATTAACGGATATTTGCTGGCTGCCGCAACCATACGGTTCAAATCGCGTGCAGTGGAAACGTTTTGGAAATTCAAACCGGTAGGCTCATAGAAACGGCTGCTGGTCATACCCAGGCTTTGCGCTTTGGCATTCATGGCCGCAACAAACGCGCTCATACCGCCCGGATAGGTACGGCCCAATGCATGGGTAGCACGGTTTTCACTGCTCATCAGGCTCAAATGCAACAACTCGCCGCGCGTCAGCGTCGTGCCGATGCTCAAACGGCTGCCCGTACCTTTCAAACGGTCGATTTCAGCCTCGGTAATCGTGATAGGCTCGTTCATATCGAGATGCGCATCCAAAACCACCATTGCGCTCATCAATTTGGAAATAGAGGCAATCGGCATGACACGATCAGGGTTTTTCTGATACAGCACTTCACCGGTTTTATTATTGAAAATCAAAGCAGATTGCGAAGAAAGCAGAGGACCGGCCAAAGCAGCCTGAGCTTCGACTTGGTCGGCATGGCTCAACGCAAAAGCTTCCATCGGGTCATTTTGAACTGGGAAATTTTGCTCCAAAAATTGTCCCAATACATCCATATCATCGGCAACGGCAGGCGCAGAAGCAAAGGCCAATGCCACACCTGTCCATACCATTCCTAAAGTTTTATAGAATTTCATATCTGCCAATTCAAAAAAATACATTTAATTCAACATTCTGTTAAATTTTTCGGCAATTGTAAAGCGAGTTGAGAAAACTTTGCGTTTGTTTGCGAGATATTCAAATCCCACGCCCTCATCTGTTTCTTAGACGATACGGCGCGATACCTGCTCTGATTTGAAAAAACACAAGATAGTCATTATACTTAGGCACCTTTGTCAGAGGCATTCCCTCAATCCGGCAATACGCCCGAAATATCTGTTTCCCCTTTACAACACAGCCTCCATACAACCATACGAAGAAATTATTATGTCTGAAGAAAAACGCACCTGTTCATTCTGCGGAAAGTCTGAAAACGACGTTAAAAATCTGATTGAAGGCGAACACGCCTTCATCTGCAACGAATGCGTGGAAACTTGCGGCCTGATGCTGCAAGATAACGAATCCGGCGAGATTGAAAACGAATTTGCCAAAGTAAAAGAAGAAAACGCCGAGAAAAAACTGCCTACCCCTGCCGAAATCGTTGCCAACCTCAACGACCACGTTATCGGCCAGGAACACGCAAAAAAAGCTTTGGCGGTATCGGTTTACAACCACTACAAACGCCTGCGCCATCCAAAAGCAGACGGCAAGGTTGAACTGTCAAAATCCAATATCCTGCTGATCGGCCCGACCGGCTCAGGTAAAACCCTGTTGGCGCAATCTTTGGCGCGCAAACTGGATGTACCTTTTGTCATGGCGGATGCCACAACTTTGACCGAAGCCGGTTATGTCGGTGAAGACGTCGAACAAATCATCACCAAACTTTTGGGCAAATGTGATTTTGACGTTGAAAAAGCCCAGCGCGGCATCGTTTATATCGATGAAATCGATAAAATTTCACGCAAAAGCGACAATCCATCCATCACGCGCGACGTATCCGGCGAAGGTGTGCAACAAGCCCTGCTGAAACTGATTGAAGGCACGGTAGCCAGCGTTCCTCCTCAAGGCGGCCGCAAACATCCGAACCAAGAATTCATCAACGTTGATACCACCAACATCCTCTTTATCTGCGGCGGCGCATTTGCCGGCTTGGAAAAAGTCATCCGCCAACGTACTGAAAAAGGCGGTATCGGCTTTGGTGCGGCGGTACACAGCAAAGATGAAAACGCCGATATTTCAGCCCTGTTTGAAACAGTTGAGCCTGAAGACTTGATTAAATTCGGTTTGATTCCCGAGCTTATCGGCCGTCTGCCCGTGATCGCCACATTGGCAGAATTGGACGAAGATGCTTTGGTCAACATTTTGACCGAACCAAAAAACGCCTTGGTCAAACAATATCAAACCTTGTTTGAAATGGAAAATGTCGGCCTTGAGTTTGAAGAAGACGCCTTGCGCAGCATCGCCAAACTGGCAATGGAACGCAAAACCGGTGCGCGCGGCCTGCGCTCTATCGTCGAACGCTGCCTCTTGGACACCATGTACGCCCTGCCAGATTTAAAAGACGTAGCCAAAGTCGTCATCAATAAAGAAGTGGTGGAAAAAGGCGATCAGCCAAAACTTTTCCGTGAAGACGGCAGCGAATACAAGCAATAAGGTTTATTCTTCGAAAAAGACGTGTACCCATTACACGTCTTTTTTATTTTCTTAATAAAACCAAAACCATATTTTCTAATGATGGCCTTATACATGAAAAACAAAGGCCGTCTGAAACATATTCAGACAGCCTTTGTTTTCAAGTTGCTCTAAGTCTGTCTTCATCCGGAGTATTGATGAGAGTGACTTCCTTGAATTTTATGAAGCTTATTTTTTTGCTTTTTTAGCAGCTTTTTTTGCAGGAGCAGCTTTAGCAGCAGGCTCGGATGCGGCAGCTTCAGGAGCAACAGCCTCAGGCGCTGCTACCGGTTCAGAGGCAGCAGGCTCGGAAGCAGCTGATTCAGCGGTACGTTGATAGCCTTTGTCTTTCATGCAGGCATCAAACACAGCGCGGTCAGCATTTTCACCAGATGCCTGTTGGCATTGGGTCATTGCTTCTTCAACAGTGACGCGTGGCGCTGCCGCTTCTTCAGCAGGTTTGGAAGAAGAACAAGCTGCCAACATCAGGCTACCGGTTGCAAGAGCGATCAATAAAGTTTTCATAATTGTATATTCCTAAATTTTAATTTTATGGTTTACCGTTAAACGGGAGATACAGGCTACAAAACAAGCTCTGCACCTCAATATTGAGTACGTGAGTACAATTTAGTTTCATTTTAGCCTGTAAGTTTTTGATAAATTAATTCTATTGACGTTAAGACAAATGCTTAATCTTCAATAAACTCAAAACCTTGCAGGCCCGTAAATTTTTCTGTTTTTAAACTGTAAAAATATCAAAACTTAGACGATTTTAGCTGCAACCATCATTTGGGGAGTCCCTTTTTTTATGGCATAATGGACTACTTGACGGATTGTTCCGCTCCCCATTTTTTTCAAACCGCAGAATCAAAATAATACTGCGGTTTGTCCATTTCAGAATCAGATTTTTTCAGACGGCCTTATTATGCAAAAGGCCGTCTGAACAGAAAGCCACTATCATGAATCCTTTCTCTTCACTCGGTTTAGGCAGCGAATTGGTCTCTGCCCTGACCGATCAGGGTTATGAAAACCCTACGCCCATCCAAGCCGCAGCCATTCCTAAGGCGTTGGCCGGACACGACCTTTTAGCTGCCGCCCAAACCGGCACAGGAAAAACCGCCGCCTTTATGCTGCCCAGCCTCGAACGCCTGAAACGCTATGCCACATCCAGCACTTCCCCGGCCATGCACCCCGTCCGCATGCTGGTATTGACCCCGACCCGCGAACTGGCCGATCAAATCGACCAAAACGTACAGGCATACATTAAAAACCTTCCTTTGCGCCACACCGTCCTCTTCGGCGGCGTCAATATGGACAAACAAACTGCCGACTTGCGCGCCGGTTGCGAAATCGTTGTTGCTACGGTTGGCCGACTGCTCGACCACGTCAAACAAAAAAACATCAATTTAAACAAAGTTGAAATCGTTGTACTCGACGAAGCCGACCGTATGCTGGATATGGGTTTCATCGACGACATCCGCAAAATCATGCAGATGTTGCCCAAACAGCGACAAACCCTGCTTTTCTCCGCCACTTTCTCACCGCCTATCCGCAAGCTTGCACAAGATTTTATGCACACGCCTGAAATGGTCGAGGTGGCCGCGCAAAACACCACCAACGCCAATGTCGAGCAACACATCATTGCCGTTGATGCACTTAAAAAACGCAATCTGCTCGAACGCCTGATTGTTGATTTGCATATGAATCAAGTTATTGTTTTCTGCAAAACCAAACAAAGCGTCGATCAAGTTACCCGCGACCTCGTCCGCCGCCATATCGCCGCGCAATCCATCCACGGCGACAAATCCCAACAAAGCCGACTGGAAACCCTCAACGCCTTTAAAGAAGGCACATTACGCGTTTTGGTTGCTACCGATGTTGCTGCGCGCGGCCTGGATATTGCCGAGTTGCCTTTCGTCATCAACTACGAGTTGCCGACCCAACCCGAAGACTACGTCCACCGCATCGGACGTACCGGCCGGGCCGGTGCCGATGGCGTTGCCATTTCCTTGATGGATAAAACCGAACAAAAAATGTTTGAAGCCATTAAAGAGCTGACCGGCAGCGATTTGAAAGTGGAACGCATCGAAGGTTTCGAGCCGCATTGGTGGGGCAACGGCAACCAAGATGAAACTGAAACACACCAGAATCAACACAACGACAGCCGCTCCCGCCGCGATGACAGAAACAAACGCAGCGAATATGCGAGCAAGTCGGACAAAAACTCGAAAAAAACAGAAGACAAAAATGACCCGGGTATTGCCTGCGGCAAAATTGCCGGCAGAACACGCCGCAGCCGTCACGAGCGTCAGCCTTGCGCCCTACTCCAACCTGGTTTTGGCGTAAAATAAACCACGCTGTTTTGTACTAAAAGGCCGTCTGAAATATATCTTTCAGACGGCCTTTTATTAAACCTAAAATAAAAAGGACGTGATGAACACGTCCTTTATTTATCCGTTTCAGACAGCCTTGGTTATTTAAGGCCGTCTGAAAATCGGTTTACCTTGTTACATTAAACATTCACGGTCTCGGCTACTTCGTTGTAGCTGTCGATTTCGTTGAAGTTCATGTAGCGGTAGATTTGGTCGCCCTGTTCGTTGATGATGCCGATGTTGGCTTGGTACTCTTCAACGGTCGGGATTTTACCCAGTTTGGAGCAAATCGCCGCCAACTCTGCCGAGCCGAGGTAAACGAAGGTGTTTTTACCCAAGCGGTTCGGGAAGTTGCGGGTGGAAGTGGACATGACGGTCGCGCCTTCGTGTACTTGGGCTTGGTTACCCATACATAATGAACAACCCGGCATTTCCATACGCGCGCCTGCACGGCCGAGTACACCGTAGTGGCCTTCGTCGGACAACTCTTTCGCGTCCATTTTGGTCGGCGGCGCCATCCACAGGCGGACGGGGATGTCGGACTTGCCTTCCAAGAGTTTGGAGGCGGCGCGGAAGTGGCCGATGTTGGTCATGCACGAACCGATGAACACTTCGTCGATTTTGGTGCCGGAACGTTCGGACATGAAGCATACGTCGTCCGGGTCGTTCGGGCAGGCGATAATCGGCTCTTTGATGTCGTCCATGTTGATTTCAATCACGGCAGCGTATTCGGCATCTTTATCCGCTTCGAGCAATTCGGGGTTTGCCAACCATGCTTCCATGGCTTTGATGCGGCGTTCCAAAGTGCGCGGATCTTGATAGCCGTCGGCAATCATGTTTTTCATCAACACGATGTTGGATTTCATGTACTCGATAATCGGCTCTTTGTTGAGCTTCACGGTACAGCCTGCGGCGGAGCGTTCGGCAGACGCGTCAGTCAATTCAAAGGCTTGTTCCACTTTCAAATCAGGCAGGCCTTCGATTTCGAGGATGCGGCCGGAGAAGATGTTTTTCTTACCGGCTTTGGCAACAGTCAGCAGGCCTTGTTTAATCGCGTACAGCGGAATGGCGTTCACCAAGTCACGCAGGGTTACGCCCGGTTGCAGTTTACCGCTGAAGCGTACCAATACTGACTCAGGCATATCGAGCGGCATCACGCCGGTAGCTGCTGCGAAAGCAACCAAGCCGGAGCCGGCAGGGAAAGAAATACCGATAGGGAAACGGGTGTGGCTATCGCCGCCGGTACCGACTGTATCAGGCAACAACAGACGGTTGAGCCATGAGTGAATCACGCCGTCGCCTGGACGAAGGGATACGCCACCACGGGTAGAGATGAAAGCAGGCAATTCTTTATGGGTTCTCACATCGACAGGTTTTGGATAAGCGGCGGTGTGACAGAAAGACTGCATCACCATATCTGCTGAGAAGCCCAAGCAAGCCAGGTCTTTCAATTCGTCGCGAGTCATAGGGCCGGTGGTATCTTGCGAGCCGACAGTAGTCATGCGTGGTTCGCAGTAAGTACCCGGACGCACGCCTTTGCCTTCCGGCAAACCGCAGGCCCGACCAACCATTTTTTGAGCCAAGGTGAAACCGGCTTTGCTTTCGGCAGGCGCTTGAGGCAGGCGGAATTCGGTAGAGGCAGGCAGTTTCAGTGCTTCACGCGCTTTGGCAGTCAAACCGCGACCGATAATCAGGTTGATACGGCCACCAGCTTGCACTTCATCCAGCAATACTTGGGATTTCAGGCTGAATTCGGCAACGGTTTCGCCGTTTTTCACGATTTTGCCTTCATAAGGCAGGATATCGACGACATCGCCCATTTTCAGCGCGGAAACATCGACTTCAATCGGCAATGCGCCTGAGTCTTCTTGAGTATTGAAGAAAATAGGAGCAATTTTGCCACCCAGGCATACGCCGCCGAAACGTTTGTTCGGTACGAATGGGATGTCTTCGCCAGTATGCCAAATGACGGAGTTGGTCGCAGATTTGCGTGAAGAACCGGTACCGACCACATCGCCGACATAGGCAACCGGATGACCTTTGGCTTTGAGTTCTTCCAACAATTTAATCGGACCGACTTCGCCCGGTTTGTCAGGAGTGATACCGTCGCGCGGGTTTTTCAACATCGCCAGCGCGTGCAGAGGGATATCAGGACGGCTCCATGCGTCAGGTGCAGGAGAGAGGTCGTCTGTATTGGTTTCACCGTCGACTTTGAAGACGGTAACAGTGATTTTTTCTGGAACTTTGGCACGAGAAGTAAACCATTCGGCATCTGCCCAAGATTGCAATACTTCTTGCGCGTATTTATTGCCTTTTTCGGCTTTTTCTTGAACATCGTGGAAAGAGTCGAACATCAGCAGAGTGTGTTTCAGACCATTTGCAGCAATAGGCGCAAGTTTGTCGTTGTCCAAGAGTTCGATGAGTGCATGAATGTTGTAACCGCCAAGCATGGTACCCAACAGTTCGGTCGCATATTCGGGGGAAATCAACGGGCTGGATGCGCTGCCTTCGGCAACGGCTGCCAAAAATGAGGCTTTAACTTTGGCGGCATCGTCCACACCGGGTGGTACGCGGTGAGCCAACAGCTCAACCAAGAATTCACCTTCACCGGCAGGTGGATTTTTCAGCAGCTCAACCAAATCAGCAGTTTGCTGAGCAGTCAGAGGAAGGGCGGGAATACCAAGGGCAGCGCGCTCGGCGGCGGCTTTACGATAGGCTTCTAACATCTCTTTGTTCCTTTTTCTGTTTTTTCTTCTGGGCAGTTGCAAATGATTTGCAGTTAAAGATTGTAAACAATCCTTTTGAGCATCATAGACCAGTTTTCAAAAAATGGGAACAGTTATGTTACTGAATGTAATAAATTTAAACTATTTTATTTAATGTATTAATAGTCCAATTTATCTCAAGCCGCCCTCTTCTACGCGTTTTAACCAAACAAACGGGAAACTTCGGCTGATTTTTTACGGTACGGCAAGATGATTTCAACGCGGAACAGGCCGTCTGATTGGATGCTTCTGATTTTTGCGTCGGTGTCATACATCAAAGTCAGGCGCTCTTTCAGGTTGCGTAAGGCCATAGAATTGCCTTTATGCGGCTTGGTATTTTCATTAGGTTCCGTCCCGCACGGATTCTCGATACTGATGAAAATAGAGGATTTTTCCAATTTTGTTAATACCGTAATTATTCCTGGACGGTGGATGGATTCGACACCATGAAAGACGGCATTTTCCAAAAGCGGCTGCAGCAGCAGATGCGGCGTTTCCGCATCGTCGGGCGCATGGTGTTGCCACATAACCTGTACGCGCATATGCCCCATGCGGATTTGCTCGATGGCAATATATTCCTGCGCCCATTCGATTTCCTGCCCCAAGGTACTGTTTTGACTGCCGTCGCGCAGCTGTGCGCGGAACAGGTTGGCCAGATTTTCCAGCAAAGTTTCTGCATCATACGGGCGTAGACGGATTAAGCTGATGGCGGCATTTAGGCTGTTAAATAAGAAATGCGGACGGATACGCGCCGTCAACGCGCTCAACCTGGCTTCGGAAATGGAAGGCGCAAGGCTGTTGCGGCGGGCGGCTTCGATGTACATGAAACTGAAACAAAAAAAGGTCAGCAAGAAGAAGTGTTGAATCAGCGGCCAAATTTCCGTCTTCAAAATCACTAGATCGACAAACAAGAAAATCAGCAGGTTGGAGACGTAGGAAACCACGACGCTGTACTGCGAGCGAAGCAGGGACGGCGCAAATGCCTGTAAGAAATAGACCTTGAGTAAAATCAAGAGGATGACGGGGCAAGCCCATGAAAAATGTTGGAAAATCTGCTCCGGATAAGGCACGCCCGATACCGTCATCAACGGAAAGATAAACAAACTGATTAACAAAACAATAAGCAGGCGCACCAGAGTTGCGGAATTGCGCAAATCCGGCACTGCGAAATTCTGGTTTATTTGACGTATAATAGACATGATTTCAACCGTTTTCTTTCATAATGTATAGACGGGTCTGCTATATTGAAGACGTAGACCCTGTTTTTTATTTATATTTTAAGGATGCTGATATGAGCAAGGACAAAACCTGGTCAGGCCGTTTTAACGAACCTGTTTCCGAGCTGGTCAAAAAATATACCGGCTCGATTGATTTTGACAAACGACTGGCAGAATGGGACATCCAAGGCTCGCTGGCACACGCGCAAATGCTGACACAGTCGGGCGTTTTGAGCGAAGACGACCTATCCGCCATCCGTCAGGGCATGGCCGAGATTATAGCAGAAATCAAGGAAGGAACGATTTCCTGGTCGCTGGATTTGGAAGATGTCCACATGAACATCGAACGCCGCCTCACCGACAAAATCGGCGATGCCGGCAAACGCCTGCACACCGGCCGCAGCCGCAACGACCAAGTCGCTACCGACATCCGCCTGTGGCTGCGCGATCAAATTACCGTTATCCAAAGCCTGATTCAAAACCTTCAGACGGCCTTGGTTGATTTGGCGGAACAAAACGCTGAAACCGTTATGCCCGGCTTTACCCACCTGCAAGTTGCCCAGCCGGTCAGCTTCGGGCATCACATGCTCGCCTACGTTGAAATGCTCGGCCGCGATTTCGAGCGCATGGCCGACTGCCGCAAACGCGTCAACCGTATGCCGCTCGGCGCCGCAGCCCTTGCCGGTACCACCTACCAGATTCAACGCGAAATTACCGCCGAACTGTTGGGCTTTGAGCAAATCTGCCAAAACTCGCTCGATGCCGTATCTGACCGCGATTTTGCCATTGAGTTCACCGCCGCCGCTTCCCTGATTATGGTTCACCTGAGCCGTCTTTCTGAAGAATTGATTTTGTGGATGAGCCCGCGTTTCGGCTTTATCGATATTGCCGACCGTTTCTGCACCGGCTCGTCCATTATGCCGCAGAAGAAAAATCCCGACGTACCCGAACTCGTGCGCGGCAAATCCGGCCGCGTGATTGGCCACCTGATCGGCCTGGTTACCCTGATGAAATCGCAGCCTTTGGCATACAACAAAGACAATCAGGAAGACAAAGAGCCTTTGTTTGACACTGCCGACACGCTTATCGACACCCTGCGCATTTACGCCGACATGATGCGCGGCGTGACCGTCAAACCCGACAATATGCGCGCCGCCGTAATGCAGGGTTTTGCAACGGCTACCGACTTGGCGGATTACTTGGTGAAAAAAGGCATGCCTTTCCGCGACAGCCACGAAGTTGTTGCCCAGGCCGTGCGCCATGCCGATGAAGCAGGTGTTGATTTGAGCGAATTGCCGCTCGAAGTCCTGCAAGGTTTCAGCGGTTTGATTGTAGACGATGTGTACAGCGTGCTGACACCCGAAGGCAGCTTAAACGCGCGCAACCACTTGGGCGGCACCGCGCCGGAACAGGTCCGTTTCCAAGTCAAACGCTGGCGTGAATTGTTGGCTTAAACCCATCTAAACACATAACAAAAGGCCGTCTGAAAATTTTCAGACGGCCTTTTGATTACCTGTGTTACACTCAACCTCACAATAAAAACAGATAAAACCTAAACTTACCTTCAAACGAGAAAACACGCCTCCTGACTTTGCCGACATCTTCAAAAAAGGAGCGAGGATGAAAAACATTGTCTTAAAATTGGCTATGATCTGCCTATTCAGCGGATGCTATGCCTTATTCGTCGCCTGGGAAAATGGCGGATTCAGCCAGCTCCATGATTTCCAAGCAATAGAGCGCAACGGCATGAGCGCATACCTTCATCAAACCTCCGCCGCCACCATGCAGGCCGAAAAAAACGAGCTGTCGATTTTGCAAAACAACCAAAACAGCTTAGCCTCTTGCGTCGGCATTGAATCTTTATGCGAACACGCCAAGCCGGGCATCTGGGTTGAACATGCCAAATTCTTACAACACAAGGACACGGGCAAATTATTGGTACTTTCGTTGGACTATTTGGAAAACAATGACACCGCAAAAACCCTACACAACCGCTATTCTGCATCGCTCCTACCCCAAGCAGACAGAAAGGAAGCGTGGCATTACGCCTGGCGTACATTTTTGAGCTCAATAATGTTTCTAATGGTCATCAATCTGACGCCAATGATTTTTGCCCTATTCGAAGAAAAGACAAGCGCAGCATAAAAACATGCCGTCTGAACACATTTTCAGACGGCATGTTTCATTATTAAAGCTTAACGCGGATGAACCATATCGGCAGGAACGACCAATTCGTCAAACTCTTCGCCTGTCAACAAGCCCAATTCGATGGCGGTTTCGCGCAACGATTTATCGTTTTTATAGGCGGTTTTGGCGACTTTGGCAGCGTTTTCGTAGCCGATTTTGCGGTTTAACGCAGTAACCAGCATCAAGGAATGGTGCAGGAAATAGTCGATTTTTTCCGGCACGGGTTCGATGCCGATGGCGCAGTTTTTGTTGAAGCTGTTGCACGCATCACCCAACAGGCGGATGGATTGCAAGAGGTTGTAAGCGATAACGGGCATATAGACGTTCAGCTCGAAATTGCCCGACGCGCCAGCCATGCCGATGGTAACGTCGTTGCCGAACACTTGGCAGCACACCATGGTCATCGCTTCGCATTGGGTCGGGTTGACTTTGCCTGGCATAATGGACGAACCCGGCTCGTTTTCAGGGATTTTGATTTCGCCCAAACCGCAACGCGGGCCGCTTGCCAGCCAGCGGATGTCGTTGGCGATTTTGTTCAGGCTTGCCGCCAGCGTTTTCAATGCGCCCGAAGCGGCAACGGCGGCATCGCGTCCGCCCAAGGCTTCAAATTTGTTCGGCGCGCTAACAAACGGCAGGCCGGACAGTTCGGCGAGTTTGGCGGCGGCTTTTTCGGCGTATTCGGGATGGCTGTTCAAACCCGTGCCGACCGCCGTGCCGCCCAAGGCAAGTTCGTACAAACCCTTGAGCGCGTCGTTCAGACGGCCTAAGCCGTGGTCGAGTTGGGAAACGTAGCCGGAAAATTCTTGTCCCAAAGTCAGCGGCGTCGCATCCTGCAAATGGGTGCGGCCGATTTTGGCGATGGGGGCGAATTCTTTGGCTTTTTTGTCCAATGTATCGCGCAGGGCTTTTACCGCCGGAATAAGGTGGCGGTTGATTTCAATCGCGGCGGCGACGTGGATGGCGGTCGGGAATGCGTCGTTGGTCGATTGCGCGTGGTTCACATGGTCGTTGGGATGGACGGGCTGATACGCTGCCAAACCCGTACCGGCGATTTCGTTGGCGCGGTTCGCCAGCACTTCGTTCATGTTCATATTGGATTGCGTGCCAGAACCGGTCTGCCACACTACCAATGGGAACTGCCCGTCGAGCTTACCGTTCAACACATCATCCGCCGCCTGCGTAATCAAATCCGCCTGCTCGGGCTTAATCCTGCCGAGGGCGACATTGGTGGCGGCGGCGGCTTTTTTCACCAGCGCCAAAGCATAAATCAACGGCTGCGGCAGGGTTTCGCCGCCGATTTTGAAATTGTTGCGGCTGCGCTGGGTCTGCGCGCCCCAATAGGCTTCGGACGGGACTTCGACATTGCCCATGGTGTCGTGTTCGGTACGGGTACTCATGCGTTTCTCCTACATTTAAACAGAAATAATAATGATTCGTAAATTTATTATACCCAGCAAAAGGCCGTCTGAAAAGAGAGAGGTTTTCAGACGGCCTTTTGCTTTATTACCCTGAAATATTAATAGAAGATAAAACTCGATTGCAGAATTAAATACAACCTGCGCCGCCGCTCCCCTTTTCTAAAAATTCTCCTCCTTGTCGATTTGTATTTTGCGCTAGGTGTTTATCGACAATAAATACCTTATCGTTTCTTTACTTTGTTTCTCTCCAAGAGCATAATGAATAAAAATGATTATCAGGAGATGAAGATGAAACGAAAACATTTGGTTTACCTGTTAATGAGCAGTTTTGCCGCCGCAAATGGCTTTGCCGAAACCTTGGCAGACCCTGATGAAATCCAGCCTGTCAAAACCTTTTCCCCTCCCAAACCGATTGCACCGACCGCCGCACAAGGCCATTTCCCCGAAAACCAATTCGACCGCACCGACCGCAGCGATCATTACTTTGTTACCGAAAACATAGACCAAGCCTTCCGTCCATTGAAAGCAAACAGTGGTTTTTACGGCAAAAGTTTTTACAATTCCATTACCGCGCAAGCGCGTGGGGCAAAGGTGTACGGCGTAGCCAACCTCAATCACACCAAGGCCAACGGCTACAAAGACGGCGACGGCAATCAGACCGATTGGAAATACAGCCGTTTCAATCAAGCTTTGGTACTCGGTTTCGTGCCGTCTGAAAACCAGGAATACCGCCTTACCTACCTACACGACGACATCAACGATGACCGCCAACCGCAGTTCGTCAACGACGCATTGGATACCGAACGCCACATCGCCAAACTCAACGCGCGTTGGGGCAATGCCGATTTGAGCAATACGGTCAGCGCGGAAGCAGGCGTCATCAAACTCAAACGCCACGCCGACAATTACTCCCTGCGCCCAAACAATACGCCGCAACAAATGTTTGTAGAGCTTGACCGCAAAGTGTACGACTTCTCGCTCAAATACGACGCGGACTTCGGCAAATTCCACAACAACGCCGCCGTCAGCTACCGCAACGACAGCCAAAACGGCGAGCGCAACGTCCACACCGCCATGCGCGACTTCCTCAACGGCTACCGTTTCGCCGATGTGCACCTCGACCGCTGGCGCATCGCCGATACCCTGTCTTACAAGTTTGACGACCAACACAAACTGGGCTTGGGCTTAAGCTACGAAATCAACGAAGCGGACGTACGCAAAAATACGGCGCAGCCTGCCCATCCGATGAACCGAAACCTTGCCTTCGCTTCATCGCAACAAATCTGGAAAACCCATTACGGCTACAACTTCAACGGCAAAGTTCGCCACCATGCTTTGTCGGGCGAACTCAAATACGATTTCACGCCGTCTGAAACGCAAAAATACAGCGTTTCCTTCGCACATTTGGAACGCATCGGCGACAACACCGAACGCTTCAACTCGCTTGCCGCCATCGTGCAAAACCGCATGAACGGCATGCTGATGAACCAAAACCCAGCCGCCGCCATCGCAGGCAATCCCCTGCTGAAAACCGAAAAACACAACCGCATCAAGCTCACCGCCGACAGCCGTAACGACTACTACAACGGCTACATGAACTCGTTAGCAGGCGCAGGCTGGAACGTGGGCGGCACACTTGTGGCGGACAAAGTCAAAGACCTGATTATTTTTGACCGCGCACGCGGACAAAGCGGTATTTCATCCAACGGCGGCGGCATCATCACACGCAATGTCGATGCACGCCTATTCACCGCGCAGGCCTACGCGCGTTACAACTTCAATCCGCATTGGGCGGCAGGCATCAAAGCCGCCTACAACTACGGACACAATGAAACCGACGGCAGGCCGCTCTATCAAATCCGTCCGTTTGAAGCCGCCGTCCAAGCCGACTACAAAAATTACTTTGCCCACGGCAGCTACAACATCGGCGCCGCCACACGCTTTGTTGCCAAACAAACGCGCGGCGATTTTGACGCGGCAAGCGGTTTGGGCATAGACAAACGCGAAGCCGCCAAAGGCTTTACCGTTGCCGACGTGTACGCAGGCGTAAACTTCAAAGACAAATACGGCTTACGCTTGGGCGTGAACAACGTGTTCAACAAAAAATACGCCGAATACATCAGCGGCGACCACGTCCTCGCCCTGTCGCCCAGTGTGGTGTATGCACCGGGCAGGACATATTGGTTGAGTTTGCATGCGGCTTTTTAAAATCAGGCCGTCTGAAAGAATGCCTGCATTGGCTTATTAAGAATTAGGAGATAAAAAATGGAACTGAAAAGACGCGATTTCTTAAAAATGACCGCCGCGCTGGCAGCCGCAGGCGTTTCGCCTTCATTGTTGGCAGCCGGTAAAGAACAATTTACCGTGTACGGCGCGCCGGCAATGCCCAGCGTCACCATTGCCGTAGCGGCGTTACAAGGCAAGCTGGCGAAGCAGGCGGATGTATCGCTGAAAATCTGGCGTTCGCCCGACCAACTGCGCGCAGGCGTGGCGAGCGGACAATTTAAAGTGATGATGAGCCCGAGCAATGTTGGCGTAAACCTGCGCAACCAAGGGCAGAAAGTCGGCATGGTCAATATTTTAACCAACGGCATCACGCAGCTGATGTGCAAAGGCGGCGCGATTACCTCGCCACAGGATTTGGTCGGCAAAAAAATCCTTGTGCCGTTTAAAAACGACATGCCCGACATCGTGCTGCAAGCCTTGTTGAAAAAACTGAAAATCGACGCGCACAAAGTCGGCATCACTTACACTGCCACGCCGCCAGAAGCAGTCGGACTGTTTTTGAGCAAGGACTACCACGCCGCCATTCTGCCCGAACCGATGGCAACCGCCAGCCTGCTTAAAGGCAAAACCATGGGCGTAAACGTCGTGCGCGGTTTTGATTTGGTAAAAGCATGGGGACAGGCATTTGACACCAAACCGCTGATTCCGATGGCGGGCATCATCGCCAACGAAGAATATTTCCACGCGCACAAAGCGCAGTTCGACATCTTCCATCAGGATTTGAAAAACGCGCTCAACTGGATACTGGCCAACCGCCAAAGCGCGGCGAAAATCGGCAAAAACTACCTCCCCGCCCCCGAACCCGCCCTAGTCATGGGCTTGGACGGCGCGCGGCTGACGGTAACCAAAGGCAGCGAAGTGAAGAACGAGATTTTGAAGTTTTACGAAATCCTGATGCAGTTCAACCCGAAACTTTTGGGCGGCAAGCTGCCGGATAACGGGTTTTTCTTAGCTTAAAAGGAAAGAGGTCGTCTGAAAGTTTAGAATAGTTGAAAATATTCAATCTTCTATTTTTCAGACGGCCTATTCTCTCCAAAACATAACTACCAAAAAAACAAACCATGATTAAAACCGACAAAATCCGTAAACCGCAGCCTGCGCTGTTTTACATCATCGACTACCTTTGGAGCGGCTTTGCCGGTCTAGGCGTGGCAATGGTGGTGGTGGCGTTGTGGGCGTGGGGCAGTGCCGTGTTCGGCGAGTTTATGCTGCCTGCGCCGGTGGAGGTGTTTCAAAAATCTTTGGATTTATTGAAATATTTTCAGGAAAACGAAATCGGGATTTCGCTGTGGCGTTCTGTGGTGGGCATTTCGGTTGCGCTGGTAGCGGGATTGGCGGCAGGGCTGGTGGCGGGCAGTTTTAAGACGGCGATGGCGTTGCTCAAGCCTGTGATTACGATTTTGTTGGCGATGCCGCCGATTATTTGGGTGGTGATGGCTCTGTTTTGGTTCGGGTTCGGCAATCCGAGCGTGTTGTTTACCATCATTGTATTGGTTGCACCGCTGACGTTTGCGAGTGCGGCAGTCGGGATGGCGAGCGTGAACAAGCAGCATGAGGAGTTGTTTGACGCTTATAAATTAGGCCGTCTGAAAAAAATCCGTTATCTGTATATCCCTCATCTGATGGGCTATGTGATTTCCAGCATCGGCGTGGCTGTGGCGATGGGGGTGAAGGTGGTGATTATGGCGGAACTCTTGGGCGCGAGCGAAGGCGTGGGCGCGCGGATTGCAGACGCGCGGGCGATGTTGGAGACTTCGACGGTGATGGCTTATGTGGTGCTGGTTATCGTGTTTGTGTCGCTGTTTGAATACCTGATTACCAAGCCTTTGGAAATTTTGTTTATGCCGTGGAGAAGATGATGCTCTGTCTTGAAAACGTGCGTTTTGAAATTCTCCGCGACCCCATCGTGCGCGATTTCAGTTTGAACTTGCAACATGGTGAAGTGAAAGCCTTGTTCGGGCCGAGCGGCTGCGGCAAGACGACGGTTTTGCGGCTGATTGCGGGCTTGGAAACGCCAAAATCGGGCACGATACGCAATACTTTCCGCAAAACGGGTTTTCTGTTTCAGGAAAACCGCCTGCCGGGAAACTTGACCGCGATGCAGAATATCGCTATTTTTATGGACAAACCCGATGAAGGCGAAATCATCGCGCTGGCGGCGAAAGTCGGGCTGACTGCGGGCGATTTGAACAAATATCCGACCGAATTGTCCGGTGGCATGGCGAAACGGGTAGCATTTTTGCGCCTGCTGCTGTGCGGCTGCGACCTTGCCTTGCTGGACGAGCCGTTCGTCGGTTTGGACCGCGATTTGCGCGATATTTTGGTCGCCATGCTGGTGGAAAAAATCGAGCGGCAGGGCATGGCGTGTATGCTGGTAACGCACGACCGCTTCGAAGCCGCACGCCTGAGCCATGAAATCATGCTGCTTTCCACTAAGGGCATGAACGTGCAAAACGTGATTACCCTGCCTACGCCGCTGTCCGAACGCGATTCGGCTTTTGAAGAAGCCGTGGTGGCAAGAGAGTTTCAGGGGATTCATTATTATGAGTGATAGGAATTTAAATTTCTGACAAACCTTGCGGTTCGTTGCCCTCTCA
>NZ_KV835584.1:54239-127188 GCF_001838065.1 Neisseria sp. HMSC078C12 | reverse complement strand
TTCGTTGCCCTCTCACTAACCCTCTCCCACGGAGAGAGGGGATCAGGTTTCTCAAAATCAGAGAGCCGTAGAATTGGGAATCAGATGTCGGGTAAACCTGAAAATGTTCAGGCTCGACAGCCCAATTCCCTCTCTCCGTGGGAGAGGGCTAGGGAGAGGGTAAGCAAGCCGCAGGCTTGCCTCTTTAGCGAAAGATACGAATCTGTTATCCGAACGCGATTCGGTTTTTGAAAAAGCCGTGGTGCCAAGGGGGCAGAGGATTCATTATGAGGTGCTTTATGTTTTCGACTGTGATTACTGCTGCTGTTTTATATATTGCTACAGCAGTAGATTTGTTGGTAATACTATTAATATTTTTTGCTAGAGCAAATACTAGAAAAGAATATCGAGATATTTATATCGGACAATATTTAGGTTCTGTAATTTTAATATTAGTTAGTTTATTTCTAGCTTTTGTTTTGCATTATGTTCCGGAAAAATGGGTGTTGGGTTTATTAGGTTTAATACCGATTTACTTAGGTATTAAAGTTGCTATTTACGACGATTGTGAGGGCGAAAAAAGAGCTAAAAAAGAATTGGATGAAAAAGGGTTGTCAAAATTAGTCGGTATTGTTGCTTTGGTTACAGTTGCTAGTTGTGGTGCAGATAATATTGGACTTTTTGTTCCTTACTTTGTGACTTTAGATCTTGTCGACTTATTAGTTACTCTTCTTGTATTTTTAATATTGATTTTTGTTTTAGTATATACAGCACAAAGATTGGCTAATATTTCAGGTGTTGGTGAAATTGTAGAGAAGTTTAGTCGTTGGATAATGGCTGTTATTTATATTGGTTTAGGATTATTTATTATTATTGAAAATAATACAATTCAAACAATAATATCAATAATATGAATGATACGGGCATTTGAGTATCTGACAAACCTTGCGGTTCGTTGCCCTCTCACTAACCCTCTCCCACGGGGAGAGGGAATCAGGTTGCTGAAAATTAGAGAACGTAGGATTGAAAATCAGATGGTAGGCAAACCTGAAAATGTTCGGGTTTGGCAGCTTAATCCCCTCTCCCCGTGGGAGAGGGCTAGGGAGAGGGCACAAGCCGCAGGCTTGCCTCTTTGGCAAAAGATACGACCCTGCCCACCCAATAAATCCATACCCAAAAGCATCTTCATGCAGAATCAAGCCAAACCATGAATAAGTTTTTCACCCACCCCATGCGGCCGTTTTTCGTCGGTGCGGCGGCACTTGCCATACTCGGCGCGTTGGTGTTTTTCATCAGCCCCAGTGCCGTCATTTTGCACCGCCAAATCTTCTTAGAACTCATGCTGCCTGCGGCATACGGTGGCTTCCTGACTGCCGCCATGCTTGAATGGACGGGCTATCAAGGCCGTCTGAAACCTGTCGCTACTTTGATGGCGGCATTGTTGCTCGCCGCATCCGCCATACTGCCCTTTTCGCCGCAACCTGCCTCGTTTTTCGTCGCCGCCTATTGGCTGGTGTTGCTGCTGTTCTGCGCTTGGCTGATTTGGCTCGACCGCAACACTGATAACTTCGCCCTGCTGATTCTGCTCGCAGCATTTACTGTTTTTCAGACGGCCTATGCCGTTAGCGGCGATTTGAACCTGTTGCGCGCGCAAGTGCATTTGAACATGGCGGCTGTCATGTTCGTATCCGTCCGCGTCAGTATTCTTTTGGGTGCGGAAGCCCTGAAAGAATGCCGTCTGAAAGACCCTGTTTTTATTCCAAATATCGTTTATAAAAACATCGCTATTACTTTCTTGCTGCTGCACGCCGCCGCCGAACTTTGGCTGCCCGCGCAAACCGTCGGCTTTACCGCGCTTGCCGTCGGCTTTATCTTGCTTGCCAAACTGCGTGAGCTTCACCATCACGAACTCCTGCGCAAACACTACGTCCGCACTTATTACCTGCTCCAACTCTTTGCCGCCGCAGGCTATCTGTGGACAGGCGCGGCGAAACTGCAAAACCTGTCCGCCTCCGCGCCCCTACACCTGATTACCCTCGGCGGCATGATGGGCGGCGTGATGATGGTGTGGCTGACCGCCGGACTGTGGCATAGCGGCTTTACCAAACTCGACTACCCCAAGCTCTGCCGCATTGCCGTTCCCCTGCTCTTTATGGCCGCTGTCTCGCGCGCTTTCTTGATGAACGTAAACCCAATCTTCTTCATCACTGTCCCCGCGATTCTGACCATCGTCGTGTTCGTACTGTATCTTTTCACATTTGTACCGATATTTCGGGAAAATGCGTTTACGGATGATCCGGAATAAAACAAAAGGCCGTCTGAAAGTTTCAGACGGCCTTAGCTTTAACTAAATGCTTTATTTGTTGGCGTTCAAATAAAGATTAATCAGACGTGTAGTCGAGCTGTCGTGTTTTTGCACTTCAGTCTCGCCGTTCAATTCGGCAAGAATGGTTTTGGCCAATTGTTTGCCGAGTTCTACACCCCATTGGTCAAAGCTGTTGATGCCCCAAATAATGCCTTGAACGAAGGTTTTGTGTTCATACATGGCAATCAGGCTACCCATATTGCGCGGGTTGATTTTATCCATGAGGATGAGGTTGGTCGGGCGGTTGCCTGAGAAGGTTTTGTGCGGAACCAGCTCTTCGATGCGCTCTGCTTCCATGCCTTGGGCTTTGAGTTCGGCGCGGACTTCGTCTGGGGTTTTGCCGCGCATAAAGGCTTCGGCTTGGGCAAAAACGTTGGCCAACAGGATTTCGTGATGACCTTGCAAATTGCTGCGTTTTTCAAGGGAGGCAATCAGGTCAATCGGCGTGATGTGCGTACCTTGGTGCAGCAGTTGGAAAAATGCGTGCTGGCCGTTGATACCGGTTTCGCCCCAAATAATCGGGGAAGTTTCGTAACCGACCGGTTTGCCGTCAAGGGTCACTTGTTTGCCGTTGCTCTCCATGTCAAGCTGCTGGATGAATTTGGGCAGGCGGTGGAGGTGTTGGTCGTAAGGGGCGATAACGTGGCTGCCGCCGCCGTAGTAGTTGATGTACCAGATGCCGATGAGGGCGAGGATGACGGGCATGTTGCGCTCTAGCGGCGTGTTGATGAAGTGTTGGTCCATCAGGTGCGCGCCGTTGAGCATTTCGATGAAGTTCTCTTCGCCGAGATACAGCATAATCGGCAGGCCGATGGCTGACCAGAGGCTGTAACGGCCGCCGACCCAGTCCCAAAATTCAAACATATTGGCGGTATCGATACCGAATTCGGCAACGGCTTTTTGGTTGGTCGATACGGCAACGAAGTGTTTGGCCACGGCACTTTCATCGCCTGCATGATCCAAGAACCATTTACGCGCGGTCAGGGCGTTGGTCAGGGTTTCTTGGGTGGTGAAGGTTTTGGAGGCGATGATGAAGAGGGTGGTCTCGGGGTGGACTTTGGACAATACGTCGCGCAGTTGGGAGCCGTCCACGTTGGAGACGAAGTGCATGTTCAAACGCGGATGGCCGAATTGTTTGAGCGCGGTACACATCATCAGCGGACCGAGGTCGGAGCCGCCGATACCGATGTTGACGACGTCGGTGATGACTTGGTTGGTATAGCCTAACCAGCTGCCGCTGCGGACTTCGTGTGCAAATTCGCCCATGCGTTGCAGGACATGGTTGACTTTGGGCATCACATCTTCGCCGTCTACGACGATGGGGGCGTTGGTGCGGTTACGCAGGGCGACGTGGAGAACGGCGCGGTTTTCTGTCGTATTGATTTTTTCACCGTGGAACATTTGCTGCATCCGTTCCGGCACGCCTGCTTCACGCGCCAGCTCGAACAACAGTGCCATGGTTTCGTCGTTGATGCGGTTTTTGGAATAATCCAGCGTAAGGCCGCCAACCTGCAGCCAGTAACGCTCGGCACGTTCGGGATCTTGGTCGAACATTTCGCGCATGTGTTGTTCTTTGGTTTCGTCAAAATGTATCCATAATTTTGACCAAGCCGGTAAATCGTGAAGGTGTTTCATCGGATGCTCTCCTGGATAGTGGACAGTTTTGTTGAGAAAACGGCCGTGAGGTCGTCTGAAACGGGAACGGTGTGGTTTCCGTTTTTTGAGGTTTCAGACGGCCTGGATATGAGGCGAGGCCGTCTGAATATATCAGTGAAGAATCAATCTTTATCGTATTCGATGTGTTTGTTGTGTATGCTTTTTTTACTTTTTTGCAGTTGCGTGCTGGCGGTATCGCCCAAACGTAAGGCCAAGCCGATGGCAAGAATGTCGATAACGGCCAATTGCAGAAGACGGGACACCATAGGCGTATAAAGCTCGGCATTTTCCTGAGTGGCGATGCTCAATACACAGTCGGCCATTTGGGCCAACGGCGAATCATTGCGGGTCAGCGCGATAACGGATGCGCCGTTTTCTTTGGCGATACTGGCCGCGTCCAGCAATTCGATAGACGAGCCGGTATTGGAAATCGCCACCAGCACATCCTGCTCGGTCAATACGGAAGCCGCCATCAACTGGGTATGCGTATCGACATAAGCAACAGTGGACATGCCGAAGCGGAAAAATTTGTGTTGCGCGTCTTGGGCTACGATGCCGGAGTTGCCGACACCATAAAACTCAACGCGTCGCGCGTGCATCAGAATGGCAATCGCGTTTTCCAGCTCGGATTCTTTCAGGAAGCGGCGCTCGCCCAAGAGGGAGGCTGCGGCATTGCCCAATACTTTTTCGACCACGCTGCCCATGTTGTCATCGGCGTTTAATTCTTCATGAACGTAAGGCATGCCTTCGTGGCCGATGCTGGCAGACAAAGCAAGTTTGAATTCAGGCAAGCCTTTGTAACCCAGGCTGCGGCAGAAACGGATTACTGTCGGCTGACTGACGGACGCACGCTCGGCAATTTCCGCCACAGCGGCATGAACGAACCATTTCGGCTCGGCCAGCGCAGATTCGGCAACTTTGCGTTCTGCGCCGGAGAGGTTGGACAATGATTCGCTGATTTTGCTTAACATATACTCTACCCTTTGATTTTTTGACGTTCAGGACAAAGGTTTTCTCCACCCCTGCCCTGCACTGCCGTTTGTGTGTTTAAACGTTATTTAAATGATTGTCTAATGCCGCCGCTGCGCCGACGATGCCCGGAAACTCGCTCAATACGACATACACGGGAATAGCGGCAAGATAAGCCTCAAAACGGCCTTTATTTTCAAAGCGGCTGCGGAACGGGGACGTTTTAAAGTAATCCAACACGCGCGGGATAATGCCGCCGCACAAATACACGCCGCCGCGCGCACCCAATGACAAAGCCAAATTGGAAGCAACCGTACCCAGCATGGCGCAGAAAATATCCAAAGTCTGACGGCAAAGCGGAGAAGTCCCGCTCAATGCCTTATCGGTAATTTCAGACGGCTTCAGACGGTATTGCTTGATGTTGTCGCGTTTGGCCAATGCTTCGTAAATCAGGCTCAAACCTGCGCCGCTCAAGAAACGCTCGGCAGAAACATGGCCGTATTTGTTTTTAGCGTATTGCCAAATCAACACTTCCATATCGTCAAACGGCGGAAAACTGGTATGGCCGCCCTCGCCTGACAAAGCCACCCAGCCGGCGGCGCTGTGCACCAAACCGCTGACACCCAAACCTGTACCCGGGCCGATAACGGCTTTAGGCGCAAATTCGATGGGCTTTTGCCCGCCGATTTGTACCAGGTCTTTCTTTTCGGTTTTGGTCACTGCCAAAGCTTGGGCGGTAAAGTCGTTCAACAGAATCAACGTTTCCAAACCCAAAGCCTGACGGGTGGTCTCGATGGAAAACGCCCAGTGGTGGTTGGTCATCTGCACCCAGTCGCCCAAAATCGGATTGGCAATCGCAAAGGCGGCATGCAAAACTTTCGGGCTACCTGCGCGTTCCAAATAAGTTTTGGCGGCATCAACGACGGTATCGTAATCTTTGCATGGTAAAACTTCAGCCTTCTCAATTACTTGTGGGGCAGTTTCAAGCGCAAAACGGGCATTCGTACCGCCGATATCGGCGACCAGGCGGGGATAAGCTTCAGTGTGCATAGTAGACATGACAGTTAATTCCTTGATGATTGAGAATCAGGCTGGTCGGATATTCGGTATCGGCCCTTGCGGCAGCTTTATCAAATACTGCTTTTTTCTCTGCGCCTTGAATGGCCAAAAACACATTCGGCGTTTTGGCAATCGCACCCAAAGTCATGCTTACGCGCTCATGCGGCGCGGTAACCGGCGTGGTATGAATCAATGTCGGGTCATCGGCTTCATTGATTGCAGCCTGTAATTGAGGCGCTTGAGGGAACAACGACGCCGTATGTCCGTCTGAACCCATGCCCAACACCAGCACGTCAGGTTGCTTGTAATGTTTCAATGCGTAAGCAACGACAACTTCAGGTTGTAATTCAGTTTCAGACTTTCCGTCTTCAACAACCGGAATCCATGTGGCAAGGGCAGCATTATTTTTGAGCAGATATTCTCGCACCAGGCCCGTATTGCTGTCGGCATGCGTGGTCGGGACAATACGCTCGTCCACCAAAGTAATGCCGATGTTTTGCCAATTTAAATCTTTTTGCGACAAAGCCTCGAAAAACGCAATCGGCGAACGACCGCCGGAAACGGCCAAAACCGCATGGCCTTTCTCATTCAATGCGGTTTGCAGTGCGGCGGCAACGGCACCGGCCAAAGCTTGCGCGGCAGTTACAGCGTTTTCTTGTTCGTGCAAAACAAACATGTTTCGTCCTTTCATGGTTTCAGACGGCCTTTTGTTGGAAAACAAGGCCGTCTGAAAGAAATATTATTGCTCTTCGTGCCACTTGTTGCCGTCGCGTGCTAACAGCGCACGCGCAGCTTCAGGGCCCCAAGAATGGGCTTCGTAAGCATGCGGAGGCGTTGTATTGTTCGCCCAGTTTTCCAAAATCGGCATCACATATTCCCAAGCGGCTTCGAGTTCGTCGCGGCGGTTGAACAAAGCGAGTTTGCCGTTAATCACATCCAGCAGCAGACGCTCATAAGCCTCGGCGCGGCGGCCTTCTACGGCTTTGCCCAAATCCACGCCCAAAGACGTTACTTCCACTTTATTGCCTGCACCCGGGGTTTTCACTTGCGTGTAAAGGCGGACAGATTCGGTCGGTTGTAGCTCAATAACCAAACGATTCGGCGCAGCTTGGCTGTTGTCGAAAATATGGTTTTGCAGCGGACGGAAGTTCAACACGATTTCCGCTACTTTGCCTGCCATGCGTTTGCCGGTACGCAGGTAGAAAGGTACGCCTTTCCAACGTTCGTTTTCGATTTCGGCTTTGATGGCGACATAGGTTTCAGTGAAACTGTCTTTCGGCACATCGACTTCTTCCAGATAGCCGTTCATGCCGTTTGACGCAACATATTGGCCGCGAATAACATTTTCATTGACAGATTCGATGGTCAGCGGTTTCAAAGCCTTGATGACTTTCACTTTTTCATCACGCACGGCATCGGCATCCAAGCTGGCGGGCGCTTCCATGGCGGTCATACAAAGCATTTGCATTAAGTGGTTTTGCACCATATCGCGCAATGCGCCAGTAATGTCGTAGAACTCGCCGCGCTCTTCCACGCCCAACTGCTCGGCAATGGTCAGCTGTACGCTTTCAATGTATTTGTTGTTCCACAAAGGCTCGAACATCACATTGGCAAAACGCAGGGCCAGCAGGTTTTGCAGGCTTTCTTTACCCAAATAATGGTCGATGCGGTAGATTTGTTCTTCTTTGAAATAACGGGCCACATCTGTATTGATCTGTTGGGAAGAGGCCAGGTCTGTACCCAGCGGTTTTTCCAAAACCACGCGCATGTTATCGGCATTCAAACCGATTTCGGCAAGGTTTTCACAGGCTTGCGCAAAGAATTTCGGCGCAGTTGAGAGGTAGATCACGACATTTTCAGTATTCTTGCGCGCTTTTACCAAGTCGCCCAAAGCAATGAAGTCATCTTTCTTTGTCACATCAACTTTTAAATACTCGAGACGTTGGATAAACGATGCCCACGCTTCTTCTGAGAAGTTTTGTTTGACATGGATTTTAGAATTCGTTTCCACTTTGGCTAAAAAGCCGGCGGTATCCAATTCGCTTCGGCTTACGCCCAAAATACGACCTTCGGGATGAAGCAAACCGGCTACATGCGCCTGATACAGGCAAGGCAAAAGTTTACGCATTGCCAAATCGCCGGTCGCGCCAAACAACACCAAATCAAAATTTGTCTGTGTACTCATTGTTTCATCTCTCGTTGAGGAAGCTTGCTTCAAAACTTTTGGACTGTCGTCATCTATAAAAATCGATTAGAATCAAAAGCCTTTAAGCAATAAGCAGTAAAAAACCAATCGCCTGCACCAAAATTTCAAACAAGCGGGCTAATGAGTAGTAATACTACACATGGCTACACATTTTGTCTATTCTCATTTTTACAAATTGTTTGATTTAACATAAAAGTTTGATGACTTTTGTAGCCCATCGTTTTACGAATTGACCATACCTCGATTTAAATCAAATTTCTTACATTTAGCAAATTATTTTGTAACAAAATTACAGATTTTGTACTATAATATGCGGACGCTTCGAAGAGAAATCTTCAAATATTCAGACGGCCCTTATTATTCATTCCCACAGCTCAAGGCCGTCTGAAACATACCCAATACAAAAATCAGAAACGCGCAAACAAAATCCCTATCATATCGTTTAGCCAGGAGACCGCACATGAACCCCACTCCTATTCACCCGAAACTCGCCGAAATTACCGAGCGCATCATCGAGCGCAGCCGCCCGACGCGTGAAAAATATCTGGCGAAAATCCGCAGCGCCAAACAGATGGGACGCTTAGAGCGCAACCAGCTCGGCTGCAGCAACTTGGCACACGGCTACGCCTCCATGCCTAAGAGCATCAAAATCGAAATGCTTCAGGAAACCGTCCCCAACTTAGGCATCATCACCGCCTATAACGACATGGTTTCCGCACACCAGCCGTTTAAAGACTTCCCCGACCAAATTAAAGACGAAGCACAGAAAAACGGCGCGACCGCCCAAGTCGCCGGCGGCACGCCCGCCATGTGCGACGGCATCACGCAAGGCTACGCCGGCATGGAATTGTCGCTGTTTTCCCGTGACGTGATTGCCATGAGTACCGCCATCGGTCTGTCGCATCAAATGTTTGACGGTGGCCTGTTTATGGGCGTATGCGACAAAATCGTACCGGGTTTGATGATTGGTGCGTTGTCGTTTGGCCATATCCCAGGCATATTCGTCCCTGCAGGCCCGATGTCCAGCGGTATCGGCAATAAGGAAAAAGCCCGTACCCGCCAGCTTTTCGCCGAAGGCAAAGTCGGTCGCGATGCCCTGCTTGAAAGCGAAATGGGTTCTTACCACAGCCCGGGTACTTGTACCTTCTACGGCACCGCCAACTCCAACCAAATGATGATGGAGATGATGGGTGTACACCTGCCTGCCGCCGCCTTCGTCCACCCTTACACCGACCTGCGCGAAGCCCTGACCCGCTACGCTGCCGGACACCTTGCGCGCGGCATCAAAAACGGCACCATCAAACCCTTGGGCGAAATGTTGACCGAAAAATCCTTCATCAACGCCCTGATCGGTCTGATGGCAACCGGCGGCTCGACCAACCACACCATGCACCTCGTCGCCATGGCGCGCGCCGCAGGCGTGATTTTGAACTGGGACGACTTCGACGAAATTTCTTCCATCATCCCGCTGCTGATCCGTGTGTATCCAAACGGCAAAGCCGACGTGAACCACTTTACCGCAGCAGGCGGCCTGCCTTTCGTTATCCGCGAATTGCTGGATGCAGGCTTGTTGCACGACGATGTCGATACCGTCGTCGGACACGGTATGCGCCACTACACCAAAGAGCCTTTCCTCATCGACGGCAAACTCGAATGGCGCGAAGCCCCTGAAACCAGCGGCAATGAAGACATCCTGCGCAAAGCCGACAATCCTTTCTCCCCGGACGGCGGCCTGCGCCTGATGAAAGGCAACATCGGACGCGGCGTGATTAAAGTGTCCGCCGTGCGCGAAGGCTGCCGCATCATCGAAGCGCCTGCCATCGTGTTCAACGACCAACGCGAAGTTTTAGCTGCATTTGAACGCGGCGAGTTGGAACGCGATTTTGTGTGCGTCGTCCGCTACCAAGGCCCGCGCGCCAACGGTATGCCCGAGTTGCACAAACTGACCCCGCCTTTGGGCATCCTGCAAGACCGCGGCTTCAAAGTGGCGCTGCTGACCGACGGCCGTATGTCCGGCGCGTCCGGCAAAGTACCCGCGTCCATCCACATGACGCCCGAAGCCCTGATGGGCGGCAATATCGCCAAAATCCGTACCGGCGACCTGATCCGCTTCGACTCCGTTACCGGCGAACTCAATGTCCTAATTGACGAAGCCGAATGGAACGCCCGCGAAGTCGAACACATCGACTTGAGCGCGAACCAACAAGGCTGCGGCCGCGAACTCTTCGCCAACTTCCGCAGCATGACCAGCAGCGCAGAAACCGGTGCCATGAGCTTCGGCGGCGAATTTGCCTGATGTCCGTTTCAGACGGCCTTCGTGAATAGAAGGTCGTCTGAAAAATTATTGAAGCTGTTTAAACGGATCAGACGCAGCGTGGGCTTTGCCCGCGAATAAGCAACGTCTCCCATTTTTCAAAAAGGCCGTCTGAAAACCTAGCCCCTTCCTGTTTGACCTCAACAAAAATGCCCCTATCCCACTTGGAGAACTGAAATGTCCAAACTGACCCCACGCGAAATCCTGACCGCCGGCGCAGTTGTGCCTGTGATGGCGATTGACGACTTAAGCACCGCCGTCGATTTGTCCCACGCCCTTGTCGAAGGCGGCATCCCTACCCTCGAAATCACCCTACGCACCCCCGTCGGCCTCGACGCCATCCGCCTGATTGCCAAAGAAGTGCCCAACGCCATCGTCGGCGCAGGTACGGTTACCAACCCTGAGCAACTCAAAGCCGTCGAAGACGCAGGTGCAGTTTTCGCCATCAGCCCAGGTCTGCACGAATCCCTTGCTAAAGCTAGCCACAACAGCGGCATCCCCCTGATTCCCGGCGTTGCCACCCCGGGCGAAGTCCAACTGGCTTTGGAACACGGCATCGACACCCTCAAACTCTTCCCTGCCGAAGTCGTTGGCGGCAAAGCCATGCTCAAAGCCCTGTACGGTCCTTACGCCGACGTGCGCTTCTGCCCGACCGGCGGCATCAGCCTGGCAACTGCACCCGAATACTTGGCACTGCCTAATGTCTTGTGCGTCGGCGGCTCATGGCTGACTCCGAAAGAAGCCATCAAAAACAAAGACTGGGATACCATCACCCGTCTGGCTCGCGAAGCTGCCGCTTTGAAACCCAAAGCCTAATCAGGTTATAGGTTAAAAGAGAAAAGGCCGTCTGAATATGATTTCAGACGGCCTTTTTATATCAATTAAGCCAACACTTTCCGTGCCGCCTCCACGCCCCAATACAAAGCCTCTTCAAATACCGAATAGCCGCTTAAATCACTGTGTGCAAACAATAATCCAGTATTTCGGTTTCTGATTTTTAATAAAGCCTCATCGCTTAAATAGCCGGGTTTCGGCACACTCATGCCATGCCCGCGGACGGTAATGTCAACATGGGAAACATGCCGCAAAAAGCCTTCGCCGTAAGCGGTAAGCAAATCTTGGGCGGCAAGCCAGAGCAGCTCTTTGTCGCTTGCTTCAAGCAACTGGCGGCGGACGGCTTGCGGCGTATCGTGGTTGAGCGCGGCGTAGGCGGTAAAAATCGTGCGTTCGGGGCGGGCAACCCGGATAAGCTGGTTGGTCGCAACAACATAGCCCAGCCCTTGGCTGCCGTAAACCACATTGTCCCACGCAAGTTCGCTGTTGTTTTTTTCTTTCGGGAAACTGTGCAGTTCAAAATTAGAAACCAGCCATGGCGCGTATTCGGGAATATCCAGACCAAATTGTTCTGGAGATTCAATAATGCGGGCGGCAACCATCAGCGGCATGGCGGAGATAAGGTGTTGCGCAGTGACGGCAACGGTTTCTCCTTTTGCATTATCACGCAGCCACACTTCAATCTGGCCGTCTGAAAGCGGTTTGATTTTGACGGCGGAAGCGTTGACGGAAGCGGGTTTGTCGAGGCGGATGCGATTTTCAGACGGCCACTGCCAGCTTTCCTGCAAACCGGCATGACGGCGCAGGTTTTCAGAAAGATGTGCCAAACCTTCGGGCCAAGTGAGGACGGTTTCTGCACTGTTGCGGGCGGCAAAATAATGCAGTCCGGCAAAGGCGGATACTTGCGCTATGCCCTGTCCGTAATCGTCGCGGCAGCAGTAATCGAGATACCACAAAAGCTCGGACGAGTTATAACCTTCCTGCTCAAGCCATTGTTTGAACGTCAAGCTATCAAGTTTGCGCCATGTTTCATCTACTGATGACAACACAATCGGAATGGCAAAAATTTTCTTACCGTCATTGCCGTAAGCCTGTTTCAGACGGCCGATTAAATCAAAAAACCGTTTGGAATCCGCATCTTCTTTCGGCAATAAATGTTCCACCCATTTATCCTGATATAAGAGGCGCGATTCGGGCGCATAGACCAAATCGGTTTCCCTAAAGCTGCCATCCGACTGCAAAATACCGAAATCCGCCAACATCTCGCGCACATACACGCTTTCTTTCGACGGCAAAGCCAAATAATGCGCACCACTCGGCGCTTTCAGGCCGTCTGAAGACGTATAGGCGGCATTGTTGCCATTGCGTTCAAACCCTTCCGCCAACAATACATCGCGGTGATTATGCTTCGCCAAATACCACAACGCCCCCAAACCAGCCGCACCGCCGCCAAGTATCAACGTATTGCATTCATAACGACGGGTCGGCGGACTGAGCAATTCCCCGTCACGCAACAAATGCCCCAACGGTAAGCCGACACGGTTAATAGAAACCGGCGGTTTGCGGTTGAGGTATTTATAAGTCTGCCAAGAAAAAGCAGAAGCAGCGCCAAGCGCGGCGGTATAGCTGAGAAATTGACGGCGGGTTAGCATGTTTTATAAAAAGGTCGTCTGAAAAAATAAAAGTAAAACGGTACAATGAAGTTAAACAGATCTCACGTTATTTATGCCCTGCCGAATAACCATGATAGGAGCTGCCGGAATGCGATGAGTCGCTGTCTTCAGCTTTGACATAGTTGAACAAGACGGTAAGGAAAATGATGAAAGCAAAGAAAATAATCGTCCCCACCCGTTCCTCTTCGTAATCACGATCGTTTTTATATCTGTCAGAAATCCATATCCATACCAATGCACACAGACTGACCACTATGCCGACAGGGCTACGTAGGTGCGGCGACAGCCAGGCCGGAAGGTTGACGATGATAAGAATCAGCATAGCAATGATACGGGCTACATTATCTCTACTCCCAACATTTCTATTGTCGCCCTTCAGCCAGTAAGAGAGCATCTCCTTAGTATCAAAAGACAGGCCGAATGCCTTTCTCATTTGACGGTAAGACACAGGGCTGCTTTTACTCCAGACAATTTCATCCTTACTCTGCTCGAAACACAGAATGACATTCCGGCCATAACTTTTCTTGCCGCTATATTCCTTGTAATGAAGCAAATCGCCTTGTTTGACTTTCCAATAAAAAGCGCCAGCCGCTGCCTCGACCCGCCCGCGGTAATGATCAATCAACATTTCACCGGCAGGATTGCCACTTGAATCAAAGTCCGGCCATGTGTGTAAGGTTTCTGACAGCCGCCAGCGTTTTCCAGACTCAATCAGCCAGGCAAACCCTCGTTGAGTGTTATAAAGCAGATATTCCGTCCAGTATTCGGACTGATTTTGGTTATAGGACGATATTTCGGCAAATCTTACAGCCCCGATAATCAGATATTCTGTATCATTCAGACGGCCTTTCGTACCAATGGAAAGCGTAAACAGGTTTTCTTGTTCTTTCCTTTGGACATTTGCCTTCATCAACGCAACAGTATCTTTTGTCGTGTTCAAACTGCTGCCGCAAGACTGACACAAAAGGAAAGAAGTAACACCACTTGGCCAATGGACAGGAGCGCCGCAATGAGGGCAGTTTTCAGAAAGAATCTCTCCTTTCAGACGGCCTGCACTTTCACGGATTTCATCATCACTGCGCTTATTTTCCAGCTTCAAACTGTCCAAACTGACTATGCGTCCGAAGTAGGAGTCCATTGGAAAAGTCGAATAATCCAAGGTTAAAAACAAATTGCCCCGTCGCCAGTCGCAAACCTCGCCTGTCGCTTGATTCCCAGATAAGTTAAACGGCAACTCGCCTTGCGCATCAGTATTACGATAATGTATGGTGCGGACGTCTGACGCAATAAAGGTTTGGCCATTAAAGATCAACGAACTGGAACCGGCTTTCACCGACTTAAAATTTTTTGGCCCCCGTCTCCTCTTCTGAGCAAGCAAACATGTCATCGCATATAAATCGCCAACCTCGGAAAGCCAGCCGGTCTGCCCGTCATCAAACAAAACATACCATTCATTCCATGCGCCGACATCGTAATGCACCTGCAATCGCCCAATCAGCGTAAATTTCCGATCATCAAAAACGCCTCTCGTTCCAATCTGCAACGGACTAAAATCCTCCAGCAACGCAGAATCACGCCCAGAATTGGCAACAAAATATCCGCTCCTCCCCTTACCGCTTCTAGCAACCAGCATACTGTGACAATGGCCACACACCAGCGTCACGGCAGTAGCGGAATATGCCTCCACAGGCGCGCCACAGCTTGGGCAATCGGTTTTAAAAAAAGGCGTTTTTTCCATATAACGTCAATATTTCAGTTTAATCAGCACAAGGTTTAAGGCCGTCTGAAAACGGATTGAATATGCTTTCAGACGGCCTGTCTTTTAATAAAGAATAAGTTAAATCTTTTTTCTTGATTGTTCTGCCATATGATGAACTTTGTTTTCTTTAACTAAAGCCAAGTTTACTAATCGGCAAAAAATTGTACATCTCTCTCTTTTACCCATCCGGTCGGGCAAACACCTTTTGCGACAATAAGCAACTGACTTTCATCATCAACATGAGTGGAAAGACGACATTTTTTGCCTTTGGGCGGTTTGATTTTCCATTCAGTCGGGAAATCGGTAGGTTTGGTGCAGTTGTCAGGTAGGCTCATATCATGGCAACTGATTTGGTTTTCTTTGATTGCCAAAGGTACTTTTTTTACTTTTATCCAAGAGTATCCTTCTTCGGTATTTTTGCTGTCATTACCGACAACGCAAAGGTATTGCATATAGTGCAATTGAGCGATTGAAGATGCCTTATCGCCTGGCTGAACTTGTAGGGATGTGCCTTGGTTATTACTGACATAAACTTGATTACGGCAATACTCTGTACGTTCATATGTTAATTTTTTTGCTTCGGCACTTTCCACTCCAAGCAAAAACAAACCTGCAAGCAAGTAAATAGCCAATGGTAAACTTCTGTTTCTCTTCCAATTTTTTATTTTAAGCATTTTGTTTAAAAGCCTTCTTATACTAAATTTGTTATCTAATTTGCTATCAGCCGATTTTTTTCAGACGGCCTGACAGATTTTATTGTTCAACCGATGGTTGTATATCGTCCAGTATACCTTCGCCACGTTGCGCAACCGTCCAAACTACCCGTTCCACCGCCAATTCCCTGCACAACACTTCCTTCACTTTTTCCAATTTCATACCGCCGCAAATAAATGCGTCAATGGCGGCAAAACGGTGTTCCGGCCAAGTGTGGATACTGATATGAGACTCGGCGAGCAGTAAAACGCCGGTTACGCCGCCTGCGCCGCCGAAGGTGTGGAAGTGTTCGGTCAATATGGTGGCTTCTGCGGCTTGTGCAGCGGCTGCCAAAGCGGTTTTCAGACGGCCTTCATCTTTTAAGATGGCTTCATCGCAACCGTATAAGTCCAATAGACCATGATTACCGGGCGCATGGGTCATTTATGGCCTCCGGAATAACCGCTGCCGCCGTAATAGCCGCCGGAGTGCATACGCGAGCCGTCGGAGTCGGAAGAGCCGTAGCTGATGATCATGGAGATGACGATGATGATGGTGCTGAAAATGATGTAAGTGATTCTTGACATATTAATCCTCGTCCTCGTCTTTTTTACCCATGCTCCACAACAACCAGCATCCTACAAAGATGACGGTAAGTGCAGCAGAACTGTCGCCGGTCAAAAGCGCAGGGAGGTTGACGACAACCAAGATGGCGATCATTATCATTCTTAATGATTTATCAATGCCGTCCGCCGCCATGTTTGCAGTGTAATGCGGAGCTTGGCTGGTCAGATTAAACGCATCTGCAATTTCCCGATAAGCAATTGGGGCACTTCTAGTCCATGCCATTTCGTGACTGTTTAGTTCGGAGCCAATCTTACGGCTTTGTCCGTCTCGGTAATCGCTGTAATAGTTCAAATCACCGTTTCGGACACGCCAATAAAACGCTCCGCTGGCAACCTTGACCTGTCCGCCATAGTCATAAAGTTTGCCATAGCCTTGCGGTTGGCGGTTGCGGTCGAGGCGCGGCCAATCGTTCAAGGTTTCGGAAATATTCCAACCTTCATCAGCTTCAACCAGCCATAAGAAACCCTGAGTTGGGTTGTAAAGCAGATACTCTGTCCACTGCCCTTCTGGTGCCAATGTATGTTTGGCTCCTTTGAACAAGTTATCAAATGTTTCCTGCGCATCTGTTTCTAAATATCGGATTGCGCCGATAACATGAAATTCTTTATTTTTCAGACGGCCTGTCGAGCCGACAGGCAAAGTAAACATTGTATTTTGTGACAAACGCAGATTATTGGCGGTAATAAGCTCCGCTTTATCTTTGCCGACTGCCAATTCACTGCCACAACTTTGACAATTCAGATGAGAGGTCAGGCCGTTTACCCAATGAATGGACGAGCCGCAGTTAGGACAGTTTTCTGAAGTAATACTGCCTTTCAGACGGCCTGCGCTTTCTTTAATTTCATCTTCGTGGCGCGTGTTTTCCAGCTTCAAATCATCCAGGTTTACCATCCGTCCGAAGAAGGCTTCAGGTGTTTCGCTATTGTAATCGAGCGTGATGAAAAGGTTTTCGCAACGCCAGTCGGAAACCCGATTTTCTGTATCTTCTTTCAAAACAAATGGCAACTCACCCTGCGCGGCCGCATGTTTCAAGCTGATATTGCGGACATCGGAGGCAATATAGCGTTTATCTTGAAAAATCAGCTCGCTAAACCCGGCTTGCGTGTCTTCAAATCTCGGCGGACTATCGATTTCGACCGGCATGGTCATCACATACAAATCGCCCGCCTCAGAAAGCCACCCGGCCCTGCCGTCGTCAAACAGCGCATACCATTCGTTCCACGCGCCATCGTCGTATTGCACCTGAAGCCGTCCGACCAAGGTAAAGCGTTGTGCGACAAATGTACCGCTGGTTCCGATTTGCAGCGGACTAAAATCTTCCAGCAATGCGGAATCGCGGCCGGAGTCGACAACGCCGTTATCTTTCCGCACCAGCATGCTGTTGCAATAGCCGCATACCAGCGTCACGGCAGAAGCAGAATGCGCTTCGACAGGTGCGCCGCAGCTTGGGCAGTCGGTTTTGAAGAAAGGAGTTTGAGACATGGGTTAGCTTTTTCAGAATGGGTTGGGATGTTTCAGACGGCCTTAACGTTTTTGAAGTCGGACAGGCTTAATCAAATCATTTGAAAGGCCGTCTGAAACCTTTTCACAGAAACAGCTACGCTTCTTTGAATGATATTTTTCAGACGGCCTTCAATTGATCAACCAATCAGCTGCTTCAACACTTCAGCCTTGGCCTTATCAAAATCTTCTTGCGAAATCAAACCGCCATCCAGCAAAGACTTGAGTTTTAACAATTTCGCCTGCGGATCTTCGGCAACCGGCTGAGCATTTTGTTGGCCTTGTTGCACATTTGGCTGCATCATGCCAGACATGGCACCCGCCATCGCCTGACCAATACCGGCACCTACGCCCAAACCTGCACCGATTCCGGCAAGTCCGCCTTCATTTTGTGCCGCAAGCGGGATGGATTCGGCGGTTTGATATTGGGTGTAGCGACCCAAATCGCCGATAACGCCCATCGAAATTTTCTTATCCAACGCAGCCTGGATAGAAGCAGGCAAGGAAATGCTTTCAACCGTAAAGTTTTCCAGCGCCAAACCCAGCTTGGCAAATTCTGCGCCGAGCAATTCGCCGATTTTTTGCGACAGCAAAACTTGGTTCGCAGCCATATCCAAAAACGGAATACCGGAGCTGCCAAACGCAGCCGCCAATTGAGTGACTGCAATATTGCGCAACTGGTTTTCCAAATCTACGCCGCTGTATTGCGCCGCCACACCGCTGACTTCTTTGAAGAATTTTGCCGGATCGCTGATGCGGTAAGAATACATACCGAACGAACGCAGTTGCACCGCGCCAAACTCGGCATCGCGTACGGTAACTGGTTGAGACGTACCCCATTTCCGTGCGAGCTGTTGTTTGGTATTGAAAAAGTAAACATCCGATTTAAACGGAGATTCAAAAAGCTTGTCCCAGTTTTTCAAGTTGGTCAGCACTGGCAGCGTTTGCGTATTGAGCGTGTAACGCCCCGGACCAAACACGTCGGCGGTTACACCTTCATCGACAAACATCGCCATCTGCGCCTCACGCACAGTCAGGCTCGCACCGTTTTGGATCTCCTCATCGGCAATCGGAAAACGCCACATCAGCAGGCTGTCATCGGGATTCGGCCATTGAATGACGTCGATAAACTGTTTCTTGATAAAGTTGAACATCGCAGTTCCTTATTTTAAGAAGAAGGGATAACTTATGGGCAGCCAGGTCAATTTGCCTGGTCGGTTATATCACTTATTTTATATAAATAGAATGTCATACGATATTAACATTCAAAATGTCTTTATGCATGGGAATAGAGTGGGTGGCTGTATCTATTTTTAGCGTTCAACCAACTAGCCTACCTAGAAACATTAACATACCAATAGGCTTCAAAATTAGACTTTATATTGCCTTAGTTTTACACTATTTCCAGACTTTTTATCTGCACTGTCTCATAAAAAAGACAAATACTTGCGGTAAATCATTAAATAACACACCAAACAGTCAATACATTACCCCAGCAGCATTGTTAATATTCATTAAATACTATAAAATCCATCATGCTATATCACTAAATTATCACACTGATTTTCACAAAGTAAAAGGAATTTACATGAAAAATTCTGCTCATTTCTGTCTTGCTGTGTTGACTCTGTCTGCTGCAGTAGGCGCACAGGCTGCCCGTCCTGTTGAATTTACTGTCGGTACAGAATATTACAATGAGACCTATCGAGAAAATAAAGATGGCGAACGCCTGATGCAACAAAAAGGTAACTTATGGTCTCTTAATGCCGGCGTTAAATATCGTTTTAACGAGCGCCATGCTGCAAAATTGGAAGGACGTTATTCCCGTGGTAAATCCGATTACACAGGACGCTTCCAAGATGGATCTGGAGCCACTACTGACTATGGCTCTGCCACACTCAAAGGTGCCCCACGTCGAGCATACGATATACGTGCCTTATATGAATACACACATCCTCTTAACGAGCGCTTTAGTATTAGTGCCGGAGCTGGCTTGGGACACCGTGTTCTAAAAGACTTGAGCCGCCGTGTAGATCCTGATGATTATGACCGCAAAAACCAAACTACATATGCTCAAATTAATGCAGGTGTAAATATCGCCCTTCCTACAAATTTTGAGATCTCTCCTCGCATTGCCTATAATCGTGCAGTTAAAGGTCGCCAATACTCCTATGAGGCGAATGGAAATCAGATTGAAATGAAGCAATCGGGCGGATATGGCTTCGAGATTGAAGTGCCCGTATCTAAAAAATTCTCTAATGGTTCAAAAATAAGCCTGGCTCCATTTTATCGTAATTGGAGAGTGAATGAATCAGATGCGGCATATGTTGTTGATGATGACGCCATATATAGTGCTGTAGAACCCAAAAACCGCACCCAAGAGATGGGTGTAAGATTGCAATACTCGTTCTAATTTAGCGAACTTAAGCAGTTAAAACATTTCAGACGGCCTTGTATATAACAGGCCGTCTGAATTTTTTGATACTTTCAAAATTCCACTATAACGCCAGCATCATCAGACGTAAGCCATTATCAGTCAAAAAATCTACCGATAATTTTTCCAGGTAAGAATTAGGATAAGCACATCTTTTGCTATCCAACCGACCATCAAAATCAAGTCAAACAAGCAGCGTTCAAAATGCCAATCGAAATGGATACTGCGCCAAATAACGCACCGACGGCGACATTGTTGCCAATAAGTTCTGCGGTAGCGCCTTTAATCATCATGGTGGCGGCGAAATAGACAAAAATCTGAATCACGGCTGCGGCAAGGGCCCACAGGATAAAATCGATGAAGCTGACGCTGTGGGCAATACTTGAGGCAAGCGTCAGACAGAAACCGACCAACGCGCCACCAAATGATAAAGCGCAGGCAAGGTTGCCGTTTTTAATCAGGCGCAATTCTTCAACGGGTGTAATCCGCAGATATACGGCGGCAAAAACAACAGTCATGGCGATACCTACCAACATATATTGCAGGTAGAGCAGATATTGGGACAGAGAAATACTCACGATAAGATTCCTTGGTTTGCAATAAAGTGATTATGCCATACTTTTGAAGATAAACCCTTTAGAAAATACGGCATTTTGGAAGCACTTCAGGCCGTCTGAAACAGACTGATTTTTAATTCATGTTTTATTGTGATAATTGTTGACGATTTTTGTATATTTATGTAACTATTGCGCACCGCTATTTATTAGATCAAAGAGGAGAATATGAGCATACTCGCCGCCATCCGCCCTAAAGAGCCTTTGCGCCATTTGCGCTGGTTTGACATGCTGATTGTAACCGCCATCCTGTTCGGTCAATTTGCCTACCGCTCCACCCAACTTTATATCGCCAGCCTGATGCCGCAAGTGGAAACGGCCGCCGTTTCCGAAGAGGCGCGCGATACTGCGGTAACCGGCGTAGCTTATTCGGAAAACATGAGCCTGCAGTTGACGCTGCTTGCTATTGCTCTGATTTACCTCATTATCCGCCGTTTCGACTTCAAACAATTGCCGATTCGTTTTAATTTAGGTGTGTTGTTTTGGACGCCTGTGATTTTTATCCTGATGGGCTTAACTGCCGATGCGATAACTTCATTAAGCGGCGGCTACAATTACTTTACCACTGAAATCTTCCAATACATCAAACCATTATCCATCTTCGACAAATTTGCCGCCCTTGCGCCAATGGCCATCCTCTACGGCCTTTTAAACGGCTTTTATGAGGAATTCTGTTTCCTCGGCCTTTTGACCTGCGTGGAAGACAAATACAAATGGCAGGCATTGGCCTATTCGACCTTGGTGCGCATCTCCTTCCATACTTATCAAGGCATGCTTTGGGCAACCGTTATCGGCGTCGTTTTCGGCTTGATGTACTACTTTTTCTACAAATACAAAGTCAAAAACCTGCTGCCGTTTTTCCTGATTCACGCCTTGGCAGATATCTTCGGCTCCGGCTTCATCTATTTGATTTGCGCTTAATGGCAACGGTTGACTGAATAAACAAGGCCGTCTGAAACATTATCTTTCAGACGGCCTTTTATCATCTATCGGCTTACTTAATCAACGTAATCGCCACATCCGCATCTTCTGTTGCAACGGCCTCAATCACGACATCACCGCCAAACCGCAACACCGAGCCTGCACCGACCGTATGTTTTTCCTTCTGATTCAAGGTTACGTCAAAGCTTCCTTTTCCAACGGCAAAAATCAACGTTTTAAAACCCGGATGATCGTGCGGCTTAATCTGCTCCCCTTTTTTCATGTCTTTCTTAACGACCATGTAATTTTCGCCGCTGAAAATTTTACCGTTTTCAGAAGAAACCTCTCCCAAAGGCGCAGCAGAAACGGCAACGGAAAACAAAGCGGACAGCAATACAGCAGCAATATTGGCAACTTTCATAACAAGCCTTTCTTGAAAACAGGGCTTTCATTCTACAAAAAACCACCATATTATTCAATAATAATTCTCATTTCTTAATCTACAGGCCGTCTGAAACCCAACGATATTTTTCAGACGGCCTGATTGGCCTGTATAATATTCTCTTATTAATAAAACCGCTTTACATACCATCAAATGGAAACCGTCAGAAAAGATCCGCTCGGCTCGGCCTGGATGGTTATCGCCGCGCTCGGCTTTACCGTCATGAACCTCTCCATCAAAGCCGCCTCAACGCAATTCGGCTTTTCCAGCGGCGAGCTGGTCTTTTGGCGTATGCTGGTCTCCACCCTGTTCTTAGGCATCATGGCCAAAGCGCAAGGCAACACGTTTTCCACACCGCATTGGAAAACCCATCTCAACCGCAGCGTCATCGGCACGCTTGCCATGATGTGCACATTTTATTCCGTCATGCACCTGCCGCTGGCAACAGGCGTCACACTCAACTACACGTCTTCCATCTGGCTGGCCATCTTTTCATTTTTCATTTTAAAAGAAAGAATTACGTTTTACACCCAAGCCATTTTGGTTATGGGCTTTATCGGCGTTATCCTCTTGCTCAACCCCTCTTTTCAAGGCGGACAGGAATTTGCCGCGCTGGTCAGTTTGGCAGGCGGCGCCATGTCGGGCTGGGCGTATTTGCAGGTACGCGAACTCTCGCTTTTAGGCGAGCCGGGCTGGCGCGTGGTGTTTTACCTCTCGCTTACCGGCCTGATTATGGGCGCAGTCTGGAGTACCATCACAGGCTGGCATCCGCTGACCGTCTCTTCCCTGCCCTATCTGTCCGGCATCGGCATCTCCGCCATGATTGCCCAACTGGCCATGACCCGCGCCTACAAGGTCGGCAAGAAATTTACCGTTGCCTCGCTTTCTTACCTGACCGTCGTTTTCTCCGCTCTGTCCGGCGTACTGCTTTTCGGCGATAAAATCACTTGGCAGGAAGCTGTCGGCATGGTTATCATTGTTGCAGGCGGCGTGTTCAGCAGCTTTACTCCGGCCTCAATCAAAAAATTTCTGATGAAGCAATAATTTAATAAGGAGAACACCATGATTTCCATCCGCGAACAATCTTACGGCTTAAACGTAGCGCTGTACAACGAGTTCACTTTGGACGATTTCCGCCAATTGGAAGAAGCCTTGTTGGCCGCAAAACAAAAAATCCATCTGCCCGACATCCTGTTGGACTTGTCCATGTTGAAAGACTTCACCATCGATATGGCAGTCGAACAAATCAAATTCCTCAACCAACACGAAACCGACTTCGGCCGCGTTGCCGTCATTACCGACGACATCTGGATCAAACTTGGTGCGCGCCTTTCCAGCCTCTTGACCAACCAACATCCCAAATATTTCAGCGACGCCACCGAAGCACAGGCTTGGTTGTTGGCAAGCAATTTGAAATAAAGATAAGGCCGTCTGAACGCATTACCTGAGCAAATTCAAAACCGCTTAGGTTCAAACAACGGTATCACAATATTTTTCAAAGCATAAAAAAGGCCGTCTGAAACCTTGCAACCTGCAAAGTTTCAGACGGCCTTTCATCGTTTTTATTCAAAAACTTACATCACATCCAATACATCAATGCCCAGCAAATCCAAGCCTTGTTTCAGCGTGTCGCCGGTGAGTTTCGCCAGTTGCAGGCGGCTGTTGCGGGTTGCGCCCTCTGATTTCAAAATCGGGCAGGCTTCGTAGAAGCGACTGAACAAGGTGGCGATTTGATAGAGGTAGGCGGCGAGATAGTGCGGATACGCCGTGTCCGCTACGCTTTGCAGTACGTCTTCAAATTTCAGCAGCTCGGCGGCCAGTTGTTTTTCCAAAGGTTCGGTCAAAACGGTTGGCGCGGTTGCGTCCCATTCGCCTGCTTTGCGGAACACGCTTTGTACGCGAGTGTAAGCGTATTGCAGGTAAGGGGCGGTGTTGCCTTCAAACGAGAGCATGGCGTCCCAGTCGAACACATAATCGCTGGTGCGGTTTTTGCTCAGATCGGCGTATTTGACCGCGCCGATGCCGACGGTTTTGCCGATTTTCGCGGCTTCGTCCGCGCCCAATTCGGGATTTTTTTCTTTCACCAAAGCAGTGGCGCGCTCCACGGCTTCGGTCAGCAGGTCAACCAGTTTTACGGTGTCGCCGCTGCGCGTTTTGAACGGTTTGCCGTCTTTGCCCATCATGGTGCCGAAGCCGATAAACTCGGCTTTTGCATCTTCCGGCAGATAGCCTGCTTTGCGGGAAGTGGTGAAAAGTTGTTCGAAGTGCAGGGCTTGGCGGTGGTCGACGACGTACAACAGGCGGTCGGCTTTCAGACGGCCTATGCGGTAGCGCAGGCACGCCAAATCGGTGGAAGCATAAAGGAAGCCGCCGCCTTGTTTTTGCACGATAAATGCGGCAGGTTCGCCCTCTTTGTTTTTGAACTCGTCCAAGAACACGACTTTCGCGCCGTCGTCTTCGATCGCCAGACCTTTTTGAACCAAATCATCGACCACAGTCTGCAAATCGTCGTTGTATTTCGATTCGCCTGCCACGTCTTCGGGGCGCAGTTTCAAGCCCAGTGTGTCATAAACGGCTTGGGCGTGCGAGAGCGAAATATCGACAAACTGTTTCCACAATGCCAACACGGTTTCATCGCCGCCTTGCAGCTTCACAACGTATTCGCGCGCGGTGTCGGCAAAGGCAGGGTCTTCATCAAAGCGTACTTTGGCGGCACGGTAAAACTGTTCCAAATCCGCCAGCTCAAACGCAGCATTGTCTTTTTGCTGCTCAACCAAATAAGCGACCAACATGCCAAACTGCGTACCCCAGTCGCCGACGTGGTTTTGGCGGATGACGTTGTTGCCCATAAATTCCAACACGCGTGAAATGCTGTCGCCGATGATGCTGGAACGCAGATGGCCGACGTGCATTTCCTTTGCCAGATTGGGCGAGGAATAGTCGATAACGACGGTTTGCGGTTTGTCGGTTTGCGCTATGCCGAAACGCGCGTCGTTCAAGGCCGTCTGAATGTTTTGGGCGAGAAATTCGGGGCGCAGGCGCAGATTGATGAAGCCGGGGCCGGCCACTTCCGCGCTTTCAATCACGGCGTTGTCGGCCAATGCTTCAGCGACCTTTTGCGCCAACTCGCACGGATTTTGTTTGGCTTTTTTCGCCGCACCCATCACGCCGTTGATTTGGAAATCGCCGTGTTCAGCGTTTTTGGTCGGCTGCAAAACAACGGGGCTGTCGGCGATGCCTGCGGCGGCAAAGGCGGCGGCGGCTTCACGTTCGACGGTTTGGTATAAATTCATGTTGTCGGTCTCTATCAATTCAAATCAGGCGGTATTTTAAAAGAATTTCGGGCTTTAAAACAGGGCAAGCTGCAATACTTTTCCAGCGGCTTGTTATATGATTGCATTCTGATTCAACGATTTTGCTGTAAAGGCCGTCTGAAAGGAAAAGCCATGAACCCAAAAAATACGCTTTGTCTGATTGTCGATATTCAAGAACGCCTGCTGCCCGCCCTTTCCGGCGCGGACGAAATGTTGGAACGCTGCCGCCTGCTGATTCAAGGCTTGACGGCTTTGAACATCCCCTTTGCCGTAACCGAACAATATCCGAAAGGTTTGGGCAACACTGTGTCCGCCGTATCGCTGCTGTTGCCCGAAGGCACGCCTGTTGTCGAGAAAACCCGATTTTCGGCGTTTTTACCCGAAATTCAGGAAATCTTACACAAAAACGACATTAAAAACGTTATTTTAGTGGGCGCAGAAGCGCATATCTGTATGCTTCAGACGGCCTTGGATTTGAAGGCGCAAGGTTACGCCGTATCCCTGCCTTTTGAATGCACCGCCTCGCGCACGACGGCCAACCGCGACAATGGTTTGGCGCAACTGAGCCGTCAGGGCATTACCATTTCCAATGTCGAAAGTATTTTGTTCCAACTACTCGGTGATGCCAAACATCCGGCCTTTAAGACCATCTCCAAACTGATTCAATAAAAGGCCGTCTGAAATGCAATACACCATCCGCCCTGCCCTGCGCCAAGACTTGCCCGCCATCGTCGATATTTACAACAGCACCGTGGCCACGCGCCAATCCACGGCCGATTTGTCGCCGACCACAGTTGCCGAACGTGAAATGTGGTTTGCCGCACACACGGACAAACGCCCGATCTACGCCCTTTACGATACCGACGGCACCGTATTGGCCTGGGGCAGTTTCAGCGACTACCATCCGCGCTACGCCTACCACATCAGCGCGGAAGTCAGCGTTTATGTCCGCCACGACATGCGCGGCGCAGGCGTGGGCAAAATCCTGTTGCGCCATATGCTCGAACGCGCGCCGTCCTTAGGCATCCGCAACGTCATCGCGCTTGTGTTCGGCCACAACTATCCGAGCCTGAACCTGTTTCACCGTTTCGGTTTTGAAGAATGGGGGCGGCTGCCGCAAGTCTGCGATTTGGAAACCATGTTGGCAGATGTGGTGATTTTGGGCAAAAAGATTGTGGATTGATTACGGCAAAGGCCGTCTGAAAACTAAATTCAGACGGCCTTCTGACGGTAAAACCTTTATTGCGGTTTCTTCGCCAGCATGGTAACGAATTTAAACTGAATCGGATTGCCGAATTCGTCTTTCGCGTGCATCGAGCCCAGCTCTTCCTTATACTCCACCAATTCCCAATCCTTATAGTATTCGCGCAGCTCGCCCTCGCCAAACTTGAACGGGAACGGCATCGGGCAAGGGAAATCTTCCGTATCCATCGCAGACACGATCAGATTATAGCCGCCTGGGTTGGTGTGTTCCTTCATATTGGCAATCACGTCAGGAACGTAACGCGGCATCAGGAACATAAACACCACGGTCGCCACCATATAATCGAAGTTTTCCTGAATATTGGCGGCGTTGAGGTCGTATTCAAACGCGCGGACATTCAACTCTTCAATACGCGCCAGCTCTTCCACGTTTTGAACCGCATGGGGATTATTATCGACAGCGGTAACGTCAAAACCTTTCAAACCCAGATACAGCGCGTTGCGTCCCTGACCGCAGCCCATATCCAAAACCTTGCCGACGGGCACGATGCCTTCGGCGGCGCGGACGGCCGAATGTGTCGCGCTCATGCCGTATTTCTTATTGAAATAGTCCGCCGCCTCGCAGTAAAACGACAGTTGGATTTCCGTGTCTTGCGTTTGCGGCGCAATAAAGTGCCATGCTTGCGGATGGATAATCCAATCGCCGCTCTCAGGCGTCAGCTCGTGCGTAGCCGTAACATTGCCCGCTTCGTCCAATTCATTGAAGTTCAGACGGCCTTGGAGGACATTGAGGCAGCCCCAAGTACCGGAGGCGGTATTGTGTTTGGACAACAAGGCTTCGGGAATCTCGTCCGCCGTCCACACAGGCATCTGTTTGTAACAAAACAATTCTTGCTGTTCGCTCATCATATTTCCTTTCTATTTTGACGGTTTCAACACAGCTTCTGCCAAGGCTTTCTGAATGGCAATCACGCTCTTGTCGCTTTTAAACTGCAAGGTTTCGGTTGGCGCCTCGCTAGAAGAAATCCAAATCTTCAGCTCGGCATCCAAATCGAAATGACCCGAGGTTTCCACCGAAAAGCGCGATACGGAACGATACGGAATCGAACGGTAAGACACTTTCTTGCCGGTCAAACCCTGCTTGTCCACCAACACCAGCCGATATTCGGTAAACACAATCAAATCGCGCACCAGGCTGAATGCCATTCTTACCTGTTCACCATCAATCAGGATATTTGCCAAATCGCGTTCCACCGCATCGGTGTCTTTTTGCGAAGCATTGCCCAAAAGGCCGCTGAACAATCCCATATCTGCCTGCTTTCTATACGAGTGATAAAGTGCAGGGTATTTTACACGCGCAAACCGTATTTGCCGATATTTCAGACGGCCTTATGTTATGATACCGCCTTATTCGACAAAGACATGCCCATGGATAAACCCGTTTACCTCTACACAGACGGCGCATGCAAAGGCAATCCCGGCGCAGGCGGCTGGGGAGTGTTTATGCGCTACGGCACACACGAAAAAGAACTGTTCGGCGGCGAAGCCGAAACCACCAACAACCGCATGGAGCTGACCGCCGTCATCGAAGGCCTGAAATCCCTAAAACGCCGCTGCCAAGTCGTCATCTGCACCGACTCGCAATACGTCAAAAACGGCATGGAAAGCTGGATACACGGTTGGAAAAAAAACGGCTGGAAAACCGCCTCCAAAAAACCGGTTAAAAACGATGATTTATGGAAAGAACTCGACAGCCTGGTTCAACAGCACGAAGTCCGCTGGACTTGGGTAAAAGGCCATGCCGGACACCCTGAAAACGAAAAAGCCGACGAGCTCGCCAACCGAGGCGCGGCAAAATTTTTATAACATTTCACCCATGACTGCACTCAAACATCTCAAACCATTCTTTTGGATTGCCATCATTGCATTGATTTGTGTGACGCCCATAGCACTTATGTTCGCCTATTCGCCCTTTCATGATGTCAATGATTTTTTTCGCTTTGGCTTGTGCGATCACGTTAAGAGTGCCGAAGAATGTGCCGACTTAATCACGCCCTCCTATTTATTTTGGTGGTTTATACCTGAACCGTGGCTTTTCGCATTCATATCTCTGACTGCCATTTACCTTGTTCTAAAAATCCTGATTGAAATCATCCGATTCCTATTCAGACTGAGAAAGAAAAACCCATGACCTGCCCCATCTGCACTGCCGACAACGAAGATATTTTGCTGCAAACGCCAAACCTGCGCGTTATCGCCGTCCACAATGAAGCCGGCGCACCGGCATTCTGCCGCGTGATTTGGAATAACCATGTTTCCGAGATGACCGACCTTTCCCCTGCCGAACGCAATGAAATCATGGAAATGGTGTATCAGGTTGAAGCCGCAATGCGCCAAGTCTTCCGCCCGGCCAAAATCAATCTGGCCAGCCTCGGCAATGTTGTGCCTCACTTGCATTGGCACGTCATCGCCCGCTTTGAAAACGACGCCAACTTTCCTGCGCCGATTTGGGCCGCACCCGTACGCGAACACGGCATGACCCTGCTCGAAAATTGGCCGCAACAAATCAAAAACTTAATCGCTTAAACTTTCAGACGGCCTATAAGGGCCGACACGCCCAGTTCAGGCCGTCTGAACATATAACGAAAGGAAAACCTCAATGACTTCCACCACGCGCCGCCATTTTCTGCGCACCTGCTCTGCCGCGGCAGGCGCAGGGTTGTTGCAAGCCTGCGGTACAGGCACGACCACCACGCCGCAAACCAAAACCACTTCCACCACCGCGAAAGCCCAAACCGTGCAACCTAAGCAACCCCATCCGCCACGTTCCGGCGACAACCTCCTGCGCGTTGTTGCGCCGTCAGGCTTCGCCGAAGACCCCAACCGCGTAACCACCGGCCTGACCCGCCTCTACAACGCAGGCTTTACCGTAACCAACCAACAGGCAGGCAGCCGCCGTTACCAACGCTTCGCCGGCAGCGACGCCCAACGCGCCGCAGACTTCCAAGACGTTGCCAGCGGCCGCGTCGAAACGCCCAAAGTCCTCATGGGCCTGCGCGGCGGCTATGGCGCGGCACGTATCCTGCCGCAAATCGACTTCGCCTCACTCGGCGCCAGAATGCGCGAACGCGGCACATTGTTCTTCGGCTTCAGCGACGTGTGCGCCGTCCAACTCGCCCTGTTGGCCAAAGGCAATATGATGAGCTTTGCCGGCCCTATGGTGTACAGCGAATTCGGCAAAGTAGACCCCAGCGTCTTTACCATGGATTCCTTCATCCGCGGCACGACCAACAACGTCAACATCGTTGATGTTCCAACCATCCAACGCGCCGATGTCAACGTCGAAGGCACATTGTGGGGCGGCAACCTGAGCGTACTCGCTTCCCTCGCTGGTACGCCTTACATACCCGACATTCAAGGCGGCATCCTCTTTATCGAAGACGTCAGCGAACAACCCTACCGCATCGAGCGCATGCTCAATACGCTTTATCTGTCAGGTGTTTTGCAAAAACAACGCGCCATCATCTTCGGCGATTTCCGCATGGGCACCATCCGCGACGCGTACGATTCCAGCTACGACTTCTCCGCCGTCGTCAACCACATTTCGCGCACCGCCAAGATTCCCGTATTGACCGGTTTCCCATTCGGCCACATCACCAACAAAACCACTTTCCCGTTGGGCGCGCACGCCAAAGTCCGCAGTACCGGAAACGGCGGTTATTCCGTCACCTTCAGCGGCTACCCGACGCTGAACCCGTCCGCGCTGACGCTCAACAACCTGCTGCCGCCTCCCGTGCCGACTTACGACAGCACCATCTACCGCGACAGCATTACTGAAGAAGTGACCGAATAAGGCTTGTTCAAATCAAAAGGCCGTCTGAAACCCAGTTTCAGACGGCCTTTTTATATCTTCATCTTAACCGTAACGTCGTTGGAAATCTTTCATAAATTCAGCCAACGCGTTCACACCTTCAAGCGGCATCGCATTGTAAATGCTGGCGCGCATACCGCCGACGGTTTTATAGCCCTTGAGCAGGCACAAGCCCTGCAACTCGGCTTCCAACACAAAGCGGCGGTCCAAATCCTCGCTTGCGGTTTTGAAGACCACGTTCATTTTGGAGCGCGCATCAGGATGAATATCGTTGATGTAAAAACCGCCGCTGCCGTCTATCGTCTCATACAAGGTTTGCGCCTTCATTCGATTGACCGCTTCAATTTTCTTCACACCGCCCTGCGTTTGCAACCAGCGGAACACCAAGCCCGACATATAAATCGCATAGGTGGAAGGCGTGTTGTACATACCGTCGCGGTTGATGTGCGAACGGTAGTTGAACACATCGGGAATATCGTTCGGACAACGCTCCAGCAAATCCTCGCGGATAATGACCACGGTCGCGCCGGCAGGGCCGATATTTTTTTGCGCGCCGGCATAAATCAAGCCGTAATCGGATACATCAAACTCACGCGACAAAATCTCGCTGGACATATCGCACACCAGCGGCGGCAGGCCGTCTGAAAGTTTGGGGACGTTTTGATACTGCAAGCCGTTTACGGTTTCATTAATCGCAAAATGAACAAACGCGGAATTCGGGTTGACATCCCAATCCTCAACCGCAGGCAGGTTTTTATAGGCATATTGCTCGCCGCCATGCGCGGCCAAACGGATTTCAGCATCGCTCAAACGGCTCATCTGTTCATAGGCAATGCGACTCCAGTTGCCCGTTACCACCGCGTCGGCAGTCGCAAAACCGTGCGCCAAATTCATGGCCACCATATTGAATTGCGTGGTCGCACCGCCCTGTAAAAACAGGATTTTATAGTTGGACGGAATATTCAAAAGCTGGCGCAAGTCTTGTTCGGCATGATGCAGAATGCTCAAAAACATATCCGAACGGTGGCTCATCGCCATCACGGGGAAACCCGTACCGTTGTAGTCGAGCATTTCCTGTTGCGCGGTACGCAATACGGCTTCCGGCAATACGGCAGGACCTGCGGAAAAATTATAAATCGGGTGTGCGGACATAGCGGCCATCTTTCTTATTCGGAGGGTATGAAGAAATTGTAGAACCGCCTTGCACATTGTGCAAGCACGAAAAATCAGGAAATCCAAGGCCGTCTGAAAACAAAGCAATACCAATTCTTTGTTTTCCAAGATAATTTCAAAAACACCGCATCAAAACTTGTCAACAATTCCCTTTTCAGACGGCCTCATCCCAATCTCTTCCATTTAAGCAATCACTTCAAAAAATCCACGCCAAATCAACGCTTTTCTTTTATCTGGAAAACAGTTATAATAGGTCAATTTTTCAAATCACACGAAAAATGGCCGCGCGGCCATTTTTTTGTTTATGTACTTCTGGAGAAGCATGGATATTCAAAGCATTCTTGATAAAACCCTGCCCGGCTTGGGCTACGAGCTGGTCGATTTCGAACTGACCGCGCAAGGCGATTTGCGCATTTTCATCGATAAAGAAAGCGGCATCACCGTCGAAGACTGCGCCACTGTCAGCAACCATCTGAGCCGCGTGTTTATGGTTGAAGACATCGACTACAAACGTTTGGAAATCTCCAGTCCGGGCCTTGACCGTCCGCTGAAAAAAGCCGCCGACTTCGTACGCTTTGTCGGCCAGAACGCCAAAATCAAAACACGCCTGCCGATTGATGGTCAGAAAAACTTCATCGGCCGCATCGAATCTTGCGAAAACGACATCGTTACCGTCTCTTTCGACGGCAAAACTGCCCAAATCGAATTGAGCAACATCGACAAAGCCCGTTTGCGCCCCGAATTCAAATTTTAAAAACCGATTACTTGGAGATTCTAGAAAATGAGTCGCGAAATGTTACAGCTGGCCGAAGCGCTGGCAAGTGAAAAAAACGTTGAAACGGAAGTCGTATTCAAAGCCCTTGAATTCGCCCTCTCTACTGCCGCCAAGAAAAAAGCCGACCGCGAGCACATGGACGTGCGCGTCGAAATCGACCGCGATACCGGCGAATACCAAACCTTCCGCCGCTGGCTGATTGTTGCCGATGAAGACTACACCTACCCCGACGTAGAAAAAACCATCGAGGAAATCCAAGAAGAAATCCCCGGCACCACCATCCAAATCGGCGAATACTACGAAGAGCAGCTGCCAAACGAAGGCTTCGGCCGCCAAGCCGCGCAAACCGCCAAACAAATCATCCTGCAACGCATCCGCGATGCCGAGCGCGAGCAAAACCTGAACGAGTTCCTTGCTTCTAAAGAAGACATCGTTTCCGGCACCGTAAAACGCGTCGAGCGCCACGGCATCATCGTTGAAGTCGTCGCAGGCAAACTTGACGCCCTGATTCCGCGCGAAGAAATGATTCCGCGCGAAAACTTCCGCAGCGGCGACCGCATCCGCGCCCTCTTCCTGCGTGTGGACGAAATCGGCAATACCGGCCGCAAACAAGTCATTTTGAGCCGTACCAGCGGCGACTTCTTGGCCAAACTCTACGCCAACGAAGTGCCTGAAATTGCAGACGGCCTGTTGGAAATCCGCGAAGTAGCACGCGACCCCGGCCAACGCGCCAAAGTTGCCGTTAAAGCCAACGACCAACGCATCGACCCGCAAGGTACTTGTATCGGCGTGCGCGGTTCGCGTGTCAACGCCGTGAGCAACGAATTGTCCGGCGAACGCATCGACATCGTTTTGTGGTCTCCCGAGCCTGCCCAATTCGTGATGAATGCGCTGTCCCCTGCCGAAGTGAGCCGCATCGTGATTGACGAAGACAAACACGCCGTTGACGTGATCGTTGATGAAAACCAACTGGCGCTGGCCATCGGCCGCGGCGGTCAAAACGTCCGTCTGGCTTCCATCCTGACCGGCTGGCAGCTGAACATCATGACCGTTGAAGAAGCCGACGAGCGCAATGCCGCCGAAGACGCGGTTATCCGCAACCTCTTCACCACCCACTTGAACATCGACGACGAAACCGCCGATATTTTGGTTGAAGAAGGTTTTGCCACATTGGAAGAAGTGGCTTACGTTCCGGCGGCAGAATTGCTCGCCATCGAAGGCTTTGACGAAGAAATCGTTGAAACCCTGCGCAACCGCGCACGCGACGCCATCCTGACCATGACCATCGCGGCAGAAGAAAAACTAGGCGAAGTATCTGAAGACATGCGCAATCTGGATGGCGTAGATTCCGATATGTTGCGCAAGCTTGCCGAAGCAGGCGTGACCCAACGCGACGATCTGGCCGAATTGTCTGTTGACGAATTGGTCGAAATTACCGGTATTGACGAAGAAGAAGCCAAAAAAGTAATTTTGGCTGCACGCGAACACTGGTTTACTGAAGAAAACAACTAAGGGGGTACTGAATGAGTAATACAACCGTAGCACAATTTGCCGCCGAACTAAACCGCCCCGTCGATGATTTGCTTAAACAATTGAAAGAAGCCGGCGTCAACAAAAACAGCGGTAATGACAACCTGACCACTGACGACAAACAACTGCTGACCGCTTACCTGCAAAAGAAAAACGGCAGCAACAGCGGCACCATCAGCATCCGCCGTAAAAAAACCGAAGTCAGCACCGTTGACGGCGTAAAAGTGGAAACACGCCGCCGCAGCCGTGCCGTTACCATTCCTTCTTCCGAAGAATTGGCCGCGGAAGCCAAAGCCAAAGTAGCAGCTGAAAACCAAAAAGCCGAAGCAGAAAAAGCAGCCGCAAAAGCTGCCGAAGAAAAAGCCAAAGCTGAAGCAGAAGCAGCCGCAAAAGCCGAAGCCCGCGCCAAAGCAGAGGCCGAAGCAGCCAGACTGAAAGCAGCCAAAGCCGCACCAAAAGCAGAAAGCAAGCCTGCCGAAGCCAAAAAAGAAGAAGCCAAACCGGTTGAAGCCGCAGAAGCTAAAGTAGAAGCCAAAGCAGACAACAAGCCGTCTGAAAAATCCGTTGAAGCTGAAAAACCGGCCGAAGCCAAAAAACCTGCCAAAGCCAAACAAGACAAAAGCGGTAAAGGCAAAGAAGCGAAAAAGGCAGCCAAACCTGCCGCGCCTGCCGTACCGCAACCTGTCGTCAGCGAGGAAGAACAGGCTCAACGCGATGAAGAAGCCCGCCGTGCCGCCGCCCTGCGTGCGCATCAAGAAGCCTTGTTGAAAGAAAAACAAGAGCGTCAAGCACGCCGCGAAGCCATGAAACAACAGGCCGAGCAAGAAGCAAAATCTGCCAAAGAAGCCAAATCCAAATCAGGCGAACGCAACAAACCTGCCGAGAAAACCAAAGCCTCAACCGGCGAAGGCAAATCCGAACACAACGCGCGCAATAAAAAAGACGACCGCCGCGATCGTGACGAAGAGAACCAAGGCCGAAACGCCAAAGGCAAAGGCGGCAAAGGTGGTCGCGACCGTAACAATGCACGCAACGGCGACGACGAGCGCGTACGCAGCGGTAAAAAAGGCAAAAAACTCAAACTCGAGCCGAACCAACACGCCTTCCAAGCACCGACCGAACCTGTCGTACACGAAGTCTTGGTTCCCGAAACCATTACCGTTGCCGATTTGGCGCACAAAATGGCCGTTAAAGGCGTCGAAGTGGTCAAAGCCCTGATGAAAATGGGCATGATGGTCACCATCAACCAATCTATCGACCAAGACACCGCCCTGATTGTGGTGGAAGAACTCGGCCACATCGGCAAACCTGCTGCCGCCGACGATCCCGAAGCATTCTTGGATGAAGGCGTGGAAGCCGTGGAAGCCGAAGCATTGCCGCGTCCGCCGGTGGTTACCGTCATGGGTCACGTCGACCACGGTAAAACTTCCCTGCTGGACTACATCCGCCGTGCCAAAGTGGTACAAGGCGAAGCGGGCGGCATTACCCAACACATCGGTGCATACCACGTTGAAACCCCGCGCGGCGTGATTACCTTCTTGGATACTCCGGGTCACGAAGCGTTTACCGCCATGCGTGCGCGCGGTGCGAAAGCAACCGACATCGTGATTCTTGTGGTCGCAGCCGATGATGGCGTGATGCCGCAAACCATCGAAGCCATTGCCCACGCCAAAGCTGCGGGCGTACCGATGGTGGTTGCCGTCAACAAAATCGATAAAGAGGCTGCCAACCCCGAGCGCATCCGCCAAGAGTTGACCGCACACGAAGTCGTGCCGGACGAATGGGGCGGCGATGTACAATTCATCGACGTTTCCGCCAAAAAAGGCATCAATATCGACGCCTTGCTCGAAGCCGTCTTGCTCGAAGCCGAAGTTTTGGAACTGACCGCCCCTGTCGATGCACCAGCCAAAGGTATCATCGTTGAGGCACGTTTGGACAAAGGCCGCGGTGCGGTTGCCACCCTCTTGGTGCAAAGCGGTACGCTGAAAAAAGGCGATATGCTGCTGGCCGGTACTGCATTCGGTAAAATCCGTGCGATGGTTGACGAAAACGGCAAAGCCATCAATGAAGCCGGACCGTCTATCCCTGTCGAAATCCTCGGTTTGTCTGACGTACCGAACGCCGGTGAAGATGCAATGGTATTGGCGGATGAGAAAAAAGCGCGCGAAATCGCCCTCTTCCGTCAAGGCAAATACCGCGATGTACGCTTGGCCAAACAACAGGCCGCGAAACTGGAAAACATGTTCAACAACATGGGCGAAAACCAAGCCCAATCCTTGTCTGTCATCATCAAAGCAGACGTACAAGGTTCTTACGAAGCTTTGGCGGGCAGCCTGAAAAAACTGTCCACCGACGAAGTGAAAGTGAACGTGTTGCACAGCGGCGTGGGCGGCATTACCGAATCGGATGTCAACTTGGCCATCGCTTCCGGCGCATTCATCATCGGCTTTAACGTCCGTGCAGATGCTTCCGCACGCAAACTGGCCGAAAATGAAAACGTGGAAATCCGTTACTACAACATCATTTACGATGCCATCGATGACGTGAAAGCCGCCATGAGCGGTATGCTCTCTCCGGAAGAGAAAGAGCAAGTCACCGGTACGGTCGAAATCCGTCAGGTTATCTCTGTTTCCAAGGTCGGCAATATTGCAGGCTGTATGGTTACCGACGGCGTGGTCAAACGCGATTCCCATGTCCGCCTCATCCGCAACAACGTGGTCATCCATACCGGCGAGCTGTCTTCTTTGAAACGCTACAAAGACGATGTCAAAGAAGTCCGCATGGGCTTCGAATGTGGTCTGATGATCAAAGGCTACAACGAGATTATGGAAGGCGACCAACTCGAATGTTTCGACATCGTCGAAGTTGCCCGTACGCTGTAATCAGACAGGCCGTCTGAAAAATCAGAAGCAGGTTTTGCAATGCGAAACCTGCTTCTTTTTTTCAGACGGCCTTTTTACACTCTTCATAGTTTGAAACTATAGAAATCAATGTGTGGTATAGAAGGCACAAAACAATCAAACAAGGCAAAACCATTTAGTAAAAGAAGGGACGGCAAACACGGCCCGACAAGGCTCTCTAATTATTGTCATATCTTAATGTTTTTGTTGTTTTTATCAAATTTCGGCACTAGTATATATAGCCTAAACACAATACAAATTAAGCAATACCGGCCATATGCCGGATACGTTTACTTCCTTGTTACTCTCATCAATATCTAAAGAAAATATCATGACAACCGAAAAAGCAACCCGCATCCGCAATGCGCAATTTGAATTACGACATGCAGAGCAATTACAACCTCCCCCCCTTGCCCAAACAACAGGCACGCCCGGGGATGACGTTTATTATGTCACCCGCAGCGACGATAAAATCATTGAAGACCCAAACGGCGGCGATGATACGGTTTACAGCAGCGTCAGCTATACCCTCCCCAACTACGTTGAAAACCTTGTTTTGACCGGTACGGCCAACATCTTCGGCGCAGGCAACAACAGCAACAACATCCTCATCGGCAATGAAGGCCGCAACCGCCTCAACAGCGGGCGCGGTGACGACATCGTTTACGGCGGAGGCGGCAACGATTTCATCAACGGCGGCGAAGGCAATGACCGTCTTTTCGGCGAAACAGGCAATGACACCCTCAACGGCGAAGCAGGCAACGATGTGCTTGAGGGTGGCGAAGGCGACGACACCTACCTTTTCTCTGCCAAAAGCGAACAAGACACCGTCATCGACAACCAAGGCCACAACAGCATCCGCTTCCATACCGACCTGAGCCTTAACGATTTAACCGTCGAAGTTCGAAACAACGAAACCGGCGGTCAAGACTGGCTGATTGCCGTGAAAAACAGCAACGCCGTTTTAACAATCCAAAACCAATACACGCAAAACGGCACAACGCCGGCAGTCTCCCAATTCATCATCGGCACACAAAAACTGGATGTGAACAGCTTTGCCAAATATTTCAATATTTCCCTGACTGAGCATACCGAAAGCGGTAAGACTATCAATGGTAGCGACGGTAATGACCACCTGATCGGCACATCCGGCGATGATATTATCGACGGCAAAGCCGGTGCCGACATCATGGAAGGCGGAGACGGCAATGACACTTACTATGTTGATAACGCAAAAGACGTAGTTATCGAACAAGCTGGCGGCGGCGAAGACACCGTATTCAGCAGCATTTCATATACTGCAGCCACCCACGTTGAAAATGTTACTTTGACCGGCACAGCCAATATTTTTGCCGCCGGAAACAACAGCAATAACATCCTGACCGGCAACGAAGGCCGCAACCGCCTCAACAGCGGACGCGGTGATGATACCGTTTACGGCATGGGCGGCAACGACAACCTCAATGGCGGCGACGGCAACGATTATCTGGATGGCGGCGATGGTAACGATGCCATCAATGGCGATGCTGGCGATGATGTTTTGGTGGGCAGCAACGGCAAAGACATTCTGAAAGGCGGCGCCGGAAACGATACCTATATTTACGGCGATAACGATACCATTATCGACAACCAAGGCATCAATACCCTCAAGTTTTCAGACGGCCTGAACAATGCCAAGCTCAACCTGAAGACCATTCATAACGACGACGGCAGCCAAAGCTGGGAAATTACGTCGGAGCAAGGTTCAGCCCTGATTCAAAACCAAATCGGCGCAGATGGCAGCGTTTCCATCGACCGTTTCCAGTTCAGCGACCAAACCTACACTGCCGCGCAGTTCCAACAAGCCTTCCAAGCCCTGAAAGCCGAAACCATCAAATTTGTCGGTACAAACGGCGACGATACCTTGCATGGCGATGCAGGCAACAATGAAATCGACGGCGGCAACGACGGCCGAGACATCCTCTATGGCCACGACGGCGATGACATCTTGCGCGAACACAGCGAAACCTATTACGGCAACGAACCCGCTTCCGACGATAAACTCTACGGCGGCAACGGTAACGACAAACTCTATGCCCATGTAGGCGCCGACTTACTCGACGGCGGCGCAGGCAATGATTATCTGGAAGGCGGCGAACACAACGACACCTATGTTTTCGGAAAAGGTTACGGACACGACACCATTTTCGACTACAACTTCGGTTTCGACAACGAGGCCGGCCTGCACACGCTCAACGCCAACACCGTGAAATTTAGCGGCGGCATTACCCTTGACGACCTTGAAATTACTGTTGAAAAAGGTTACGACAAAACCGGGATTGCCGACCTGCCCGACAGCAACCAATTTGTATCTCCTCCCCTGCTGGATGGCGACACTTGGCATATCCGTATCAAAGGCACAGACGATGTTTTGACCATCAAAAACCAAAGCGGTATTTATGGGGCAATTTCCGAGTTTCAGTTTGACGGCAATGCCTCATACAGCACGGGCGAACTGATCAACCACTTCAAACTGTCTATCCCGCACATGATCGGCAACAAAAACATCGTCCAATACACCGGCCAACCCGTTGAAGAACTCAACCGGGATGTATACAACAACTTCAACCACACCATCCATGCCGATAGCGACAACAGCGATTTAGATTTGTCGCGTTACACTTCTGTTGTCGAATACAGGGGCAACCGCAGCGATGAAACCATTACTTTGGGCCGCGGCATCAACATCGTCGATACGGCCGGCGGCAACGACACCATTACCGACCCGGGTGCCGACAACACCGTCATCATGTTTGGCAGAAACAGCGGCAACGACACCTTTAATCCGTATGGAGGCAGCGATACCCAAGTCCGTTTCAAAGAAGGGCTGACGCTGAAAGATTTACAGTTGAAAACCGGCGATGATTGGGTCTTAACCATCAAAGATACAGGCGAAACCCTGACCATCCATGATATTGCCAACAATAATATCGACAGCTTTGTATTTGAAAGCGGTAAGAGCTACACCGCCGACGAAATCAGCAAAGCACTGATTACTGAAAATACGCAAAACAACGGTATCCTGTAAAACCCAAAGGCCGTCTGAAACCTGAATTCAGACGGCCTCAGTCTTTTGCTGATTTATTTATCTTTCCGCTATATAATTATTCTCATTCAAGTTCACAAGAAAGAATAAAACATGGATGCCTTAAATCTCCTGACCACACGTCGCTCTTCCAAAAAACTGACGGCTCCGGCACCCAATGCCGAGCAACTGGAACAAATGCTGCAAGCGGCAACCCAAGTGCCCGATCACGGCAATATGCGCCCTTACCGCTTTACCGTTATTCAAAGCGAGGCCGGCTTGGAACGTTTCCGCGGACTTTTGAGTAAGACCGTTACCGAACTCAACTTCGGCGATGACGCCATGAAAAAAGCCGAACGCGTCGGCAACATGGCGCCCATGATTATCGGCGTTACATTCGTGCCAAACCGTGAAGTAGCAAAACCCAAACCCGAATGGGAGCAAATGCTAACCGCCGGATGCGCCGCCTACGCATTGCAACTGGCCGCATCAGCCCAGGGCTTCGACAATGTTTGGATTACGGGCATGTGGGTCAACAGTCCATTGTTGCGCGAAGCATTTGAGTGTACCGACAAAGACAAAATCATCGGCCTGATGATGATTGGCTCTCCGACAGAAGAAGGCGGCGGCCCGAAAAATACCAACCTGGAATGCTTTACCACTTATTGGTAAAGCCTAAAAACACTCAGGCCGTCTGAAAACCTGATTTAATGGTTTTTCAGACGGCCTTTTTATGTCTCTTGTCAAAATATCAAGCCGGATTCATAAACGCTTCAATTTCTTCCAAAGAAATATCCGCCGTTGCACCATGACGCGAAGCAACCAACGCGCCCAACGCACAAGCAAAAGTAATGGCTTCTTGAGGAGGCGCATTATTGAGCAGCTTGTAAGTCAAACCGCCAAGAAAGCTGTCGCCCGAACCGACAGTATCCACCACTTTAACGCGGAAACCACAATGGCGGTACACCTCGCCGTCCTTATACAAAACCGCGCCATGGCTGCCCAAAGTCACACACAAGATTTTGACACCGGTCAGCTTAACAAGATAGCTGATATTTTGTTCGATACTGTGATAAGGAGAACCGTAAGCCGCAGCCAACTCATACAGCTCATCATCATTGAGTTTGACCATATCGGACTGTTTCATGCTCTCCAACAAGCGGTCAATATCGTAATGCGGCTTGCGCAGATTAACGTCAAAAATTTTGAATTTGGCTTCTTTCAATAAAGCGTCCAAGCTTTTACGCGAAACCTCGTCACGGGTTGCCAAGCTGCCGAAAACAAAAGCATCGGATTCCGCCACTCGTTTGATTGCCGCATTATTATTCGAAATCCTGTCCCACGCACAAGGATAAACAATCTCATAAGACGCACTGCCAGACTTGTCCAAGTGTACTTTTACCAAACTGGTCGCGCATTCTTGGCAAACCTGCAAATAATCAGTATTGACGTTTTTGCTTTGGACCTGGCGCAGCAATTCCTCGCCGTCGGCATCATCACCGCGACGGCTGATGATGGCAGCATCGATACCCAAAGACTGCAAACGGACAGCAACATTCAAGGGGGCGCCACCCAATACCTTTCCGTTTGGAAAATCGTCCCACAGCACTTCGCCGAAACTGGTTACTTTCATTCTTAACCTTCCTTATTTGAGGTTGATTGGCAGGGTCTGCACACCCGACAGATTTTTTGCAAATCATGTACTTGTAGTAAAACTCCAGCATCGGGGGCAAAAGTATTATGTTTTAAAATGTTGGGACTGACAAGCAATTAAGGGCATATCAGACAATAAACTTGATTCATCACAAAATTATATCGTCCATATTTTTTCTTTTTCTTTCACATTTATCCCCTCTGATTTCATTAAAACAAAACATTCTGAAATTTAAATACAAAAGGCCGTCTGAAAACTGATTCAATCAATTTTCAGACGGCCTTTATCGAATTATTGCAGCGTTTAAACTACCACTTCTTCTTTTTTCTTCACTTCTTTGGCAATGTTCTCACGGCTCAAACCAAACATCAGCAAGAGCGGGCTGGCAACCAATACGGAAGAGTAAATACCGAACACGATACCGATGGTCAGCGCCATAGAGAAGCCGTGCAAGGCCGCTCCGCCGAACACCAGCATAGAAACAACCATTGCCTCGGTCGAACCGTGGGTAATGATGGTACGGCTCATGGTGGCGGTAATCGCGTTGTCGATAACCTCCGGAACAGTATGGCCGCGCATATGCGGTTTGCGGAAGTTTTCACGAATACGGTCAAACACCACCACGGATTCGTTCACGGAATAACCCAAAACTGCCAAAATACCTGCCAAGACAGTCAATGAGAATTCCCATTGGAAGAAGGCGAAACAGCCGAGAATAATCACGATATCGTGCATATTCGCAATAATCGCGGACACCGCAAAACGCCACTCAAAACGCATGGACAAATAAATAATGATACCTGCCACCACGAAGCCTAATGCCATCAAACCATTGGTGACCAATTCTTCGCCGACTTGAGGGCCGATAAATTCGACTTGGCGCAAGGTAACGTCAGGATTGTCTTTTTTCAGCAAATCCATCACTTGGTTGGACAGCTGGGCAGACGTTACACCTTCTTTGTTCGGCAGGCGGATCATGATGTGCTTGTTCGTACCCAATGCCTGAACCTGTACATCGCCCATTTTCAGCGTATCGAGGCGATCGCGTGTTTTATTCACATCAACGCCCTGCTGATATTGGACTTCCATTACCGTACCGCCGGTAAATTCGACGGAGAAATTCAGGCCTTTGGTTACCAAAAAGAACACGGCGGCGATAAACGTAACCAACGAAATAAAAGTCGTCAGTTTGCCGTAGCTCATAAACGGAATATCGCGTTTGATTTTAAATAATTCCATGTTTTACTCCTTGCCTTCTGCCATTTCAGCTTTCGGCTTCCATACCGAACCGATGGAAATATTTTGCAATTTGCGACGGCGGCCGTACCACAGGTTGACCAAAGCACGGAACACGACCACGGATGAATACATCGAAGTCAGAATACCGATACAGTGTACAACCGCAAAACCGCGTACCGGGCCGGAACCGAATACCAACAAAGCGATACCGGCAATCAGGGAGGTCAAGTTGGAGTCGACAATGGTTGCCCAAGCGTGTTGGAAACCGAGGTTGATGGCCTGTTGTGGTGCGACACCGGCACGCAGTTCCTCACGGATACGTTCATTAATCAACACGTTGGAGTCAATCGCCATACCCAAGGTCAAGGCCAAGGCGGCAATACCCGGCAAGGTCAGCGTTGCCTGCATGGCAGACAAAATACCCACCAAAAACAAGATATTGGTACTCAAGGCAATGGTAGAGAAGAAACCCATCAAGCGGTAGTAAATCACCATGAATGCAGCAACAGCGGCAAAGCCCCACAAGGTAGAGTGGAAACCTTTTTCAATGTTTTCTTTACCCAAAGACGGGCCGATGGTACGTTCTTCGACAATCTGCATCGGTGCGGCCAGCGAACCGGCGCGCAGCAACAATGAAGTATCGTTGGCTTCGGCTGTCGTCATGCTGCCGGAAATCTCCACGCGGCCGCCGGTAATGGCAGCACGGATGACAGGCGCGGTAACGACTTCGGATTTACCTTGGTCAATCAACACCATAGCCATACGTTTACCCACATTGGCCGAAGTCAATTCGCCAAAAATGCTGCCACCTGCGCTGTCCAAGCTCAGGCTCACGGCAGGTGCACCCATTTGGTCAAAGCTAGGTTGCGCGTCGTTGATGTTGTCGCCGGTCAGTTCAACTTGTTTGTTGACCAAAATAGTTTCCGGATGATCGCCACCGCTTGACAGCAATTCGTAACCGGTCGGCACATTGCCGTTCAAAGCTTCTTGCAGTTTGATCGGATCGTCTTCCACCATGCGCACTTCCAAAGTCGCGGTACGGCCGATAATGTCTTTGGCTTTGGCAGTATCTTGCACGCCCGGCAACTGTACGACAATGCGGTCAAGGCCGGATTGTTGGATAACCGGTTCGGCTACGCCCAATTCGTTCACACGGTTGTGCAACGTATTGATGTTTTGTTTAACTGCATCAGAACGTACTTTATTGATTGCCTCTTCAGACAAAGTCAGCACGATATTGTTGCCGTCCGGCAGCAGCGTGGCTTCAGGGAACAATTTTTGCAACTGAGGCAAGGCTTTTTGTACATCGGCAGCATCTTGCAAAGGCACGGTCAGACCGTTTTCAGTCTGATGCACCGTGCCGGTACGGATTTTTTCGCGGCGCAATTCGCGGCGGATGTCGCCGGAATAACGTTCAAACGTTTTCTGCATCGCGGCTTTCATGTCCACCTGCATGGTGAAATGCACGCCGCCGCGCAAGTCCAAACCCAAGAACATCGGATTGGCTTTAATTTTCGCCATCCACTCAGGGCTGTCTGCCAATAGGTTGAGCGCGGTAATATAGCCCTCGCCCAAAGTATTTTCGATGACGTCACGCGCTTTCAATTGCGTTTCGGTATCTTTGAAACGCACTTTCAGCGAGTTGTCGACGATGAACATACCATCAGTCTGAATACCTGCCTGCTTCAGCGCGGCATCCACTTTAGACTGGGTTTGATCGTTGATCACGATGGCTTGTCGGTTGGTCGATACCTGTACGGCAGGCGTTTCACCGAAAAGGTTGGGCAGCGAGTAAACAGCTGCAACCACAATCGTGAACGCAATCAGCAGGTATTTCCATAAAGGATAACGGTTCATGGTAAACCTTTGCTTTATTTATAAAGGCAAACAGCCGCGCTCGGAAAATGAGGCGGCTTTTTGCAAAAAAACGGATTATTCGGCTTTCGCGGCAATCGCGTTGCGCTCAACTTCCACTTCGATTTTCGCACCTTGGCCGATGTCGACAGTGTAGAATTGCTCGCCGACTTTGGTCACGCGGCCTTTGAAACCTGCTGCCAAAACGACTTTATCGCCGACTTTCAAAGCGGCCAACATCGCTTGGTGCGCTTTGAATTTCTTTTGTTGAGGACGCATAATCAGGAAGTAAAACACCACCATGATCAGCACTAAAGGGGCAAATTGAGCCACTGCTTGATTCATAATATATCCGTTCTTTCAAGTTTTAGATTAAGTAAAAAACTGCACACTGCAATCAAACACATTGGTTGGACTGCAAAATTGAGCTATTCTAAAGGCCGTCTGAAAAATTTCCAAGTATTTCCGTATTTATTAACCATATTTAGCAGTCTTTACGACTTGTCCGACACATACTGTTCCATGTTCAAAAAAATCCTTTGGCGCATCAGCACCCGCCTGCGCCGTTTGTTTGGCAAAAACGCCCGCACCGTATGGATTTCGCATCCGATATTCCTACAGCACCAGCCGGGGCCCAACCATCCCGACAGGCCCGAACGCATCAGCACCATTCAAACCGCCTTAAAACAAGAAGGCATTTGGCGTCGCCTGCAAACCGCCGAAGCACCGGAAATCAAAGATGCGCAGCTGGCATTGGTCCACTCACGCAACTATCTGCACGAGTTGGAAGCCGCCCAGCCGCTTCCCGGTAAAATCCATCGTATCGACGACGATACCGTCATCTGCCACGACTCCCTTCAAGCCGCCCGTTTTGCGGCCGGTGCCGTCGTCAAGGCAGTCGATATGGTGATGAACAAAAAGGCCTGGCATGCTTTCTGCGCCATCCGCCCGCCAGGCCACCATGCCCACAGTAACAGCGCCGGCGGCTTTTGCCTGATCAACAACGTTGCCGCCGGCGTGATGCACGCCATTGCCCAATACCGCCTGCAACGCATCGCCGTCATCGATTTCGACGTCCACTTCGGTGACGGTACGGCGGAGATTCTCCAAGACGATCCGCGCGTGATGTTTTTCAACCTGTTTGAAACCGACATCTTCCCCTTCCCTCAGGCAGAACAATACGCCGGCAATAAGAATATGCTGCATACGCCCCTCAAACCGGGCACAGGCAGCCGTATCTTCCGTACGACCATCCGCGAACAATGGCTACCCAAGCTCATGGCCTTCCGCCCCGAGTTGGTGTTGCTTTCAGCCGGTTTTGACGGGCACAAACAAGATGAAACAGGCCGTCTGAACCTGCATGAAGCCGATTTTGCCTGGCTGACGCACAAAATCGTCCAAGCAACGGCAAGCTGTCAGGGACGTGTCGTTTCCGTATTGGAAGGTGGCTACACCTTGGAATCCATGTCCAAATCCGCCGCCGCCCATATCCGCGTATTGGCAGGTTTAAGCAAGGCCGATTACGTCATCGCCTACCAAAAGCATTTGAAGCGCGGCAAAAGTAACAATCCTACACCATAACGCATTCAAACTATTGCCCCAGGCCGTCTGAACACATATTATCCATTTCAGACGGCCTTTTTTTTCATTTACAAACTTTAATTTGAGCAAAGACAAACCATTTCCATATTATCAGTAGTAAAATAACAAACATAAAACATATCAATAAAAATACTTCACACGCCACACTGCTTCCCTTTCCCCAATTGACCGTCTTTTCAGACGGCCTCCACTTTAAAAAAGGAGCGTTACAATGAAAGCAGCACGTTTTTACAACAAAGGCGACATCCGCATCGAAGACATTCCCGAGCCAACCGTCGCTCCGGGTACTGTCGGCATCAATGTTGCTTGGTGCGGTATCTGCGGTACCGACCTGCACGAATTCATGGAAGGCCCGATTTTCATTCCGCCTTGCGGCCATCCGCACCCAATCTCCGGCGAGTCTGCGCCAGTCACCATGGGTCACGAGTTCTCCGGCGTGGTTTATGCCGTAGGTGAAGGCGTAGACGACATCAAAGTCGGCCAACACGTTGTTGTCGAACCCTACATCATCCGCGACGACGTACCGACCGGCGAAGGCAGCAACTACCACCTCTCCAAAGACATGAACTTCATCGGCTTGGGCGGCTGCGGTGGCGGCTTGTCTGAAAAAATCGCCGTCAAACGCCGTTGGGTACATCCTATTTCCGACAAAATCCCATTGGACCAAGCTGCTTTGATTGAGCCTCTGTCTGTCGGCCACCATGCTTATGTACGCAGTGGCGCGAAAGAAGGCGACGTCGCATTGGTTGGCGGCGCAGGCCCAATCGGTTTGCTGTTGGCTGCCGTATTGAAAGCCAAAGGCATCAAAGTCATCATCACCGAATTGAGCAAAGCGCGTAAAGACAAAGCACGCGAAGCCGGTGTGGCCGACTACATCCTCGACCCGTCCGAAGTCGATGTCGTTGAAGAAGTGAAAAAACTGACCAATGGCGAAGGCGTAGACGTCGCATTCGAATGCACCAGCGTCAACAAAGTGCTGGACACCATGGTCGAAGCCTGCCGTCCAACTGCGAAAGTCGTCATCGTATCCATTTGGAGCCACCCCGCTACCATCAACGTCCACAGCGTTGTGATGAAAGAGCTGGACGTGCGCGGCACCATCGCCTACTGCAACGACCACGCCGAAACCATCAAATTGGTTGAAGAAGGCAAAATCAACCTTGAGCCTTTCATCACCCAACGCATCAAACTGGACGAATTGATTTCCGAAGGCTTCGAGCGCTTGATCCACAACAACGAATCCGCAGTAAAAATCATTGTCAATCCTAATCTTTAATCCTAAGGATTAAAGAATAAACAGGCCGTCTGAAACTTTTCAGACGGCCTGTTTACTTGATAAATTCCCGAATGGCCCAATCCTCTGCCAACCATTCACTTATCAAGAGCAAAATCTCATGAATCCAAAATACGCCCCACTCTTTCAAACATACACCCTCAATAACGGCGTAACCATCAAAAACCGCCTTGCCGTCGCCCCCATGACCCATTTCGGCTCACAAGCCGACGGTTTGATCAGCGACCAAGAGCGTACCTTCCTCAGCAACCGCGCAGGCGATATGGGCATGTTTATCACGGCCGCCACTTTGGTTCAAAAAGACGGCAAAGCCTTTCACGGCCAACCTGAAGCCACAGGCGAACACTGCCTCGACAGCCTGAAAGAAACCGCACAAATCCTGCAACGACAAGGCGCAAAAGCGATTTTGCAAATTCATCACGGCGGTTCCAAAGCCATTGATGACCTTTTGGACGGTCTCGACAAAATCAGCGCTTCCGCCAACGAAGCCGAACACGTACGCGAAGCGACCGCAGAAGAAGTCGAAGCACTCATCGCCTCTTATGCGCAAGCCGCCGATTTGGCGCTTCGTGCCGGTTTTGACGGCGTGGAAATCCACGGCGCGAACGGCTATTTAATCCAACAGTTTTACTCTGCCCAAAGCAACCGCCGCAACGACCAATGGGGCGGCAGCTTGGAAAACAGAATGCGCTTCCCGCTGGCCGTTGTCGATGCCGTGGTTGCCGTCCGCGAAAAACACCAGCGCGACGATTTCATTATCGGCTACCGCTTCTCCCCCGAAGAGCCTGGCGACGACGGCTTAACCATGACCGAAACCGGCGCACTGATTGATGCATTGGTACAAAAACCGCTGCAATATCTGCACGTTTCTCTGTGGGAATTTGATAAAAAAATCCGTCGCGGCGGCGATACCGCACAAACCCGTATGCAATTTATCCACGAACGCATCAACGGCAAACTGCCGCTTATCGGCGTAGGCAACCTGTTTACCGCCGACCAAATTTTGGCCGCCTATGAAACCGGCTGGGCAGAATTTATTGCATTGGGCAAAACCGTGATGATTAATCCGCACATCGCCACGCAAATCCGTAAAGGCCGCGAAGATGAAATCGAAACGCAACTCGACCCGACGCGCGCCGACCATTACGACCTCCCCGACACCTTGTGGGGATTTGCCTCCAGCGGTACGCAATCATGGCTGCCGCCGGTAAAAGGCGCGGAATGGAAACCGATGGATATTTAATCATCGATTCATAAACAAAGGCCGTCTGAAACTTTTCAGACGGCCTTTGTTTTGGTACAAACATTGAATTATCAAGCATTTTTTTGTACAATTCCGCATCTTTCAATCTATTGTAGGGCGTGTTGCACACGCCCTTATTTTAGCCTGTTTTCCAACACCCATATCCTTCAGGCCGTCTGAAAAAACGGCCTGAACCTTTTTGCAAAGAAAACCATGTCCCAAGAAATTCTCGACCAAGTGCGCCGCCGCCGCACGTTTGCCATCATCTCCCACCCTGACGCGGGTAAAACCACGCTGACTGAAAAACTGCTGCTGTTTTCAGGTGCGATTCAAAGCGCGGGTACGGTAAAAGGCAAGAAAACCGGCAAATTCGCCACCTCCGACTGGATGGAAATCGAGAAGCAGCGCGGCATTTCCGTGGCTTCGTCAGTGATGCAGTTTGACTACAAAGACCATACCGTCAACCTCTTGGATACGCCGGGACACCAAGACTTCTCCGAAGATACCTACCGCGTATTGACCGCCGTGGACAGCGCGTTGATGGTCATCGACGCGGCAAAAGGCGTAGAAGCGCAAACCATCAAACTCTTGAACGTCTGCCGCCTGCGCAATACGCCGATTGTCACGTTCATGAACAAATACGACCGCGAAGTACGCGATTCTTTGGAATTGCTGGACGAAGTGGAAAACATCCTGCAAATCCGCTGCGCACCCGTAACCTGGCCGATCGGCATGGGCAAAAACTTCAAAGGCGTGTACCACATCCTGAACGACGAAATCTATCTCTTTGAAGCCGGCGGCGAGCGCCTGCCGCACGAGTTCGACATCATCAAAGGTATCGACAATCCTGAATTGGAACAACGCTTTCCATTGGAAATCCAACAGTTGCGCGACGAAATCGAATTGGTGCAGGCGGCTTCCAACGAATTTAATCTCGACGAATTTCTCGCCGGCGAACTCACGCCCGTGTTCTTCGGCTCTGCGATTAACAACTTCGGTATTCAGGAAATCCTCAATTCATTGATTGACTGGGCGCCTGCGCCGAAACCGCGCGATGCGACCGTACGCATGGTCGAGCCGGACGAGCCGAAGTTCTCCGGATTTATCTTCAAAATCCAAGCCAATATGGACCCGAAACACCGCGACCGTATCGCCTTCTTACGCGTCTGCTCCGGCAAATTCGAGCGCGGCATGAAGATGAAACACCTGCGTATCAACCGCGAAATCGCCGCCTCCAGCGTGGTAACCTTCATGTCGCATGACCGCGAGCTGGTGGAAGAAGCCTACGCCGGCGACATTATCGGTATCCCGAACCACGGCAACATCCAAATCGGCGACAGTTTCTCCGAAGGCGAACAACTGGCATTTACCGGCATCCCCTTCTTCGCGCCCGAACTGTTCCGCAGTGTGCGTATCAAAAACCCGCTGAAAATCAAGCAACTGCAAAAAGGTTTGCAACAACTTGGCGAAGAAGGCGCGGTGCAGGTCTTCAAACCGATGAGCGGCGCAGATTTAATTTTGGGCGCGGTCGGCGTGTTGCAGTTTGAAGTCGTTACCTCGCGGCTGGCCAACGAATACGGCGTAGAAGCCGTGTTCGACAGCGCATCCATCTGGTCTGCGCGCTGGGTATCGTGTGAAGACAAGAAAAAGCTAGCGGAATTTGAAAAAGCCAATGCAGGCAATCTGTCGATAGACGCAGGTGGCAACCTCGCCTACCTCGCGCCTAACCGCGTAAACTTAAATCTGACGCAAGAACGCTGGCCGGACATCGTGTTCCACGAAACACGCGAGCATTCGGTTAAACTGTAAAACACAAAGGCCGTCTGAAACATTCAGACGGCCTTTTTTCATTCGATATCAACCCAATAAATCCCAAGCAAACTTTCCAATGGTCAGGCACAGCAGCAACATAAATCCGTAACGCAGCTCAAATATTGTCTTATTTTAGCTTTTAGCACCTCACCAAACATTTTCGGAATAAATGTTGACTTTAACCTTAGGTCAAAGTTTATGATTTGTGCTCCTTCAGTTATCACATAGGCGAAAAACATGAAAAAACTTATGACTTTTATCACACTTAGCGCTGTTGCAATTTCAAATTATGCCCAAGCTAATGAACAACCGCATCAAGCACACATGAATATGTCAATGTCGACAGATTCTGCAATGCAACAAGAATTAATGCAAGGTATGAATCAAATGAATCAAGACATGATGGCAGCTGCGCAATATAAAGATCCTGATGTTGCTTTTGCAGCAGGTATGTTGCCACACCATATTGGCGCAGTAAAAATGGCGGAAGTTGAATTAAAATACGGAAAGGATCCTGAGATGCGTAAGCTTGCTGAGGATATTATTAACGCACAACAAGCGGAAATTGAACAAATGCAAAAATGGCTTAAAGCACACAACAAAAAAAGCTCCGTAAAATGATCTGACTCCAAAAGTTAGACTGATTTAGTTCAAGGACTGAGTTCTGTAATTCACAGAGCTCAGTCCTTTTAGTTTCCCCTGAATGCGCTCATGGTTGTAATAATGAATGTACTCATGAATCGTTTTTTCCAGTTGTTAGAACGTCTCAAATCATTTACCGTAATAACATTCCATTTTTAATCGTCCAATTGATGACTTTTGCCGAGGCGTTGTCCGCCAGAAAATCATAGCCGTAAAAGCGGACGAACACGAAAGCCAGCAGGCTGCCCGTTCCCGGCCCGAAAATGCCATCATAAAACCCGATTAACGCGCCGAAAAACAAGCCCCATAAAGTTTCGTGGCGCGTCAGCTTTTCAGTGCGCACCGTCTGCCCCAAGTCTTTTTTCAAAAAAGTGTACAGACACATGGCAATCATGATGACCAACATTGCCGGCTTCATGTATTGCACGGGGAAATACACCACCGTTTTCGCACCCAAATATGAAGCGGCAAATGCCAACGCCGCGGCAGGCAGCAGCATTTTCCACGGCACAGGGATTCGGCGCAGATATTGCCCCGTTGCAGTCAGCGTGCCGCAGCAGGAAGCAAATTTATTGACACCCATTACCGAGGCCACAGGCGTAGCGCTTGGCAATAGGTTGAACAATCCGGGAATCTGCAACAACCCGCCACCGCCAACCGCCGCATCCATCAGCCCGGCGGCAAAACCGACCAACACCAGATAATAAAAAAACGAATCTGCGAGCATAATATCCATCTCTAAAAAGCAAAGCGATTTTGCGCGTGTTTGCCCGACCTGACAACCTACAAGGCCGTCTGAAAACAAAAAGCCGACATCCTGTTTTCAGACGGCCTTTCTTTTTAAATTCAGCCACTAATAAGATTGCAGCTTGAAAATTTTTCCATTAAAATGCCGCCCCCTGTCTTTCCCAAACACAACATATTATGGAACATCCTACCCCGACCAAACACACGCCCCGCGACCGAATGGGCATCTTCGCGCATTTCATCTTCGCCAGCCGCTGGTTGCAACTACCGATTTATCTGGGCTTGATTGTCGCCCAAGGCATTTACGCCTACAAATTCCTCAAATCCTTATGGCATTTGGTCACCAATCTCGGCATCATGGATGAAAACACCATCATGATGGCCGTGTTAAACCTGATTGACGTTGTGATGATTGCCAATCTGCTGACCATGGTCATTATCGGCGGCTACGAAACCTTCGTTTCCCGCCTCCACGTTAACGAACACCCCGACCAGCCCGAATGGCTCAGCCATGTCAACGCATCGGTTTTGAAGGTTAAGCTGTCGATGTCCATCATCAGCATTTCCTCCATCCATCTGCTGCAAACCTTCCTCAACGCCGCCAACCTGACCGAAAAACAAATCATGTGGCAGTGCATTACCCACATCTGTTTCCTGATTTCCGCCCTTGCCATGGCGTTAACGGACAAAATCGTGTACGGCACGACACATAAAGCGCATTGATTTCAAAAACAATCAAAAGGCCGTCTGAAACCTTTTCAGACGGCCTTTTATTATTTGGCAATGTTTACCGGCTTATTGCTGACGCTTGTCCCACCAGGCAAACAAATTACCCAAAATCGTTCCCGATACGGAGTGCCAAACGCAGGCAACGGCAGCGGCAACGGCAGACTCGGCATTGCCGGGGAAAAATTTGGCGCTCAAACCGGTGGCAAGTCCGGCATTTTGTACACCAACTTCGATGGCAAGGGTGCGTTTTTTGGCGGTATTCATACCGGTTAACGCGCCGCTGTAATAGCCGAGAATATAGCCGCCGATGTTGTGTGCGGCGATGGCGAGTACCATAACAAAAGCGGATTCGGCGAAACGGTGGCCGTGGACGGCTGCGACGCCGCCGACAATACACGCAAATGCGGCAACGGCAACCGCCGGCATAATCGCGCGCACGTCTTCAAACCAGTGTTTTTTGTGCAGCAAAATATTGGCCACCGAACCAATGACAACAGGCAAAAGCGTTACAAGCAGCATAAATTTGAACATGCCCCAGCCGTCCATTTCGACGGTTTGTCCGACCAAATAAGTCATCCACAGCGGCGTCATCACAGGCGCGAGGACGGTGGAAACCGTGGTCATGCCGACTGAAAAAGCAACATCGCCTTTAGCCAAAAAACTCATGATATTGGACGAAACGCCGCCCGGGCAGGTGCCGACCAAAACCAAACCCAGCGTCAATCCGGGCGAAAGATTGAAGGCTTTGGCAATACCGATGGCAAGCAGGGGCATAATCGTGTATTGGGCGATTGCGCCGATAAAAATATCGAGCGGACGCTGCGCCAGAATTTGATAATCTTCCTTACCCAAAGTCATGCCCATGCCGAGCATGATGATGCCGAGTACGACGACTTGCGTATCGCCTTTTACCCATGAAAACGTAGCAGGTTCGATAAAGGCGATAATGGAGGCAAGAATGATGATCAGGGCGGTGAAGCGGGTCATTTGCCGACTGACTGCTGTCAGAAAGTTCATGTTTTTACTCCTTTGTATGTTCTTATCATGACAATAATTGCCATAATTTAACACATGTTAACTCTTGTACGCAATGATAGTCACGAAACAGGAAACCTGCCTCCAATAATGTTTAAAAATAAACTCAACCGGTTCCGCCCCATATCGACACAAAGGCCGTCTGAAAACTTTTCAGACGGCCTTGTTTTATCCGTTCGTTATCGATTTATTCGATATTTTGAACCTGTTCGCGCATTTGTTCGATTAAGACTTTCAGTTCAACCGAAGCTTGCGTGCATTCGGCGGCGATGGCTTTGCTGCCCAAGGTATTGGCTTCACGGTTCAACTCTTGCATCAGGAAATCCAAACGTTTGCCTACGCTGCCCTTGCCTTCGGTAACGATGCGGCGCACTTCGGCGATATGGGTGCGCAAACGGCTGAATTCCTCATCCACATCGGATTTTTGGATGAACAAAGCAAATTCTTGTTGCAAGCGGTCGTTGTCAATATTGCCGACGGCTTCTGCCAAACGGGCTTTGACTTTGTCCATATGAGCCTGCAGAAGGCTGGGGAACAATTCGTTCAAAGCATCCACAATCTCTTCCATGCCGTCCAGGCGTTGCAGCAGGTGTTCACCCAGTTTTTTGCCTTCGCGTTTGCGGGCGGCTGCAAACTCTTTCAAAGCACTGGTCAATAAATCTTTAACGCCTTTGGCCAAAGCTTCGGCATCTTCGCCCTGACCCGCCAAAACGCCGGGAAAACGCAAAACATCGGCCACGCTCAATTTGGCAAAATCATGTTCCTTACGCCAAGTTTTGTTCAAATGCGCCAGTTGGGCAACCAAATCCTGATTGACCTCCAAAGTCTGTCCGCCCGAAGAGGCATCCTGCAGCTGGATGCGGCATTCCAATTTACCGCGCGCCACGGCCGCGGCAATCTGCTCGCGCAACGCGCCTTCCAAATAGCGCAACTCTTCCGGCATACGGAATTGGACATCCAAATAACGATGGTTGACCGCGCGGATTTCCAAATTAATCCGCTTGCCGCCGCATTCGCCTGCGGCATTGGCAAAGCCGGTCATGCTGTGGATTTGAATATTTCGTCTTGTAGCCATGGTTTTACTCCGTTTCCAAATACGAGTGAAAGTACGGATACTATAACACACCCGACCGACAATTTTCAGACGGCCTTTGCCGCCAAATTCCTCTATAATTCAAGGCAACCTATTTTTTATTCCCCAAAAGGACCATCATGAGCGACTACACACGCACCGGCCGCGCCGCCGACAGCCTGCGCAACATCAAAATTACCCCAAACTTCCTCCCCCACGCCGACGGCTCCTGCCTTATCGAGTGCGGCAACACCAAAGTGATTTGCACCGCCTCCATCGACGAAAATGTCCCACCGTTCCTGCGCGGTAAAGAGCAAGGCTGGGTAACGGCCGAATACGGTATGCTGCCGGCTTCCACCGCCTCCCGTATGCGCCGCGAGGCCGCCGCAGGCAAACAGTCCGGCCGCACACAAGAAATCCAACGCCTGATCGGCCGCTCGCTGCGCGCCGTCGTCGATATGGAAAAACTCGGCGAACGCCAAATCCTGATTGACTGCGACGTCATCCAAGCCGACGGCGGCACGCGTACCGCCTCCATTACCGGCGCCTACGTTGCCCTGCAAATCGCCGTGGACAAACTCCTTTCAGACGGCCTCATCAGCGAAAACCCCATCCGCGAAGCCGTTGCCGCCGTTTCCGCCGGCGTGGTGGGCGGCATACCGCTTCTGGACTTGGACTATCCCGAAGATTCAGGCTGCGACAGCGACGTCAACATCATCATGACCGCATCCGGCAAAATCATCGAAATCCAAGGTACGGCCGAAGGCGCACCGTTCAGCATCGAAGAATTGGGCAAACTCATTGCCCTCGCCCATAAAGGCATTGCCGAATTGGTCCAACACCAAAAGGCCGCCCTTTTGTCCCGATAAGCAGCAAGGCCGTCTGAAAGATTTCAGACGGCCTTTTTTAACCCCGTCCATTTATGCGCATTTACTCAAAAAAGCGCGTCCCATCCTTGAATTTCATGTAAAAAATAGTAATAATAACCCTTTTTCCAGCAAACCAAGCTGCCCGACAAACCCCACAAGAAAGCACGAAACATGGCGTTAATCGTACATAAATACGGCGGCACATCAGTAGGCTCGCCCGAACGCATCAAAAACGTAGCCAAACGTGTCGCCAAAGCCCGCGCCGAAGGACACGACATCGTAGTCGTCGTATCCGCCATGAGCGGCGAAACCAACCGACTGGTCGCCCTGGCGCACGAAATGCAAGAACATCCCGATCCGCGCGAGCTGGACGTCGTCCTTGCCACCGGCGAACAAGTAACCATCGGCCTGCTGGCCATGGCCCTGAAAGACATCGGCGTTGACGCCAAAAGCTACACCGGCTGGCAGGTTGCCCTCAAAACCGACACTTCCCACACCAAAGCCCGCATCGAAAGCATCGATGACGAAAAAATGCGTGCCGACCTCGCCGAGGGCAAAGTCGTTATCGTAGCCGGTTTCCAAGGCATCAGCAGCGAAGGCAATATCTCAACCCTCGGCCGCGGCGGCTCCGATACCTCCGCCGTTGCACTTGCCGCAGCCCTCAAAGCCGACGAATGCCAAATTTATACCGACGTAGACGGCGTTTACACCACCGACCCGCGCGTCGTACCCGAAGCACGCCGCATGGACACGATCACATTCGAAGAAATGATCGAATTGGCCAGCCTCGGCTCAAAAGTTTTACAAATCCGCTCCGTAGAATTCGCCGGAAAATACAAAGTGCGCCTGCGCGTACTCAGCAGCCTGCAAGAAGGCGGCGACGGCACCCTGATTACCTTTGAAGAGGACGACAACATGGAAAGAGCAGCCGTAACCGGTATCGCATTCGACAAAAACCAAGCCCGCATCAACGTACGCGGCGTACCCGACAAACCCGGCGTTGCCTACCAAATCCTCGGCGCAGTTGCCGATGCCAACATCGAAGTCGACATGATCATCCAAAATGTCGGCAGCGAAGGCACAACCGACTTCTCCTTCACCGTACCGCGCAGCGACTACAAACAAACCATCGAAATCCTGCAACAACGTCAAGACAGCATCGGCGCAGCCTACATCGACGGCGACGACACCGTATGCAAAGTCTCCGCAGTCGGCTTGGGCATGCGTTCACACGTCGGCGTAGCCGCCAAAATCTTCCGCACCCTCGCAGAAGAAGGCATCAACATCCAAATGATTTCAACTTCCGAAATCAAAGTATCCGTCCTGATTGACGAAAAATACATGGAACTGGCCACCCGCGTTCTGCATAAAGCATTCGACTTAGGCAACTAATTCCAGCAAATCAAAAAGGCCGTCTGAAACTTTATTGTTTCAGACGGCCTTTTGATTCCTATTGCATCAACCAACAATATCTTAATAAAAAAATCTACTTTAGTTCAAAACAGCATAGCCAACCTTATTACCCTTGTTAATTTCATTATATGTTCAATATTTTACGACCATCCATCTTTGCCGTTTAATTCCAAAAACATACCACTTAACCTAATTTATGAAAAATAAACAAATTTGTAATAAAATAGAACAAAAGTACAAATAATTATCTACACTCATCAATAAAAACAAATTTTCCCGTTTCCCCTAACTTAAGAAGGAATCCTAATATGAACGTATTAAACAAATTCGGTATGCTGATCTTGTCCGCTTCCCTACTGGCAGCCTGCGGCGACTCCGGCAATAAAGGCAGCAGCGACAAACCGGCAGAACAAGTTGCCCAAAGCGAATCTAGCCCGGCCAACAAATACGAAAAAGCCCTGAGTGAATTCCCGGAAGCAGATCCTAAACTGGCCGAACCTATCGTCATTTCCGATAAAAAATCTCCGGACGGTCTTGCCGAATTGCAAAAATTCATTCACTTCACAACCGGTGAAGAAGCTCAAAAAATTACTCAGCTAGGCCTAGAATTGCAAAACTTGGCTAACCAAAATAAAGAAAAAGAAACTTTGGAGCAGATGAACAAACTGACTGCCGCACTGGAACAATTCCATCAGAGCGCAGCTGCCCTCGACATCAAAGATCCTGAAATCAAAGCAGTTCTGGATCGTGCATTACAAGTCAGTAGTGCTGCCAACAACATGATGATTTATGCCGGCAAACATGCTTCTGAGCTGACTATCAACGGCAAAGATAAAGATTCGCTCAAATTTGCCAATGATTTCCAAGAAAAATCTCAAAAATTGCAAGAAACCCTGCGTGCAGCCAATCAAGAATTACAAAAAGCAGCCGAAGCTTTAGGTAAAAAATATTCCCAATAAGCCTATTGTTTCCGATAAATAGCGGTGGTATCGGCAATATCGATACCACCTTTCCAAACCCTAAGTCAGATTGAATACAATGAACAATCTTAATCCTTCTCTCCCCTGCCCACACTGCCATGCTTCGATCCAAGGCGGATTGGTTAAAGGTTTGGCCGCAGTCAAAGAATGTCCTTCCTGCCATAAAAAAGTCAAATTCAAAAAACCGCCTGTCGGCGAATATTTCAAAGCTTTGCTGAAACCTTTCGCTATTTTTGTAGTCGTTGTCTGCATCGTAGCGGCAATACTGATCAGCCTGTTTGGTACATTCCCCCCATATATCAGTACGGTATTAGTTATCGGCTTTCTCGTCTACTACATTATCCCGATTCAAAACAAACTTTCATCTTTTGAAAAAGACGAATAAACATATACGTTGCCCATCCAACCCGCTTTTCCGGATGGGCAATACCTTATACGGCCCAATAAAAAAATAATGAAACCATCCCTATTCTCTTGTCCTCATTGTTCCAATCCGATTCGGGGGAGTGCATTCAAAGGACTGAAAAGCATTAAAGAGTGCCCGACCTGCCACAAAAAAGTCCGCTATAAGCAGCCGACTGCAAAAGAAATCCGCCAAGCGACATGGAAAAAGAGCGTTATTTTCCTTGCCCTGCTGACATTATACCTTGCCTTTCTAATTGCACTATTGCGCGCAGATATTCCTTTTACGTATCTTATCCTCCCTATCATGATCTATTTGGTTGCAGTCTTCCAGCCTGCCATTATCAAGCTTTCTTCATTTGAGAAAGACGAATAGCCTGTTTTCAGACGGCCATTGCCTTCGTAACAAGGTTTGGCCAATACCGATTTTAATCCTTATCCTCTCCAAGGCTTTTATTACATGAAACGTCCAATCCCTGTTACCATCGCCACCGTTCTCTATTTCATCCTAACTGCCCTTACTTGCTTTACCACCGTTGCTCTTGCGATTTATTCGGGCGATGTACTGATAGAGGTTGCAGCCTCGGCATTCCCTTTCCTGCCTTGGTGGCTGTCTATGCCCCTATACTTCATACTCCTTTCCTTGCCGGTATTTATTGCCGTCGGTCTGCTTTCAGGCAACCGTTCCGCCCGTTGGCTGGCTGTTTTGTTGGCGGCCGCTTCGTTGATCATGGTGTATAGCGATATGGCGAGCTATAGTTCCCAACAAATCATTATTCAATCCATACTCCACCCTGTTTTGCTGCTCCTCATCTTCAATCCGGTATCCAACCGCTATTTCGCCAACGCGGCCTCAAAAACCGAATCCTAAACCATCATTTTTTGACTTCAAAAAACTTAAGGCCGTCTGAAACCCTTGCCCTTACGCAAATCTTTTTCAGACGGCCTAAAATAGAATGGCTGGTAGCCCTTCATACAAGCAGTAATGCGTTTCCCTTAGCAGCTTTAAATACCAAACTGTAAGCAAACAAACCCATGAAATCCGTTTTTCCTATTTTCTTTATCCTGCTCAACTTCTTCTTTATCCTCTATTTGCCACGCAAACTATCCATATAGGTCCGTCTTGCGCTTTACCTGTCTATCGGTGGGCTGTTTTATTTATGGATGTCCAACAAATCTGCCCTGACCTCCCTATTTGCACACACCATTTCATTGCAGCCATTCGACGTATTTCATGAGACAATCGGTTTTTCATTATTGGTTACTATCTTCCTCAATCTGTTTGACTTGTTTGCCGTACCTTCGATTGTCCGTTTCCCCAACTTAATCCTCAAAAATCCCCAACACCACCATCAGTCTGTTCAATGGTATCTTGCCAATACTTCCCTTTTCGAACGCTTTTTCCATTATTTCTACGTTTTCTGCTGTTGTCTCATATTTTATGGCATATGGCGCGAAGCCTTCCGATAATCAATCTAAAAAACAAAGGGACATCATCAAAATGTCCCTTTGTTTATATTCAGACGGCCTTGAATATCTTCAACACTCAATCCTTTCCTTCTCTCGAAAAATGCTCAATCTCAAATCCGCTCTGACGATAAGCTCGGAAACGGTCTCGGGCTTCGGCCAAATCTTCTAAGCTGTTGCCCACAATTTCAAGGATACGGTTTGGAATGGCCGGGGCTTGGCTCCAGAAATCGGCAGACAGGTTTAAAACCGTGCAATCCTGCGGAATATCCGGCAGTGCATTTCCAAACGCAAGCAATACCGGCGTTTCAGACGGCATGGGGTCGGTAGGCAGCCAGACTTCATGCGGAATAAAGCTTTCGGGAATTTGCTGCCACAAATCGATGTCAAGTTGCTGCACTGCCGCAGCGGAATCCGACCACACCAAAATCTGCTCGCCATCGCGTATGGCGCGCGCAATCAGGCGGCAGGCAAAGGCAGCCGGTCGGGCGACGTGTGTATAAAAAGTGGCTTTAGGCATGGCGTATTCTTTCGTTTAGGCAATGGATCTGCCGTTTTCAGACGGCCTTTTTGGTTTTCAACAATCTCAAGGCATTGCCCAACACCAGCAGCGAGCTGAAACTCATGCCGAGCGCGGCGATCCAAGGGGTCACGTAACCAAATACGGCCAGCGGAACGGCAACCAGATTGTATGCGCTCGCCCAAGTCAGGTTTTGGCGGATGATTTGATGGGTGCGGCGTGCCTGTTCCATCATCACGGGCAAAACGTTCAAATCATCATTGAGCAAAACCACATCGGCACCGTCGCGCGCCACATCGGCACTCGTGGCCACAGCGGCCGACACGTCGGCTTGGGCAAGGACGGGGGCGTCGTTGATCCCGTCGCCGATCATCATAACTTTACGTCCTTGTTTTTGCAGACTTTCTACATAAGCCAGCTTGTCTTCCGGCGTGGCTTCGGCACGATAGGCATCTAAGCCCAGCTCTTTCGCGACTTGGGCGACGGCAGCCTGACGGTCGCCGCTTAAAAGGTGCAGACGGATGCCGTGCTGTTTTAGGTTTTGCAACATTTCAGCGGCGCTGTCTTTGATTTGGTCTTCCAGCAAAAAGGCCGTCTGAAAACCGCTTTGATTGCCCAAGAAAATAATGCCGCCTGTGTGGTCGATATGGGCAAATGTTTCAGGCAGATTACCGGCAATTTCCGCAACAAACGCCGCTTTGCCTAAAGCCCAAACTTGGGTTTCGCCATCCAATTCGATTTGCGCGCTGACACCGTGTCCGATACGGTTGACCCGTTGCTGCACTTTCACATCAAACGCGGATACAGGGCCGTCTGAAAGCGTATGGTTTAAAATGGCACGGGCGATGGGGTGTTCCGATTGCTGCTCCAATGCTTGGGCAATGGCAAGGGCTTGGGCTTCGTTCAGACGGCCTGCGCTCAACATCCGGCTGACGGAAAGCTGCCCTTTGGTCAGCGTACCGGTTTTGTCGAACACGACGTCGTCAATTTGGGCAAGCGTTTCCAGGCTTTGTTTGCCACTGATGAGAATGCCGTCTTTAGCAAGCGCACCGGTCGAAGCAGCCAGCGCAGTCGGAGTCGCGAGCGATAAGGCGCACGGGCAGGTAATGACCAGCAGGGCGACGGTAATCCACAAGGCGGTGTGCGCGTCGGCATACCAAGCCCAGCCGATAAAAACGGGGATCGCAAGCAAGAGTTCGCCAAACACAAAACTGGACGCGTATTTTTCGGCCAACTCGGCGGCACGCGGTTTTTGCGCCAGCGCACGGTCGAGCAGTTTGACGATATGGGACAGGCGCGTGTTGCCGCCGGTATGGTCGGTGCGGATGATTAAAGGGCTGCTGGTGTTGAGCGTGCCGGCGGTTACTTTTTCAGACGGCCTTTTCACAATGGGCAGGCTTTCGCCGGTCAACATGGCTTCGTTGACTTCGCTCTCGCCGGACAAAACCGTACCATCCACCGGAATAACTTCGCCGGGCTTCACAACAATCGTATCGCCGATATTGAGGCGGACAACTGCGGCTTCCTCGATGGCTTCGCTTTCCGGATAAGCCGGCAAACGGTGGCAAAATGCCGGAACCAGTTTGACCAACCGCTCCGCCGCATCGCCTGCTTTGCGTCGGGCAATCTGTTCCATAAAACGCCCGCCCAACAGGAAAAACAGCAGCATGGCGATGGATTCAAAATACATGCCCTGCCCTGCGTTGGTGGCCAGGCTGTAAATACCCGCGATAAAGGTCATCACAATGGCAATGGCAATAGGCGTATCCATGCCGACACGGCGGTTTTTCCAGTCGCGCCATGCGCCGCGGTAAAACGGCAACGCGCTGTAAAACACAACGGGCAACACCATCAAAAAGCCGCCCCAATGCAGGATTTCCAAATAAAGCGGCTCGATGTCGCCGCCGTAAAAATAAGTCGGCAGGGCAAACATCATCGTCTGCATCATGCCCAGACCGGCCACGGCCAATCTGACGATAAACTGCTTGCGCTCTTTCTGCGCCTGCGCTTCGATTTTTTGCGCATCATAAGGCGCGGCGGTATAACCGGTTTGGCGGATTTTCAGCAAAATATCCGACAATTCGATGTGGGCGCTGTCCCACACCACGCGGCAGCGGTGGGTGCTGTAATTCAAATCCACACGCACCACGCCCTTCATACGCAGCAACTGCTGCTCAATCAGCCACACACACGCGGCGCAGGTAATGCCGCCCAGCATCAATACCGCCTCGCGTTCATCCCCTACGCCGACCTCGACAAAGTCCGCCTGCACTTCGGGCAAATCGTACAGCTTTAATTGCGAAAACACTTCCGGCGGCGGCAATTCGGATTTTTCCGCGTCGGCGGTACGCTGTTTGTAATAATTGCCTAAACCGGCATCAATAATGCTCTGCGCCACTGCTTGGCAGCCGGCGCAGCAGGTTTCATGTTCTTCGTCTTCAAAACGAACCGTCAGATGCAGATGCTCGGGAACTTCCAGTCCGCAATGGAAACAGTTTTTTTGGGGATGTGTGGGAGATGTCATCATGTGTTCGATTTATTTTTCAGACGGCCTGAAACAATCGTTTCAGGGTGTTACATTTTAGCAAAAAGCGTTTTTCCGCTTCATTTCATTTACTTTTGAATCAATAGACTGTCGAATTTTATAAAAAATATGGAAAACAAAGCATTGACCGTTTATCAAATGATGAACGGTAACATATAAATACCGTTTATCTTTAAAAACTTCCGATTATTTTAATGTAAAAATGGAACTTTTTTAAAAATCCCGATACATTCTTTGTTGACCTCAATCCATTTAAGCAGCATACTTTAGGCATTCCGCGAAGACGGAAATCAAAAAACACACATTTACTTATAAAACTAACTTATTGGGAAACCTCACCATGATTGATCGCCTTATGCCTATCTTCGCCGTTATCGGCATTTTGTCCAGCACCGTATACCTGAGCCTCGCCGCTTGGATGCTTTACGAAAGCGTGTTCAAAAAGAAAAGCCCTCTGTCGGCATAATCCTCAGATTTAGAATTTTACGGTAAGGCCGTCTGAAGATTCAGACGGCCTTGTTTCATTTAAACATCAAGCATTCGGCTGTACAGCCAATTCAATCATCGCTTCGCGCAAACCGTCCAGGCCCAAACTTTCGGCAACGGAAATATTCACGCCGACGGCCTGCCCGGAATTATCGCGCAAAATGCCTGCTTCACGCATACCCGACGGCAGCAAATCGATTTTGTTGTACACCACCAATTGCGGAATTTCATGCGCGCCGATTTCTTCCAAGACGCCGTTGACATCGTCCATTTGCCGTTCAAAATCGGGATTGGAGGCATCAACGACGTGCAGTAGCACATCTGCCATCGCCGTCTCTTCCAAAGTAGCGGAAAACGCCGACACCAGCTTGTGCGGCAAATCGCGGACGAAGCCGACGGTATCGGTCAAAATCACGCTCGCCTCGTGCGACAGGAAAAGCCTGCGCGCAGTGGTATCCAAAGTGGCGAACAACTGGTCTTTCGCCAATACGTCCGCTTTAGTCAAACGGTTGAACAGGCTGGATTTTCCGGCATTGGTATAGCCGACGATGGCAAAGGTTTTCAGACGGCCGCTCATGCGCGATTTGCGGCGCGTGGCACGTTGTTTGCGGACATCGGCAAGCTGTTTTTTCAATGCCGTGATTTTTTGTCCGATTAAACGGCGGTCGGTTTCCAGCTGGGTTTCGCCCGGCCCTTTCAAGCCGATGCCGCCCTTCTGACTTTGCAAATGTCCATAACCGCGCACCAGCCGTCCGCTCAAATGGTTCAACTGAGCCAACTCCACCTGCAACTTACCTTCCTGCGACTGGGCGCGTTTGGCAAAAATCGCCAAAATCAAACCCACTCTGTCGAGGACGCGGCATTGAAGCTCTTTTTCCAGATTACGCTCTTGTGTCGGCGTGAGTTCGTGGTTGAACACAACCAGCCCGACATCATGCTGCTTGACCACTGCCGCCAACTCTTCCGCCTTGCCCGTACCGACAAATAAAGCCGGATGTGGTTTGTCGCGACGCGAAGTTTCGATAGAAACCAAATCGCCACCGGCCGCGCCCACCAATTCTGCCGCTTCGGCCAAGGCCGTCTGAAAGCCGCGCTCGCGCGTTTCGTTTGCGCCGGAATAGTCCGCCGTCAACATCACGCCGACCAAGAGGACGCGTTCGGGCTTTTCCAAAGATTTATCGACGGAAAACAGATTGCGCTTGCTCAAAAAATTTCCTTTCAGACGGCATTATGGCCGGGGCAAAGTCCTGATTAACGGTTTTTCAAAATATCGGCAAAATATTCGGTCACTTCTGCCAAACGTCCGCCCTGCGAGGCATAAGGCTGCATGACGGCCACCAGCTGCTCCAACACTTCACGCGTTTCGGTTTGCGCGTGTTCGCGGTAGAGCCACATATTTTGCATGGTCACCGTGGTCAATGCCTCGCGTACATTCAGCAAGAGCAAGTGTCGGCAAGACTCATAGCCTTGACGCAAATCGCCGGCCGCATAAGCGGTAACCGACAATTCATAGTCGATGTCCAACTGATAAACATTGTTTTGGACAAAAAGAATATCGTCTTTCGGGAACGGAATGCGTTTCGCCATCAGGCCGATTGCATGGGAAATACGGTATTTCCCTTCCTGACGCAGCATGGTTTGCGCAAGGTAGAGGCACTCGGCACGGCGCGGGTTGTAATCGTAGCCTGCCAGCCAAGTCGCCAAAGCTTCATCGCGTTTGCCCATTAATTTGTAGCACTCGCCCAGCTGTTGGTAAGAAACCGTTACTTCTTCGACCCAACCGCCCAACTCGATGCGTTTTTTAAACCATTCGCTCGCACGCTCGGGCATATCGGAGTCCCAATAAGAACGTGCCGCATAAAAGGCGTAACGCGGTTTCAGGTCTTCATCTTCGGGGCTGTAAAACGCTTTTTCCAAAGAAACGGCGTCAAGCAGGTATTTGTTCGCCATGTTGCTGCGCGCGCCGAAACGGCCGCTGAGAACCATATAGTCGCCATGAAGCGTGGCTTCGCTGGTATCTTGTTTGTCGGTTTCGATAAACTCGTGCAACACGCCGCGCCAGTAGAATGTGCCGTCATTGCGCAACAACAGCGGACGGTAATAAATCACGCTGCCCGTAGCATTTCTCATGCGGAGGCGGTAGCGGTCGGCGGTCAGCTTGGGCAATTCCAATTTGCCTTCAAAGCGGTCGTCCGCATCAAAAATCAACACGTAATCGGTTTTACCTTTTGCGTGTTTCAACGCCTGATTGCGGTTGTATGCAAAATTTTGCCAACCATCATGATGAATCTCGCCCGCGATGCCCTTTGCATCGAAAAAGCGGCGGATCACGCCGACGGTATCATCGGTCGAGCCGGTATCGCTGATGACGTAGTAGTCAAGTTTGATGTGGTCGGTGATGTTGGCCAGTGTTTCTTCGATGATTGCCGCTTCGTTTTTGACAATCATATTCAAGCAGATGGTTTGGGACATTTTCAATAGCCGCATTGGTTTGGAAAGGTATTATTTTACTTTAGCATTTTGTTTTTTGCACACAAAATACTCAGGCCGTCTGAAGATTGCCTTTCAGACGGCCTGAAGTTGATTTTGCCTTATCTTTTTTCCTGACGGCGTATCAGATACACCGCCAACAGTGCAAACAAAACCGTTGGCAATGCGCCGGCCAAAAACGGCGGCACACCGTACAACTGGCTGGTAAAGCCGAAGAGCCGTCCGGCAAAGTGAAACAGCAAACCGAGGCAGATACCGCCGAAGAGTTTCAAGCCCATATTGCCGTGGCGCGTGGTTTGCGGCGTAAAGGCGAAGGCAACAAGCGCCATCACCCATGCGGCAATGGGATACACCAGCTTGCGCCACCATGCGATGGCATAAACTTGGGTATTTTGGTTGTTTTTTTCCAGATGGTCGATGTAGGTGGTCAATTCGCCGACAGACATTTGGTCGGGCTTGACGAGCAATACGTCCATCAGGTTGCGTTTGACGGAAATCGGCCAGTTTTCTTCGGCGGCGGTAGAAACCTCGACTTTATCTTCACCCAATATGCTGCGGCGGATATTTTTCAGCTGCCAGCTGCCGTCGGGATTCAAAACGGCGGATTCGGCTTCTGCCGCTTGGGTCAGTTCGTTTTTATCGTTGCGCTGCCAAATTTTGATGCCCAAAAGCGTATGGTCGGGCAGCATTTCGCGCACGTTGATGATGCTGTTTTTTTCTTTCAGCCAAAGGCCGGTATTGCCGGTACTGATTTTGCCGTTGATGGCGGCGGCTTTGATGTTTTCGGCTTTTTGACTCAGCGTGGGTGCAACCCATTCGCCAAGCGCGACGGTGGCAATGGCGAAAATCAAACCGAACTGCGACAGAATCAACAGCAGCTTTTTGGTGCTCATGCCGCTGGCTTTGATGACGGTCAGCTCGCTGCCGGAAGCCAGTTGGCTGAGGGAAATCAGGCCGCCGATCAAAACGGCGAGCGGCATCAGTTCATAGGCGCGCGCAGGCATCTGCATTAAAACATACTGCCCCAATTTTGCGCCGTTATAGCTGCCTTTTCCAAGATCGCCGACTTCGTTGATGATTTCAAAAAAGCTGTACAAAGCGAGGAAGGCAAGGAGGGCGTAAACCGCCATAACCGCCATTTGACGGATGATGTAACGTGAAATCAGGTTCATTTTCCGCCTTTCAATGTCAGACTTTTGGCAACCGCCTGCCAGAAGGGTTGGCTAGGCATACTGCGCACACGCAGCAGGACGACGGCAATCACAAACATGATGATGTGCATGGGCAGCAGTCCGAGCCAGAAATGGATTTTGCCGTCTTCCACGGCATTGCGCAGGAAGGTCAGCCCGTTTTGGTAAACCAAAAACAAACCGATGGCAATCAGGATATTGTAAGTATGGCCGCTGCGCGGATTGAAATAGGAAAGCGGCACGGCAAGCAGGCACAGCAACAAAACGCTGACGGTCAGCGAGATGCGCCACATCAATTCCGCCTGATGTTGCGGGTTGCTGCTGCCAATCAGTTGGGCGGTCGGGATGGTGCGGCGGTGGGAAACGGGGTCGATAAGTTTGGGCGTAGTGCTGATAATCAGGCTGAGGTGTTGGAAAGAAACGCGGTTGTAATCGGCTTTGCCGGGCGTACCGCTGTAACGGTAGCCGTCGCGCAATTCAAGCGTGCGTTTGTTGTCGGTCAGCGAAAAATTGCCCTCTTTGGCAAAAACGATGTTGTCGTTGCCGTTTTTATCCTGTTCGCGCAGGAACAGGTTTTTCATGATGCCGGATTCGGTATCGAAGGTTTCGACAAAATAAACCCTGCCGTTGCGCTTGCCCAAGTTATTGAACTCGCCGGCTTCCACCAAAGACAATTCCTGCTTCTGCTTCAAAATTTCGGCATATTCACGACTGCGCAACTCTGCCCACGGCATCACCCAAAGCTGCATGACGGCAATCAAAATGGCAAACGGCACGGCAAACTGCATGACCGGGCGTATCCATTGTTTCAATGCCAATCCGCAGGAGAGCCAGACCGACATCTCGCTGTCGCGCCAGTAGCGGGTCAATACGGTCAACGTACTGATAAATGCGGTCAACACCAGCAAGAGCGGCGTCATGCCTATAACCCAGAAGCCAACCAAGGCCAGCACGGCATCGATGGCGACACGCCCGTCGGCTGCGCGGCCAAGCAGGTTGATGGCCTGCGTGGACACCAATACCGCCAAGAGGACGACAAAGATGCCGACGGCGGTAAAGGAAAGTTCTTTAATAAAGTTTCTTTGGTAAATCATAAGATTGAGCGTGGTCTACGGTTTATGGGAAACCCATATTTATTCATAAGGCTTCAGACGGCATGACACAAATGGAGTACAATGATTTTCATCTGTTCGGACGGTTGGTCAACAGGCCGTCTGAATAACCGACAACCGTTCCAATCAGGAGAATAAACGTGAAATTTAGCACAAAAGCCGAAACTTTGCAGGCTCAACAGGCAGGTGCGCAATTATTTGTCTGCGCCGAAGCATCGCAACTGAGCAACCCGACTGCCCTCGCCCTCTTCGCTTCCCTTGAAGAAGGTCAAAATTTCGCCGACACCAAAATCCCGACGGACAACGGTTTGCAGGCAGTCGCCGTCGCCCGCCTCGAAAAAACCGACCGCGCCGCATTGAACAAAGCCGCCGCCGAGGCCGCCAAATGGGCGCAAAACCAAGAAACGGTCAATGTGGACGTTCACGCCTTTGAAGAAGCGCAAGCTGCTGCCGTTGCCGAAGCCTTCGCCATCGCGTTCGGCAACGCCGCCTACCGTTTCGACCGCTACAAAAAAGAAGCCAAGCCCGCCAAATTTACAGAAGCCGTGTTCCACACCGCACACGAAGCCGCCGTCAAAGAAGCCCTGCGCGTTGCCGAAGCGCAAGTTTACGGACAAAGCCTCTGCCGCGACTTGGGCAATGCCGCGCCGAACGAGTGCACGCCCGAATTTTTAGCGCGCACCGCCAAAGCCGAAGCCGAAAAACTGGGCGCACACGCCAAAATCATTGAAAAAGACTACATCAAAGAAAACATGGGTTCGTTCTGGTCTGTCGCCAAAGGCAGCATCGAAGACCCATATTTGGTCGAACTGAGCTATTTCGGTACGGCCGATAAAGAAGCCGCGCCCGTCGTCTTGGTCGGCAAAGGCATTACCTTCGACACCGGCGGCATTTCCCTCAAACCCGGCCTGAACATGGACGAAATGAAGTTCGACATGTGTGGCGCGGCAACCGTCATCAGTACCTTCTGCGCCGCCGTCAAACTGCAACTGCCGATCAACCTGATTGCCGTCGTCGCCACCTGCGAAAACATGCCTTCCGGCGCGGCCAACAAACCGGGCGACGTCGTGAAAAGCATGAAAGGCTTGACGATTGAAGTGTTGAACACCGATGCCGAAGGCCGTCTGATTTTGTGCGACGCGCTCACTTACGCCGAGCAGTTCAAACCCAAAGCCGTCATCGATGTCGCCACCCTGACCGGCGCGTGCATCATCGCCTTGGGTCATGACGTCAGCGGCGTGATGGGCAACAATCAGAATTTGGTCGACAGCCTGCTCGCCGCCTCCCGCAACGTGGACGACAAAGCATGGCAACTGCCGCTCTTTGAGACCTACAAAGACCAACTCAAATCCAACTTTGCCGACATCCCCAACATCGGCACGCCGGGTGCAGGCACGATTACCGCTGCCACCTTCCTGTCTTACTTCACCGAAGATTACCCGTGGGCACACCTCGACATCGCAGGTACCGCATGGAAATCCGGCGGTGAAAAAGGCGCGACCGGCCGCCCTGTTCCATTATTGTTGAACTATCTGCGCAACGTGAAATAAATCTTGAGGGAAGCCTGCGGGGTTACACATTTCAACCCCGCAGGCCGTCTGAAAACGGAATCCGCATTATCTGACTCAACCTGACAAACGGAGAACCGCCATGAAACCACTATTTGCCGCGTTATCTGTCGCCCTTCTGCTCGGCACATCTCTAAACGCTCAAGCCGCCGAACAAACCACCCCCACCGACCGCAGCATCCAAGTGTACAAAAAAGCCGACTTGGCAGAATGGAACCGCGAAAACGCAGCCGGAGGCCAAGGTCCCTTGCTCGGCAGCTTTGCCTTCAACCGCCACCAGACCGCTGACCAAGACGCATTCAAAGAAATCGGCTGGCTCACATTACCGCCGGGCGCTTCCATCGGTCAGCACAAACATACCGGCAATGAAGACGTTTACATCATCGTGTCCGGCAAAGGCCTGTTTACCGACAGCGAAGGTAAACAGACCGAAGTCGGCGCCGGCGACATTACCATCGCCCGCCCCGGCCAGTCCCACGCACTCAAAAATATCGGCAAAAAGCCGTTGGTATTCTTGGATTTGATTGCAGAGACTGCTGGCGCTAAAGCCGCCGAAACCAAGTAAATTTTCAATGAAAACAAATAATCTGCCGTGATTTAGAACCAGGCAGCAGAAAGATTGTTCCGTTTTCATTTAGACCCGTATACAAACCAAAGGCCGTCTGAAAACCACGCTTCGTTTTCAGACGGCCTTTTTTCTCAAAAATCTTATCATATTAATAATGAAATGTTATATAATAACAGCCTTTCAAAATATGATGAGAAACTAAAATGACACAAACTACACTCAAACCCATTGTTTTATCTATTCTTTTAATCAGCACCCCCATCCTCTCCCAAGCGCATGAAACCGAGCAGTCGGTTGACTTGGAAGAGGTTACCGTCGTCGGTAAAAGCCGTCCGCGTGCAACGTCGGGGCTGCTGCACGCTTCGACCGCCTCCGACAAAATCATCTCCGGCGATACCTTGCGGCAAAAAGCCGTCAACTTGGGCGATGCTTTGGACGGCGTACCGGGCATTCATGCCTCGCAATACGGCGGTGGCGCGTCCGCTCCCGTTATTCGCGGTCAAACAGGCAGACGGATTAAAGTGTTGAACCATCACGGCGAAACGGGCGACATGGCGGACTTCTCGCCAGACCATGCCCTGATGGTGGACAGCGCCTTGTCGCAACAGGTCGAAATCCTGCGCGGCCCGGTTACGCTCTTGTACAGCTCGGGCAATGTGGCCGGTTTGGTCGATGTTGCCGATGGCAAAATCCCCGAAAAAATGCCTGAAAACGGCGTATCGGGCGAAGCCGGATTGCGTTTGAGCAGCGGCAATTTGGAAAAACTGACATCCGCAGGCATCAATATCGGTTTGGGCAACAACTTCGTGCTGCATACCGAAGGCTTGTACCGTAAATCAGGCGATTACGCCGTACCGCGCTATCAAAAAGAAGAAGGCCGTCTGAAACGACTGCCCGACAGCCATGCCGATTCAAAAACAGGCAGCATCGGCCTGTCTTGGGTGGGCGAGAAAGGTTTTCTCGGCGTGGCGTACAGCGACCGTCGCGACCGCTACGGCCTGCCTGCCCACAGCCATCTCTACGACGACTGCCACGCCGACATCATCTGGCAGAAGAGTTTGATTAACAAACGCTATTTGCAGCTTTATCCGCACCTGCTGACCGAAGAAGACATCGATTACGACAACCCGGGCTTAAGCTGCGGCTTCCACGACGACGATAATGCACACGCCCATACCCACAACGGCAAACCGTGGATAGACCTGCGTAACAAACGCTACGAACTCCGCGCCGAATGGAAGCAACCGTTCCCCGGTTTTGAAGCCCTGCGCGTACACCTGAACCGCAACGACTACCACCACGACGAAAAAGCAGGCGATGCAGTAGAAAACTTCTTCAACAACAAAACACACAACGCCCGCATCGAATTGCGCCACCAACCCATAGGCCGTCTGAAAGGCAGCTGGGGCGTGCAATATTTGGGACAAAAATCCAGCGCGCTTTCCGCCATTCCCGAAACCGTCCAACAACCGATGTTGATTGACAACAATGTGCGCCATTACAGCTTTTTCGGTGTAGAACAGGCAAACTGGGACAATTTCTCGCTTGAAGGCGGCGTACGCGTGGAAAAACAAAAAGCCTCCATCCAGTACGACAAAGCATTGATTGATCGGGAAAACTACTACAACCAGCCCCTGCCCGACCTCGGCGCGCACCGCCAAACCGCCCGCTCGTTCGCACTTTCGGGCAACTGGTATTTCACGCCACACCACAAACTCAGCCTGACCGCCTCCCATCAAGAACGCCTGCCGTCAACGCAAGAACTGTACGCGCACGGCAAACACGTCGCCACCAACACCTTTGAAGTCGGCAACAAACACCTCAACAAAGAGCGTTCCAACAACATCGAACTCGCGCTGGGCTACGAAGGCGACCGCTGGCAATACAATCTGGCACTCTACCGTAACCGTTTCGGCAACTACATCTACACCCAAACCTTAAACGACGGACGCGGCCCCAAATCCATCGAAGACGACAGCGAAATGAAGCTCGTGCGCTACAACCAATCCGGCGCCGACTTCTACGGCGCGGAGGGCGAAATTTACTTCAAGCCGACACCGCGCTACCGCATCGGCGTTTCCGGCGACTATGTACGAGGCCGTCTGAAAAACCTACCGTCCCTACCCGGCAGGGAAGACGCCTACGGCAACCGTCCTTTCATCGCGCAGGACGACCAAAACGCACCCCGCGTTCCGGCCGCTCGCCTCGGCGTCCACCTGAAAGCCTCGCTGACCGACCACATCGATGCCAATTTGGACTACTACCGCGTGTTCGCCCAAAACAAACTCGCCCGCTACGAAACGCGCACACCCGGACACCATATGCTCAACCTCGGCGCAAACTACCGCCGCAATACGCGCTATGGCGAGTGGAATTGGTACGTCAAAGCAGACAACCTGCTCAACCAATCCGTTTACGCCCACAGCAGCTTCCTCTCTGATACGCCGCAAATGGGCCGCAGCTTTACCGGCGGTGTGAACGTGAAGTTTTAAAATCGGACAGGCAAACAAAAAAGGTTTTCAGACGGCCGTCTGAAAACCT
>NZ_KV835584.1:0-54139 GCF_001838065.1 Neisseria sp. HMSC078C12 | reverse complement strand
AGGTTTTCAGACGGCCGTCTGAAAACCTTTTTCTTACTTTAAACCAATTTTAAAACTGACTATTAATCTTTCAACACATCTTGCGCAGCCGCTTGAATTTTAGCCGCCGCTGCTTCGATTTGCTGCTGTTCGGTAGATGGGTTTGCCACTGTTTCAGCCAGGGCAGCTTGAGAAGCTGCGGCTTTAGGCTCAGATTCAGTTTGCGGCGCAGTCAGCGGCAAACGTGCCAATACAGTGCTGACGCCGGTGACTTTATCGCCAATCGCCACTTGCGCCTGCGCATCGACAGGCAGATACATATCCACGCGCGAACCAAAGCGGATAAAGCCATAGCGTTCACCGCGGGACAGTTTCGCACCGGCTTGGGTGTAGCACAAAATACGGCGCGCCACCAAACCGGCCACTTGAACAAAAGTAATTTCACGACCTGAATCCGTAGTCGCCAACACCGCGTTACGTTCGTTTTCCGTGCTGGCCTTATCCAAATCCGCATTCACGAATTTGCCTTTGTTATAAACTACTTTCGTTACCGTACAATCGGCAGGCGATTTTTGCGAATGCACGTTGAACACGTTCATAAAAATACTGATTTTCAAAGCATCGACATCACGATACGGATCGCGTGCGCGCTCGACCACCACGATACGGCCGTCAACCGGGCTCAACACCGCTTCAGGATTTTGCGGAATCTCACGCGCAGGATCGCGGAAAAACTGCAGGGCAAATACAGTAAACACCCAAAACGGCAAAGACCACCAGCCGCAGCACATCGACACCAGCAGGCTCAAAGCCAAACCGCCGCCGATAATCGACCAGCCCTCGCGGGCGATAATCGGGTGGGGATACAAACGGTTCATCACTTATCCTTCGTTTAATAATTTCAAAATTGCCGCCATTATATCTGAAACTCCAAACATTGAGGCCGTCTGAAATGTTCAGACGGCCGGTGTCTTTTGTAAAAAATACTCAAATTAGATAAAGCTTCAGTTTCGGCAACACAATGACGCAACGTCCTCAACAAGCGGCTCACACGAGCCAACAATACGCTGCAAATATCATTTCGACCAAACCACTGCCCTCGATTATCTCGACAAGCCCAACATGACCGCCAATACCAGCCAAATCCAATGCCGACGGCGTGATGTAGACAACAAAGCGCGTTTAGACAGCAAACGCGTTTGGCTCAACTGAAACGCCACATCGGCCAACATCATCAAACGATCGGACTGCCGCGCCTCCCGTTCTTCCACTTTACGCAGTTTCAAATTTTCCGCTTCAATCCGCAACCGCACCAGCTTGGCTTCCAAAAGCAGCAGCTCGCGCGCTTCTTCATACTCCTGTTGCTTCATCGTCCGCCCCCTTGTCTATCTCACCGCGCAAATACGCAATGTCCGATCGAATATCCTGCAAGGTTTCAGCCACACGACTGCCCTGCTCCCGATAATCTGCCGATACTTTGCGGAACAATACGGCAATAATCAGCAGGCTCACGAAGAAAATGCCGAAAAACACCCATAACGCCGCCACATCCGACAACAAGCGGTTCAAGCCGAACAGCAAACCGACCAAGCCCACCATCAACAGCGCGCCGGACAACACCAGCCAAACCGCCAAACGGAACACATTCTCCGCCTGACGCGTCAAATCCAAGCTCAATACCTGCAAACGCAGCAGCAGCAAATCCGCACCCTGATTCAACAAAGCCTTGCCATGTTCAAAACGCTGGCGAATTCCCATCTTAAGTATCCTTTTTCTCAGGAAAAATAAGGCTAAGGCCGTCTGCACGGCGCAATGAAATCCATGATTTCATGTGCACGCCTGTTCAGACGGCCTTAACATATTCACATTAACGGCGGTTCAACAACACACCGATAACCAAACCGGCCAATGCGGCAAAACCCATCGCATAATATGGTTTTTCATGCACCACTTCATCAGCGTGTTTGGCACCGCGTTTCAAACGCTCGCCCGCATCGGCTTCAAATTCGGCAAAGCGCTCTTTGCCTTCTTTAAAACGCTCCTGGGCCGCTTCTTCAAACTGCTCGTATTTTTCACGCGCACGCTCGGCATGATGGCGCAAACGTTCGCCGGCCTCTTCTTCAAAACGGCTCAAACGTTCTTTGGCTGCGGCCAATTTCTCTTCCAATTTGGCCCGGGCTTTGCCGCTCTCTTCCGAACCGGCTTCCACACCGTCGCGGTACAACTCTTCCACATCATCCATCACTTCTCGGATGTCTTTCAGCAAAGCCTCGCGACGTGCTTCAAAATCGTGTTTTTTCATGTTTTTCTCCTTGAGATAGGTTGATATGGTTACAGACTGTTTATCTGTTAGTCAATTATAAACATTTCTCTCCGACTATCGCATTAATTCCAATCAAATTAAGTATCAAATATGTAAAAACAACCAAATGAAATTAAAAAAGGCCGTCTGAAAACTTCAGACGGCCTCTTCAATTCAGCTTAAAGACTTAAGTCTTATGCCAAACCTTTTGCTTTCAACACTTCCAGCATGGTGCTGCCCAATTCGGCAGGGCTGCGGGTGTAAGCGATGCCGGCTTTTTCGAAAGCGGCAAATTTTTCTTCGGCAGTACCTTTACCACCGGAGATAATCGCACCGGCGTGGCCCATGCGTTTGCCTTTAGGAGCGGTCACACCGGCGATGTAGCCGACAACAGGTTTGGTGACGTTGGATTGGATGTATTCGGCTGCTTCTTCTTCCGCAGTACCGCCGATTTCACCGATCATGATGATGGCGTCAGTATCTGGGTCTTCTTGGAAGAGTTTCAGTGCGTCGATTTGGTTCATACCAGGAATCGGGTCGCCGCCGATACCGATACAGGTTGATTGACCCAAGCCCAGTTTGGTGGTTTGTGCCACGGCTTCGTAAGTCAATGTACCGGAACGGGAAATAATACCGATACGGCCAGGTTGGTGGATGTGGCCCGGCATAATACCGATTTTGCACTCACCCGGAGTAATCACGCCCGGGCAGTTAGGGCCGACCAGGCGGGTACCGTTGCCGTTGGTTTCCAAGTAGCGTTTGGCTTTGAGCATGTCCAGAGTCGGAACGCCCTCGGTAATCACAACGACCAAGCCTACGCCGGAATCAACGGCTTCAACGATAGAATCCAAAACAAACGGAGCTGGAACGTAAATTACAGATGCGTCTGCGCCGGTTTCTTTAACGGCTTCTTTCATGGTGTTGAACACGGGCAGGTTCAGGTGGGTTTGACCGCCTTTACCCGGGGTAACGCCGCCGACAACTTTAGTGCCGTAAGCCAGAGCTTGTTCGGAGTGGAAAGTACCGTTTTTACCGGTGAAACCTTGAACCAATACTTTGGTGTCTTTATTAATCAATACGCTCATTCTTTTCTCCTTAGGCGTTTACGGCTGCAACAATTTTTTCGGCTGCGTCATTCAGGCCGTCTGCAGAAGTCAGTTTCAGACCTGATTCGTTCAGGATTTTCGCGCCGAGTTCGGCGTTGTTACCTTCCAAACGAACAACGACAGGAACGTTGACGTTGATTTCTTTAACGGCTGCCACGATGGCTTCCGCAATCATGTCGCAACGTACGATACCGCCGAAGATGTTGATCAATACGCCTTTAACGGATTTGTCTTCCAGAATCAGTTTGAACGCTTCAACCACGCGGTCTTTGGTTGCGCCGCCGCCAACGTCCAAGAAGTTGGCAGGTTGGCCGCCTTTCAGTTTGATGATGTCCATAGTGGCCATCGCCAAACCGGCACCGTTCACCATACAGCCGATGTTGCCTTCCAAAGCAACATAGTTCAGGTCGAATTCGGAAGCTTTCAGCTCACGTTCGTTTTCTTGAGATTTGTCGCGCAAAGCGGCAATTTTCGGCAGGCGGTAGAGCGCGTTGCTGTCGATGCCGATTTTGCCGTCCACGCAAGCCAGTGCGCCGTTTTCGCGAACTGCCAATGGGTTTACTTCAAACAGTGCGAAGTCGTTTTCGACAAACGCTTTGTACGCGCCGGTCATCAGTTTAACAAACTCGTTGATTTGTTTGTCTTTCAAGCCCAGTTGGAACGCAACTTCGCGAGCTTGGCAAGGTTGCAGGCCGACCAGCGGATCAACGGTTACTTTGAAGATTTTTTCTGGAGTTTCGGCAGCAACTTTTTCGATTTCCACGCCGCCTTCGGTAGAAGCCATGAATGTAACGCGGCGGGTAGAACGGTCAACCACTGCGCCCAAGTACAGCTCGGTTTGAACCGGATACATGTCTTCGCAAACCAAAACGCTGTTGACAGGTTGGCCGTTGGCATCGGTTTGGTAAGTTACCAAGTTGGTGCCAATCAGGCTTTCAGCCACTTCTTTAGCTTCTTCGCGGCTTTTAACGACTTTTACGCCGCCCGCTTTACCGCGGCCGCCGGCGTGTACTTGTGCTTTGACAACAGCGAATTTGCCGCCCAATTTGTCGTAAGCTGCAGCGGCTTCTTCGCCGTTGTGTGCCAAAATACCGCCTTGTACGGGCAAACCGTAGCTAGCCAGCAGTTCTTTAGCCTGATACTCGTGTAAATTCATGGATTTCTCCTTAAGGTGAGTGGGTTTTAGGAATCGCCCTGCGGCCAATCCCATATTTTCAGACGGCCCTACTATTTACTGAAGGGCAACCACATCCGCGCCAGCAGATACATGGCTGCGCCGCCTCCCCCGAGAATAAAAAAGACAATGCCTTTTTTACGCGAATTCGGACAGAGCAGATAAACGGCAAGGCTGAAACTGATAAACAACAATGCCACGCGCCAAACCAATTCTTTATCTTTGAAACGGTTGAGCGTATAAGTTTCGGTCATCATCACATACATCTGCCACAATGCGGCCATACACATGCTGATGATGCCCGCCGGTATAAAGAAAATACCGACTATTTCTTTGTTCATAATGAATGTAAATGCTGTGTGTTTGTCTGACGGAATTATAAATCAGAAAACGAAGCTATCGAAACATTCAATTTGTCGAAGGCCTTAAGGCCGTCTGAAAAATTTCAGACGGCCTTAATGTCTATCAACCGTGCAAAGCGCGTTTGTCGGCCGCCAAGGCAGCTTCGTGAACCACTTCGGACAAGGTTGGGTGGGCATGGATAATGCGGGCGATGTCTTCGCTGCTGGCGAAGAATTCAAGCGCAGTCACGCCTTCGGTAACCAATTCGCTGACAACCGGGCCAATCATGTGTATGCCCAAGATACGGTCGGTTTTGGCATCTGCCAACACTTTAACCGTGCCTTTGGCTTTGCCCATGGCCAATGCGCGACCGTTCGCACCAAAACCCGAAGTACCTTTTTTGTACTCCACGCCTTCGGCTTTGAGTTGTTCTTCGGTTTTACCCACCCAAGCGATTTCAGGGTCGGTGTAAATCACGAACGGTACGTTGTTGAAGTCGATATGCGGTTTTTGACCGGCAATGCGCTCTGCAACGGCAACGCCTTCGTCGCTGGCTTTGTGTGCCAACATCGGGCCGCGAACCACGTCGCCGATTGCCCATACATTAGGCAGGTTGGTACGGCATTCGCCGTCCACTTTGATAAAGCCGCGCTCGTCTTTTTCCAAGCCTACGGCTTCGGCATTCAGGCCTTTGGTGTTTGGAATACGGCCGATGGCAACGATCAGTTTGTCGAATACTTCGGTTTTGGCTTCGCCGGCAGCAGTTTCGTAAGCAACGGAAACGCCCTTGCCTTCAGATTTGATGTCGCCGATTTTCACGCCCAATTCGATGTTCAAACCTTGCTCTTTGGTAAAGTATTTGAAGGCTTCTTTGGCGATTTGTTGGTCGGCGGCAGCCAGGAAGGTCGGCGCGGCTTCAAGAATGGTAACTTCTGCACCCACGCGGTTCCATACGGAACCCATTTCCAAACCAATCACGCCGGAACCGATCACGCCGAGTTTGGCAGGCACTTCGGTCAGGTTCAATGCGCCTTCGTTGTCCAATACGTTCACGTTGTCGATGGCGACTTGTGGCAGCGGACGCGGTACGGAACCGGTGGCTACGATGACGTGTTTGGCTTCGATAACGGTTTTCTCGCCTTTGTTATCGACTTCGATTTGGTAAGCATCGCCATTTTTACCGGCAAAGGAAGCTGTACCGAACAGGCTGGTTACTTTGTTTTTTTGGAACAGGAATTTCACGCCGCCGGTCAGTTTGGTCACGATGGCATCTTTGCGCTCAATCATTTTGGCCGCGTCGAATTTCACGTCGCCGACAGTGATGCCGTGTTCGGCAAACTCGTGTTGCGCTGCGTGGAAATGTTCGCTGGATTGCAACAGGGCTTTGGAAGGGATACAGCCTACGTTCAAGCAAGTACCGCCCAAGGCAGGGGCATCGCCTGCTTTGTTGACGCCTGCATCGACGCAAGCGGTTTTGAAACCCAGTTGCGCGGCACGGATGGCGGCAACGTATCCGCCCGGGCCTGCACCAATCACTACTACATCATATTGAGACATCATGTCATCCTTTGCTTTTCGCAGTATCTCAAAATAAAAACGATACTTTTTGTTTCTTTTTTATTTTGAATGACTGCGTTTTGATGGTTTTAAGAAAAGGCCGTCTGAAAGTCCATATCTGCCGATTCATTCGAATCAAATGTTTCAGACGGCCTCAATCGTTCGTTGAGCCTATTGTAGCACGATACTACATTACGCTACATCTAAATAAAAATTCAGACGGCCTTTTCATTAACAAATAAAAGGCCGTCTGAAACGATTACAGATCCAACAACAGGCGTGCTGGGTCTTCCAACGCGTCTTTAATGGCTACCAAAGTCAATACAGCTTCGCGGCCGTCGATGATACGGTGGTCGTAAGACAGAGCCAGATACATCATTGGACGGACAACAACTTGGCCGTTTTCAACCACAGCGCGCTCTTTAGTGGCGTGCATACCCAAAATCGCAGATTGAGGCGGGTTGATGATCGGGGTGGACATCATAGAACCGAAAGTACCGCCGTTGGTAATACTGAATGTACCGCCGGTCAAATCTTCGATAGCGATTTTGCCGTCTTTGGCTTTTTTCGCGTAATCAACAATTGCTTGTTCGATGTCGGCAATGCTCATTTGGTCGGCATCGCGCAAGATAGGCACAACCAAACCGCGTGGGCTGCCAATCGCGATACCGATGTCGAAGTAGCCGTGGTACACGATGTCTTTGCCGTCAACAGAAGCATTCACAACCGGGTATTTTTTCAGGGCGGCAACCGCGGCTTTAACGAAGAAGGACATGAAGCCCAGTTTCACGCCGTGTTCTTTCTCGAATTTTTCTTTGTACTTCGCACGCAAGTCCATGATTGGTTTCATATTGACTTCGTTGAATGTAGTCAGAATGGCGTTTTCTTGTTGAGAAGCCAAGAGGCGTTCTGCAACACGGGCACGCAGGCGGCTCATCGGTACGCGTTCTTCAGGACGTGCGCCGGCAGGAAGCGCAACGGCAGGAGCAGCGGCTGCGGCAGGTTTGGCAGCGGCATTTTGTACGTCTTCTTTCAATACGCGACCGTCACGACCGGAACCTTGCAATGCGTTCACGTCAACACCGGTCTCGGCAGCCAGTTTAGCGGCAGCAGGCATAGCGGCGTTGTTTTGTGCAGCAGCAGGAGCGGCAGCTGGGGCAGCTTCTGCAGGCGCGGCGGCAGGTGCTTCAGCAGCGGCAGTGGCAGCTGTATCGATACGGGCCAAAACTTGGTCAGCAACAACGGTTTCACCGTCTTGCGCTACGATTTCAACCAATACGCCGGCTTGTGGAGAAGGTACTTCCAAAACCACTTTGTCAGTTTCGATATCGATCAGGATTTCGTCACGGGCAACTGCTTCGCCAACTTTTTTCTTCCATTCCAAGAGCGTGCCTTCAGATACGCTTTCAGACAGCATAGGTACTTTTACATCAATAATCATTTTGTGTCTCCAATGGCCCTTTCAGACGGCCTGTTGTGTGTTTTTAATTCTGCATATGGGCATTCCGCCTGAACAATTTCAAACGGAATGCCGCTAGGCTTACAACGCCAAAGCGTCTTCAACCAATTGTTTCAATTGAGCAATGTGTTTGCTTGAGTAGCCCACTGCAGGCGATGCGCTGCTTGGACGACCGGCATAAGACAGTTTTTGCTCTTCGCTGATAACGCCTTCGATGCGGTGGCGGATTTGGTAGAACGCACCTTGGTTTTTCGGCTCTTCTTGTGCCCAAACCACAGATTTTGCGTTCGGATATTTCGCCAGTTCAGCTTTAACCTCTTCGTATGGGAACGGATACAGCTGCTCAACGCGGACAATCGCAACATCATCTTCCAGTTTACGCTCGGTACGGCCTGCTTCCAAGTCATAGTAAACCTGACCGGCGCACAATACCACGCGTTTCACGCTGTCGTTGCTTGCGCGTTCGGCGGTATCGCCGATAACCGGACGGAAAGTCGAACCTTCGGTGAAGTTTTCCAGCGGGCTCATTGCACCTTTGAAGCGCAACAGGCGTTTGGACATGAAAATCACCAGCGGTTTGCGGTATGAACCCAAGACTTGGCGTTGCAAGAGGTGGAACATTTGCGACGCTTCAGACGGCATGATGACTTGCATATTGTTCTCAGAACACAGTTGCAACCAACGTTCTACGCGTGCGGAAGAGTGCTCGGGGCCTTGACCGTCGTAGCCGTGCGGCAGGATGGTGGTCAGGCCGCACAAACGACCCCATTTGGTTTCGCCTGAAGACAGGAATTGGTCGATAGTTACTTGTGCGCCGTTGGCGAAGTCACCGAATTGAGCTTCCCAAATGGTCAGCTTGTCAGGAGCGGAGCAGGCAAAGCCGTACTCGAACGCCATCACGGCTTCTTCGTTCAAGATAGAGTCGATAACCAGGAACTCGCCCAAGCCTTCGCCCATGTTGCGCAGAGGAACATAAGTACCGTCGTCCCATTTTTCACGGTTTTGGTCGTGCAATACTGCATGACGGTGTGAGAATGTACCGCGGCCGGAGTCCTCACCGGAGATACGCACGCCATGACCTTTAGTCAGCAGGCTTGCGTATGCCAAGGTTTCGGCCATACCCCAGTCGATGGCTTGTTTGCCGGATGCCATTGCTTTACGCGCTTCAATCACACGTTTTGCAGTCGGATGCAGGGCAAAGCCTTCCGGTACAGCAGTAAATTTCTCGGTAAGACGCTCAATATCTGCGGCAGGCAAACCGGTTTCGATTTTTTCGCGCCAATCTTTGCCTTGGTATTTGCTCCAGTCGATTTGTGTACGTTGGAAGTTGCTCAGCGTTGTTTGTTCAACATGTTCGCCTTTGTCCAAAGCATCACGGTAGGCTTGGATGTAACCGTCAGCCTCAGCTTGGGTGACCACGCCTTCGGCAATCAGTTGTTCGGTGTACAAAGCACGCGCACCAGGGTGTTGCGATACTTTTTTGTACATCATCGGTTGGGTCAGGGTCGGATCATCGCCCTCGTTGTGGCCCCATTTACGGTAGCAGACAACGTCGATTACGATGTCTTTATGGAATTTTTTGCGGTAATCCAAAGCGGCTTGAATGGCAAAGCAAACACGTTCAGGATCATCGCCGTTCACGTGGATAACCGGAGCGGAAACCATTTTCGCGATATCGGTACAGTGTACGGTAGAACGGGTATCGCGGGTATCGGAAGTGGTAAAGCCGATTTGGTTGTTGATCACGATGTGAACAGTACCGCCGGTGGTATAACCGCGTGTTTTAGACAGGTTGAATGTCGCTTGGTTAACACCCAAACCGATAAATGCGGAGTCACCGTGAATCAATACCGGCAAAACTTTATCGCGGCCGTTTTCGCCCAAACGTTTTTGTTTGGCGCGCGCAGAACCTTCCACTACCGGGTTAACAATTTCCAAGTGTGACGGGTTGAACGCCAAAGAAACATGCATCGGGCCATGCGGAGTGGCGATATCGGAGCTGAAGCCCATGTGGTATTTCACGTCGCCGCTAGGCAATTTGATTTCGGCACGGCCTTCAAATTCAGCAAACAGATCAGCCGGTTTTTTGCCCAAGATGTTAACCAAAACATTCAGACGGCCACGGTGTGCCATACCGATGATGACTTCTTCCACGCCGTCTTTACCGGCGTTTTGAATCAAATAGTTCAAACCGGCAATGGCACTTTCACCACCTTCGACACCGAAACGTTTTTGACCGACATATTTGGTATGCAGATAACGTTCCAAAGTTTCGGCGGCAGTCATTTCTTTCAAGATACGGCGTTTTTGATCGGCATTGTAATGCGGTGTGGACAATACGCTTTCAAAATAATTGCGCACCCAACGACGCTCTTCAGTATTGGGAATATAGATATATTCCAATGCAATGTGGCCGCAGTAGGTTTGTTTCAGATTGCTGATGATTTGGGAAAGGGGCAATTTGCCTTGACCGGAAAAGTCGCCCTCGCCCATATTGAATTGAAGCGCCATGTCGGCATCAGACAGACCATGGAATTTAGGGTCGAGTGCTTCGATGTTTTGAGGGGGAATACGTTTGAGCGGATCAAGTTGGGCCGCACCCACGCCTTGAATACGATAGGCAGAAATCAGTCGCAAAACGCTGACTTGCTTTTTCATCATTGCCTCATCCACACCACCTGCAACAGCAGATGCAATTTTCTTTTTAGCCAAAGTGGCAAATGATTCACGAATCGGTGTGTGGGCAACATCGACAGCGACTGCGCCCGGCTGTTTACTCAAATCTGTAAAATACTGTTTCCATTTTTCATCGACAGATTCTGGGTTTTCCAGAAACTTTTCATACAACTCCTCGATGTATGGCGCATTAGAACCAAACAGATAAGAGAAATTGAGTTTTTCGTCCATCATGGCGTGAGCTCTTTTCTTTAAAATATAAACAAAGGGTAGAATCCCGTGTTCTCCGAACGGAATTCAGGCCGTCTGAAATGACACTTTATTCTACCCTATTTTAAATCAAATTACCTGTTATCAACTTAATTAATTACGGGTCAACCTCATTGAAAACAACAATTCGATTTTTTCAAACGACTTTTCAACAATATATTAATATATTGTCTGTTAGCGCTTATCCACCGGAACATAGTCACGACGTTCCGCACCGGTATACAGTTGACGTGGGCGGCCGATTTTCAGTGTCGGATCGCTAATCATTTCATGCCAATGTGAAATCCAGCCTACACTGCGGGACAACGCAAAGATAACGGTAAACATTTCGGTCGGAATACCTAACGCGGACAAGACGATGCCGGAGTAGAAATCGACGTTTGGATACAGTTTGCGTTCGACAAAGAATGGGTCTTTCAGTGCAATTTGTTCCAATTCCATCGCCAGCTTGAATTTCGGACTGTCTTCCAAGCCCAACTCTTTCAAGACTTCATAGCAGGTTTCGCGCATGATGCTGGCGCGCGGGTCCATATTGCGGTATACGCGGTGACCGAAGCCCATCAGGCGGTATTTGCGTTGTTTCACACCTTCCATGTATGCAGCAACATTAGACACATCACCGATTTCGTCCAGCATCTTCAACACAGCTTCGTTTGCACCGCCGTGTGAAGCACCCCACAGACAGGCGATACCGGCAGCGATACAGGCAAATGGGTTCGCACCAGAAGAGCCGGCCAAACGTACGGTCGAAGTAGAGGCGTTTTGCTCGTGATCGGCATGCAAAATAAAGATGCGGTCGAGTGCGCGGGCCAATACTGGATTAGGTTTGTATTCTTCACATGGTGTGGCAAACATCATGTGCAAGAAGTTTTCAGCATAGGAAAGGTTATTTTTTGGATAATTGAACGGCAAACCGTTGGAATAACGGTAACACATTGCCGCAATGGTCGGAATTTTGGAGATTAAGCGGTAAATCGCGATTTTGCGGTGTTCAGGATTGGTAATATCCAAGCTATCTTGATAGAACGCAGACAGCGCGCCAACCACACCCACCATCATCGCCATCGGATGCGCATCACGGCGGAAACCGCGGAAGAACCAAGTCAACTGTTCATGTACCATAGTATGGTGGCTGACTGTGGCATCAAATTCTTTTTTCTGCTCGGGCGTAGGCAGCTCGCCGTAGATCAACAGGTAGCAAACTTCCAAGTAATCGGATTTTTCGGCCAGCTGCTCGATAGGATAACCACGGTAATACAACAGGCCTTTATCGCCGTCAATATAAGTGATTTTGGATTCGCAGCTTGCAGTGGATACGAATCCTGGGTCGAATGAAAACAGACCTGTATTTTTTGTCAACGCACGGATGTCAACCACATCATGGCCGATACTTGCTTCCAATACTGGCAGCTCCAAAGCCTCTTGATTTGGGGTGGTGAGCTTGACTGATTTAGACATTCTTAAACTCCTTTGTAGGTTGGGGCTTTCGTTGCCGTCTAAGCGGCACGGTCTTTTTTCAGACGGCCTCCGTATGGAAAGAGCTTGTTCGGATCGGTATCGCAAACAAGCTCTATAACACATCATGCCTGTCTGATTTTTTCAAGCATGGGAATCAGGTGCTTCTTGTCCGTCGCCGAATGTCCGTTAATCAAGGCAAGCAATTCTTGGTCTTGAAATTCAAGGATTTCGGAAAATTCGGACAATTCCTGATCACTCAGGTGCTCGAATTCTTTTTCCATGAACCTGCCGAAGATTAAATCTAATTCCAATAATCCCCGGCGGGTTTGAAAACGGATTTTCCGTTTGGCAATATCGTCAAAAACCATCATTTCTTAAACGGCTCGTTTCAACATAATCTCTTTAATCTTACCGATAGCTCGGGTCGGATTCAAGTGTTTAGGACATACGTCTACGCAGTTCATAATGGTGTGGCAGCGGAACAAACGGTATGGGTCGTTCAAATTATCCAAACGCTCATTAGTAATGGTATCGCGGCTGTCCGCAATGAAGCGGTAAGCATTCAGCAAACCGGACGGACCGACGAATTTATCAGGATTCCACCAGAATGACGGGCATGCAGTCGAGCAGCAGGCACACAAAATACATTCGTACAAACCGTCCAACTCTTTACGCTCTTCCTGAGTTTGCAAACGCTCTTTGTCCGCATCAATCGGATTGTCGTTGACAACATAAGGTTTGATGGAATGATATTGTTTGAAGAATTGGGTCATGTCCACAATCAGGTCGCGGATAACAGGCAGACCCGGCAGAGGACGGATTTTGACCGGCTGTTTTAGGCTGCGCAAATCAGTCAAACATGCCAAGCCGTTTTTGCCGTTGATGTTCATACCGTCAGAACCGCAAATACCTTCGCGGCAAGAACGGCGGAAAGACAATGTATCGTCTTGTGCTTTCAGACGCACCAAAGCGTCCAAAAGTTTAACGTCGGTTGGTTCCAATTCCAACTCGTAACGTTGCATATAAGGTTTAGCATCAACGTCCGGGTTGTAACGGTAAATTTCAAAACTCATTTTTTCCATGAGAAGTGTTCCTTTTCTCATAAACTGCCCAATGATTTTGTATTATGGATTCAGGCAGTTCAATGTGGGTATGGTTAGGTTTCAGACGGCCTCCAAGATAAAGGCCGTCTGAAAACTCATCAATAAACGCGTTTGGCCGGTTTGATGTATTCCACGCTCAAAGGCTTGGTATGTACCGGTTTGTAAGACAAAGTATTGGTATCTGAATGATACAGGGTATGTTTCATCCAGTTTTCGTCATCGCGCTCAGGATGGTCGTCTGAAGCGTGCGCGCCGCGCGATTCTTTACGTGCTTCGGCAGACACCAAAGTCGCTTTCGCTACTTCAATCAGATTATCCAATTCCAAGGCTTCGATACGCGCGGTATTCCACACTTTGCTCTTATCTTTGATTTCAGTACGTTTCACACGCTCGGCAATCGCCATGATTTCTCGAACGCCTTTGCTCAGAATCTCATCGGTACGGAACACGCCGGCGTGCAGCTGAACAGAACGTTGCAACTCGCGACGCAAGGCATCAACGTTTTCACCGCCGGTTTGATTGTCCAAACGCTCGATACGTTGACGGGTCAATTCGCCGGCATTAGCAGGCAGAGGTTTCCAACCGCTTTGCTCTTTGATGAATTTAATCATGCTGTCGCCGGCAGCTTTACCAAATACCACCAAGTCCAACAAGGAGTTGGTACCCAAGCGGTTCGCACCGTGTACGGAAGCACAGGCGCACTCACCTGCGGCATACAGGCCTTTTACAGGTACTTCGTATTCGTCGCCTTGAGGAACGACAACTTCGCCATGATAATTGGTCGGAATACCGCCCATCATGTAGTGGGTAGTCGGCACGACAGGAATCGGGTCTTTAATCGGGTCGATACCGGCAAACTGAATGGAAATCTCGCGGATGCCCGGCAGTTTTTCCATAATTTTTTCTGCACCGATATGGTCGATTTTCAGCAATACATGGTCTTTGTTTTTACCGCAACCGCGACCTTCGTAGATTTCCATTGCCATTGCGCGAGAAACCACGTCACGGGAAGCCAAGTCTTTTACGGTTGGGGCATAACGTTCCATAAAGCGTTCGCCGTTGGCGTTCAACAAAATACCGCCCTCACCGCGCACACCTTCGGTAATCAACACGCCTGCACCGGCCACACCGGTCGGGTGGAATTGCCAGAATTCCATGTCTTCCAACGGAATACCTGCACGGGCACAAATACCCAAACCATCACCGGTATTCATATAGGCATTGGTAGAAGAAGCATAAATACGGCCGCCACCACCGGTAGCAAACATCACGGCTTTAGCGTGGAAAATATAAACTTCGCCGGTTTCCATTTCCATGGCGGTTACACCGACAACGTCGCCGTTTTCATCACGAATCAAATCTTGCGCCGTCCATTCCACAAAGAATTGTGTATTGGCACGGACGTTTTGTTGGTACAACGTATGCAACATCGCATGACCGGTACGGTCGGCAACCGCGCAAGCACGTTCTACCGCGCGTTTACCGTGTTCGGCAGTATGGCCGCCGAAAGGGCGTTGGTAAATTTTGCCGCTTTCTACGCGGTCAAAAGGCATACCCATATGTTCCAATTCAATCACTGCCTCAGGCGCGGCGCGACACATAAACTCAATCGCATCTTGGTCGCCCAGCCAGTCGGAACCTTTCACGGTATCGTACATATGCCAATCCCAACGGTCTTCCTGTACATTACCCAATGAAGCAGAAATACCGCCCTGAGCCGCCACGGTATGAGAACGGGTCGGGAACACTTTAGACAAAACAGCACAATTCAAACCAGATTTAGACAATTGGAGGGCTGCGCGTAAACCTGCACCACCACCGCCAACAATCACGGCATCAAACTTACGAACAGGAAAACTCATATTTACCCCCAAATTACTTTAACTGAATACACCAAGCAACCTACCAACCAAACGATGGTGGCAACTTGTAAAAACAAACGCACGCCGAAAGGCTTAATGTAGTCCATCCACAAATCACGGATACCTACCCATGCATGCAAAAATACGGCCAAAAAGCTCACTTGGGTAAACACTTTCACCCAAGTTTGATCAAAAAATGCCTGCCATGCCGAATATTCTTTAGGCAACGTGAACAAAACAACCAAAAGAACTACGGTGTACACCAACATGATGACCGCAGTTGCACGCTGCATTGCCCAATCGCGCAAACCGTAATGCGCACCTGTCAATTTACGATCTACCATAATAAAGCTCCCAAAACGACAGTCAAAACCAATGCAGAAGCAAATACGGCTTTAGCGGTATTGCGCGCGGTATTCAGCTCCAAGCCTTTATGCGCATCCAAAAACAGAAAGCGGATGCCGGCAAAGAAATGGTGCAGATACGCCCACAGCAGACCGATGAGGATCAACTTCACAAACGGATTAGAAATAACGGAACGATATGCTTCAAACGACGATTCGCGATCCAATGTTCCTGAGAAGAGGTATAAAAGAACAGGCAGCATCAAAAACAAGCCGACGCCGCTGATACGGTGAAGAATAGATACAATCCCCGGTATGGGCAATCGGATATTGGGAATTTCCAAAAATACCGGGCGTGATTTGGCGGACATGGTCAGTTCCTCTATGATTTATTATCAGCTCAAAACCTATAGCTCAAGACTACAATAAGCTACATAAACCATAATTTACCTGTTTTATCTCATTTTGAACAGTGTAATTTATGAGTACTCCAATGGTTTTTACCAAAATACCAATAAAATCAAATAATCATTTCTAAATTTTTTTTTGTATGATTGGTCTTTTTGTGACTTTCCTGCAATTAAGCCACCCTGCCCGCCGCAATACTGACGATAACATCATCATGACTTGAGAATCATATCAACTGCAAGATAAATTCTCATTCTTAAATGCCATTTTTACAAAGGCATATGCCTTTCTTAACTTATTACTATTGCAGCATTGGTATCACTATTACATAGTTATACATTCATAAGCATTTCATCCGCCCCCAAATAGACTAAAATACAACGCAAAACCAACCATGTTTCCATACCTTAAAAGGAAGCTCAATCATGGCACACTCCCCTCATCAAAACACCCCCGATCCGGAAGACTACATCCCCTCCTTTCGCCGTCGAAATTTAGACACATCCGGCTTCATGAAAAAACTCGGACGCTTTGCCGGTCGCTTGGGCAAACCTGTCGTCCGCCAGCTTTATGCGCTTTATTATCTTTGGGAATCCGAACATACACCCAAACGCGCCAAAATGATTATTGTCGGCGCACTGGTTTATTTCCTCAGTCCTATCGACAGCATTCCCGACCTTCTGATTCCCTTCGGCTTCAGTGATGACATTGCCGTCATTGCGTTGGTTTATTCCCAAATGAAAAACTACCTGACCGAAGACATCAAAGAAAAAGCCCGTCAAGCGGCTGACAAGCTGTTTGGCTCTTGATTAGATAGAGTTCAACAATACCGATATAAAATGCAAAAAGAAGGCCGTCTGAATATTCAGACGGCCTTCTCGATTGAGAATTTTTTATTTCAAAGGTTGCATACCCATAACTTCCATCAAGAAGTTGGTAAACGCAGGATTGCTTGGCTTGGTATCCATGTTTTTCCAACGTTGTTGCCAACCGCGCAAAGCACCTTGGATATACTGTTTGGATTGCTCGGTAGTAATCTCACCACGTTGGCTGTCAACGGCGGAACGCAGATAAACTTCATACATACTGTCATCGACAGAGTTGCGTCCCACTTGTTGGATACGGAAGCGGTTCAAATATTGGGCAGCCTGAACTTTGGTCAGACTACCTTGGCTCACTTGGGTACTCAAGCGACGTGCTTCATCATGAATCTTGGAAACATCTGCCCAATGCGAAGGAGCCAAATGATAACCGGCAGCTGAAACTTGTGAATCAGCCTTAGGTTTCTTGACGTTGGTTGGTCGAACTGGCACTTCTTTCAATGTTGGAACATAAATCGATTCACAACCGGCAAGTACCGCCACAGCAAGGATAGGAAGAATGTATTTTTTCATAATGCGCATTATAAGCATGATTCGTTGAAGAAACCAACTTTTGAATAACGGTATTCAAAGCTCATTAACTGAATTACAACAGATTTCATACGATATCTCAAGCCCATACGCAAAAAAGGCCGTCTGAAAACGGCCTTTTAACCACAATCCTATATTTATGCCAAATCGGCAAACAGAGGTGTAGAAAGATAGCGTTCGCCATATGATGGCAACAAGACAACGATCAGCTTGCCTTCGTTTTCAGGTTTTTTGGCCAGTTGCAATGCACTCCATACTGCCGCACCTGAGGAAATACCCACCAAAATGCCTTCTTTTTCGGCCATAGCGCGCGCAGTTTCAAACGCTGCCTCGTTAGGTACTTTGGAAATGCTGTCATAAACAGTCGTATTCAAAACGCTGGGGATAAAGCCTGCACCCAAACCTTGAATCGGATGTGGGCCTTTTTCGCCGCCACTCAATACCGGGGAGGCTTCAGGCTCGACAGCCACGATTTGAACTTCGGGTTTGTATTTTTTCAACACTTCGCCCACGCCGGTAATCGTACCGCCCGTACCCACACCGGCCACGAAAATATCCACTTTACCGTCTGTATCGCGCCAAATTTCTTCGGCAGTGGTTTTACGGTGAACTTCAGGATTGGCCTCGTTATCAAATTGGCGCGGCATGAAATAAGTGCCCGGATGCTCGTCCACCAAAGATTGGGCTTTGGCGATAGCGCCTGCCATGCCTTCGGCAGCAGGGGTCAAAATCAATTCTGCACCAAACGCACGCAGCAACATTTTGCGTTCTTTACTCATGCTTTCAGGCATAGTGATGGCCAATTTATAACCGCGGGCCGCGCACACCATGGCCAAACCGATACCGGTATTGCCGCTGGTTGCCTCGACGATAACGGTATCTTTATTGATTTTACCGGCTTGCTCGGCCGCTTCAATCATAGATTCGGCAATACGGTCTTTCACGCTGCTGCCCGGATTAAAGAATTCAAGTTTAACGGCGATTTGCGCTTTTAAACCTTCGGTCAGGCGGTTCAGTTTCACCAGAGGTGTGTTGCCGATCAGCTCGGTAATATTATTTGCAATTTTCATTTCCTGCTCCTGATTTAGATGTAATACAGCCTGCATATTAAACTCAGGCCGTCTGAAAAACCAATATCGAAAATTTCTTTCTTTATAACTTTTGGTTCAAGCGCGGTCAATATCCACTGCGCTCAAAAATCAATGCAACGGCAACCACAGCCTGCATCACGACGGCAACCGTCCAGCCTGCCCACATCTGCCGCATACTGAAAAGAGAGGCAGACTGCTTGCAAACAACCACTCTGTGCAGATAAAACACCAGCATCAGGACGCCCTGCAATGCAAACCAATAAATGGGTTTCAAAGCATAAATTTTCAGCAAGGCCGCCCATGCAAAAACCGAGCCTGCCAGCGGCAAGATGAAATAAACCGCGACAGCCAAGAAAACAAAAGCCAAAGTCATGACGACATTGGAAACGGCAAATAAGGTTAAACCGGTATATTCACCTGCCGACCAAAACTTTCCGTCTTCCGTTTTACCGCAATCGTCAATAAAGAAAAAAACACTGGCGGCGGTCAGGTAAAAATGAGGGATGAACAAAGGGCCTGTATGCGTAAAGCCCCACATTCCGGGCAACAGGCGCGCGCCCAGTGCCGAAATCCCCAGCCACAACAAAACCGCAGCCCAAAGCCATTGAAACCGCTGCGCACGAAAAATAAACGCCAACGATACCGCAGCATACGCAATGGCAAACCAAAAATCCAAAGAAACCATCATGAATACTGCAACTCGCCTTCGAAAACGGTTTCAGCAGGGCCGGTCATTTGCACATCGCCGCCTTCTTCCCAACTGATAAACAGTTCGCCCCCAGGCAGAGTAACACGCACAGGCGCACCCGCTTTCAGCAGGCCATTGCGCACGCCGGCCACCACGGCCGCACACGCTCCAGTGCCGCAAGCCTGAGTTTCCCCCACCCCGCGCTCAAACACGCGCAGACGGACGGACAACTCATCTTCAACCTGCATAAAACCGACATTGACCCGTTCAGGAAACTGCTCGTGCGATTCAATGGCACTGCCCCAATGCTCCACCGGTGCAGCCTCAACATCATCAACCAAAATTACCGCATGAGGATTACCCATATTCACGCAGCTTACCGGTACAGATTCCAAACCGACCAAGACAATATGTGTCAACGCATCTTCCGTTTCACCATACGCAGGCACAAACGGAATTTCAGACGACATGAAACGCGGTTTACCCATATTGACGGTAACCAAACCGTTATCCAGCAGCTTCGGCACAATAATCCCTTTGGCCGTTTCGACCAAAATTTCCGTTTTATCCGTCAAACCCTTATCCGCGACAAAACGCGCAAAACAACGCGCACCATTGCCGCACTGCTCTACTTCCCGACCATCCGCATTGAAAATACGATACCGAAAATCGACCGCATCAGAAGAAGGCTTCTCCACCACCAAAAACTGATCAAACCCCACGCCGCGATAGCGGTCTGCCCATTGGGCAAGCGGCGCAGCCAACGGATCAAAGTCCTGCTCGATGGCATTGACCACCATAAAATCATTACCCAAGCCGTGCATCTTCGTAAATTTTAAAGTTTTCATTATTCATTCACATTCTTATTAAATCATTATTCCGGCACATTCTACACCAGAATGATATATCCGTTTCTATCTTGTTTTTCAGACGGCATTGCGTCCTTTTACCAATACTAACACCAGCCACCCCGCAAAAATACTATACTTCCAACATTACAAACATTTCTTATTACAAGGATACACATTATGAAAAAAGTTCTCTTACCTGCCCTTTTGGCCGCTTCACTCAGCGCATGTACAGTCGGCACGCCCGGCGTTTCCGTCGGTTTAGGTGTCGGCACCGGCATCGGCCGCCATGTCGGTCTGGGTACATCCATCAACATCCCTGTCGGCTTGGACAAAACCAAAACCACCAAAGGCACAGATTCAGACGGCATCCGTATCTCAGAAGAACAAATCGTGACCTATTTTGATGCACACGGCACACCCAGCAACAGCGCAGTCAAAGGCGGCTTCCATCGCCAACTGATCAGCAAACGCAACAACGAATATGTCGTCCAAGACTTTTACAGCGACAACAGCCAAAAACGCACGGACCCCTACGTCCTCAGCCGCAACCAGCTGATGCAGTTCCGCGCCACACCAAGCAACGGCTCGCTGACCACTTACGCCTACAACGGCACCGTGATGCAGCAGCAAGTGTTCCAAAACGGCAAATTGGTTAACGCCAAATACTAAAGGCCGTCTGAAACGGCTGGAAGCCTGTGAAACTTGATTACAAAATATTTTTAACATTCAAACATTTGAAATATTTTGTACCATTTTCTTGAAAATATGGATTGACACATTTTTTCCAGCCATTATAATACGCCCCATTCCCCGATAGCTCAGTCGGTAGAGCGACGGACTGTTAATCCGCAGGTCCCTGGTTCGAGCCCAGGTCGGGGAGCCAAATTTTAAAAGCCTGAACTTCTGTTCAGGCTTTTTTATATCAATAAAGAACGATTGTTCTTCCCCAAAGAAAGCCCTGAATCCTCATAATAAAAAAGGCCGTCTGAAACCCAAATCTGGCTTCAGACGGCCTTTTATTGATTTTAAATCAACGGAAGAAATCTCCCATGCCTGCAGGCAGGCCTTGGGTGAATGCGCCCATGGTTTTATTGGTGGTTTCTTCGGCTTTTTCAGAAGCAGCATTGATGGCAGCCAATACCAAATCTTCCAGCATTTCTTTATCGTCAGCAGCCTCTTGAATCAAATCAGGGCTGATTTCAAGTTTGCGGACAACGTGGGAACACGTCATCACGACTTTCACCAAACCATTGCCTGCTTCACCTTCAACTTCGGTTTCAGCCAGCTTGGCTTGTGCCTTTTTCATGTTTTCCTGCATTTGTTGAGCCTGTTTCATCAGGCCGCCTAATCCGGCTTTTCCAAACATGTTTTACTCCTATGGGTTTGAATAAATGGGTTTCACTCATGCCGTCTGAAAACGCTATTGCCTTTCAGACGGCCTTGTATATCAGTATGTTAAGAATGTCCTGCCAACTCTAAAGAATCCGGCAGCCATTGCGCCTCAAAGGTTTGCAAGATTTTCTGCGCCGTCGTATCCGCTTCCAGCAAATCTTGCGCCTGCTGCCGCCCTTCCTCTTGAATACGTTTGCGGCGCATCACCGGCGTTTCCCAGCCTTTATCATCTTGCCAAGGCTCGGTTTGCAGCCTTAAATTGCCAAGATGATAGGCCTCGCTCAACGTCTGGCAGATTTTATCCAAGCGCTCTTTATTAGCAGTGGCTTTGGCCTCATCCGTCAACGACAGCATGATTAAACCTGCTTCCGCATCATAACTCGTCCATGCCGCATTTTGCGCCAACATCTGCGCCGCGCCTAATTTACGGGCGAAGCGTTCGATAATGCTGTGCCAATTCTCAGTTTTAAACTCAGGCAAAGGAGCGAACTGAAGCTCTTCTTCATCCCCCTCCTCTTCTTCAGACTCAATAGATGAAACCGGCTGCGGCACTTCCATCACATCAGCACGATGCGAATCTTCATATACATATGCTTCATCAAAATACGGAGGCGGAATTTCCTCATCCATGTGCGGATATGTTTCCGGCTCAGGGGGCGTCTGAACTTTTGCAACAGGCAATGGCTCCGCTGCTTCTTGTATCTGCGCCGTTTGAGTTTGAGGCGGCTCAGCCGATAATTGGCTCGGCATGTCTTCCCAAGGCGGTACATCCGCCTGTTGTTGCTGAACCGTTTCTTCAGACGGCCTTTCAACGGTATCCTGCTTGGCAGAAACAACCTCTTTCTCAACCGCCGGTGCTGCTATCGGCTCAGATTTCGGCAGCTGAAAAGGCTTTTTTTCAGCCTCAGCTTTCTGATGGTCGGAATGCAAATCCGTGTGTTCAATCTGACTTTGCGTATCGCAACCCGAAGCGGCCAACGGCGCAAATGCAAGCATGCGCAAAAGTGTCATGACAAAACCGGCATACTCATCCGGAGCCAGCGGCAAATCCTGTTTGCCATGAATAGCACATTGATAATAAAGCTGAATCTGCTCGCCACTCAAGGCCTGACTTAAACGAAGCAAGGTTTCACGTTCAGGGTCGTCATTTGCCAAGGCGGAAGGAACGGTTTGAATCAAAGCCAAACGTTGCAACAGCATGGCTAATTCTGCCAATGCGCTGTCAAAACCAATCGCTCTGGCGGACATTTCCTGAGCCTTTTCCAGCAAGGCCTCACCGTTTTGATTGATGATTCCTTCAAGCAATTCAAACAAATATTGTTTATCGACCGCTCCGATCATCTGGCGGACATCTTGTTCGGCCACTTTACCCGAACCCATGGCAATCGCCTGATCCAAAAGGCTCAACGCATCGCGCATCGAGCCTGCGGCGGCACGGCCTAAAAGCTGCAAGGCCTGCGGCTGATAAGGAACGTTTTCACGGTCCAAAACATGTGCCAAATGCTCGGCAACCTGTTGAGTCGTCATGTTGCGCAAAACAAACTGCAAACAGCGGCTCAATACGGTAATGGGGACTTTGTGCGGATCGGTGGTCGCCAAAATGAATTTAACGTGTTCGGGCGGCTCTTCCAAAGTCTTCAGCATGGCATTGAACGCGCTTTTGGAAAGCATATGCACTTCGTCGATGATATAGACTTTGTATTTACCCGCAGTCGGCGCGTATTGCGCGTTTTCCAACACTTCGCGGATATTGTCGATACCGGTATTCGATGCCGCGTCGATTTCCAATAAATCCACATAACGGCCGCTGTCGATTTGTGTACAGCTTTCACACTGACCGCACGGCTCGCCATGCACGGCATTTTCGCAGTTCAAGCTCTTGGCCAAAATCCTGGCAATCGTGGTCTTACCCACACCGCGCGTTCCTGTCAGCAGATAGGCATGGTGTAGACGGCCTTCGTCCAGCGCGTTGCGCAGGGCTTTGACGACGTGTTCCTGACCGACCAAATCGGCAAAGGTTTTCGGACGCCATTTTCGTGCAAGAACTTGATAAGCCATGTTGTTTCTCTACGGGAAATAAATCGGAAGGCCGTCTGAAAAGAATGATCCGCTCTTCAGACGACCTCAGAAAATGGCATATATTCTAGCATTTTTTTGATTTTTATTAAGGATTTTCTATCAAGGCTACGGCGACAGCATGTTATTGCAATGTTAGAATGCTACACAAATGATAAGTAATTTGAAGTTTAAAACATCATGTCCGAAATCATACTACGCAACCAATCAGCCACTATGCAAGTCAATACAATGGGCGGATATATTGATTCCCTGATTTTAAAAGGACGGGAAGTCTTATTTCCGAAAACCAGCGTTCAAGTAGGCGATGACACAAAATTACGCGGCGGCATGCACGTCTGCCTACCTCAATTCGGACCTGACAGCAAAAATCATCTGGCCCAACATGGTTTCGGCAGAACCTCAGACTGGGAAATCCGCCATCAAAATGAATCAGATATCGGCTTGAAATTAATCAGCACAGAAAAAGGCTATGAACACGTCGAATGGTTGCTCGATTACAGCCTACCTAATGAAAATGAAGCCATCGCCATCCTGACCGTCTGCAATTACGGCGAATCACCCGTCCGCACTTCTCCAGGATTCCACCCCTACTTTACCGCCGCCGGCACACAATTTGATTTCAACGGCGCACCATACGATGCCGACTATATCTCCCATACCGAATTTGTTTCCTCCGACCAAGATGCACACGTTGCATTTGACGGCTTAAAACTGGATATCCGTACCCACAATCTGCCTGTGTACGCACTCTGGAGCGATCGAAACGGCCAATATACTTGTGCAGAGCCAACCGCAGAAGGCAATGCGTTTTTATCCCCTGCCCGAGGCGGACAATTTGTTTCAGGGCACAGTAAAAAACGTTACGCTATGAAAATCAGACTGATGGCTTAACCCCCTTTACAAATTCTCGATATCTAAAAACCACCCCGAAGGGTGGTTTTCTTATGGCTTATAGGTCATTGTTGTTGATTGCATTCGCAATATCGCGTACCGCTGTTACATACATGCGGCTGTGGTTATATTGCCATACGGTGTAGAAGTTATTCAGGCCCAAATAGTATTCAAATACACCCGGACTGGTTTCCAAAGCATACAACACAGCTTTTTCATTATCGGCAACAGCAGCTTGAGGCACGACACCCAAGGCTTTGAAATCTGCGACAGTGCGTGTCAAAGCAGTTTTCTCATCGATAATCGCCTGCAAGTGAGGCGTAATCGTCAGACTGACCGGCACAACCATCTTACCGCCGGTCTGCCAGCCATGCTGTTTCATATAATTGGCGACAGAAGCCGCCACATCGCCGACATTATTCCAAATATCGCGATGCCCGTCACCATCATAGTCCACCGCCCATTTACGGTAGCTGGAAGGCATAAATTGCGGCATGCCCATCGCGCCGGCATAGCTGCCTTTGAAATCAAAAATATTTTCTTTTTCTTCTTTTGCCATCAGCAAAAGTTCGCTCAATTCGTTTTGGAAAAATTCGGCACGGCGGGGATAATCAAAGGCCAATGTACTCAAAGCATCAGCAACGCGGAAGCTGCCCGTATTTTTGCCATAATTGGTTTCGATACCGAGAATCGCCACAATCAATTCGGCAGGTACGCCGTATTTGCGTGCCACATCATCGATTACGGCACGGTTTGCCGCATAGAATTGTCTGCCGCCGTTAAATTTGGCTGCACCGGAGTTACCGGTACGAAATTCATACCAAGGACGCGAAGTGCTTGGGCGGTACATAATGGTAATAATATTTCCTTTATACACCACGCCATTGAAGAAATTACGCAATTCTTCTGCACTGAAACGGCGGTTTTTCACTTCATATTGGATAAACTGCTGAACATTGACGTTTTCATTAAAACCGCTGCTGGCAACAGATTCAGCCGCTGCATCAAATACAGGGCGTTTTGCAGAGGAAACAGGCTCGACAGGTTTTGCCGTATCAACAGCAGGCTTTTGCGGAGTGCCGCATGAAGCTAAAGCCAAAGCAGTCAGACCTATCCCAAAGATTTTGATTTTATTCATAAATAATCTCTTTACTAAATAATACGACAAACCCGAACACGAATGAATATTCGGCCAATACATCATCTCTTCCGCTATATTTCCAAACAGACTTAAAAAATATAGACAAATCGATATTTACTTACTTCGGCTCAAGCAGATAAACAAGGCCGTCTGAAATTCAAGGAAACCCTTGATTTTCAGACGGCCTTGAATGAATTAATTACTCAGCGGCTGCAACAACAGCAACGGTAATTTTAGCAACAGCGTCAGTGTGCAGAGCCACTTCAACTTCGTATTCGCCAACAGCTTTCAGAGGGCCGTTAGGCAGACGTACGTTTGCTTTAGCAGCTTGGATACCGGTAGCAACAATCGCTTCAGCGATGTCAGCATTAGTAACAGAACCGAACAGACGACCATCAACACCGGCTTTTTGAGCAACAGTAATGGTTTGGCCTTCCAGTTTTTCTTGACGTGCTTTAGCATCAGCCAAGATCTCAGCTTGTTTGGCTTCCAATTCAGCGCGGCGTGCTTCGAATTCTTTCATGTTGGCTTCGGTTGCACGTTTTGCTTTACCGGCAGGGATCAGGAAGTTGCGTGCGTAACCGTTTTTAACGGTAACGATATCACCCAAGTTACCCAGACCGCCGATTTTTTCTAACAGAATAATTTGCATGATTTAAACTCCAAAATTATTTGTGTTGATCGGTGTAAGGCAACAGAGCCAGGAAACGGGCACGTTTCACAGCAGTAGCCAACTGACGTTGGTAGTGTGCTTTAGTACCAGTAATGCGGGCAGGGATGATTTTGCCGTTTTCAGAGATGAAGTCTTTCAACAAATCAACTTGTTTGTAATCAACTTCTTGGATTTTTTCAGCCGTAAAGCGGCAGAATTTTCTACGTTTGAATGATTGACGAGCCATTGTCGTTTAACCTTTATATTCTTTAATGTTCTGTATGCGTAGTACCGGCTTGGGGAAGCGTTGGCTGCGTTGCGCCAAAAAACCTTCCGACTCGATGACGGCATCTTGCCGATACTGCCATTCCTCAGCCTGCTTACCTAAAATCCGCGCGGGAATTTCAAATTTGACCAGACATTTCTGTCCGTTTTCTTCCTGCCAAGATTCATGTTGCAACACAATATCTAAAACAGGAATTCCTGCCGGCGTATATCTCAAAGGCTGAACCTGTAAGATACGGGCGGTAAGCTTAATCAGATTATTCAATCTTATTCGGCTGCTGCAACTTCTTCAGCCGCACCGTTCAGCAAGTTTTTTGCTTTTTCGCCACCCAGCATTGGGGAAGCTTCAGTTACAGCGTGTTTTGTTTTGATGGTCAGGTGACGCAGTACGGCATCATTGAAGCGGAAAGCAGTTTCCAACTCTTCAACCACTTCAGGAGTAGTTTCGATATTCATCAAAACATAGTGTGCTTTGTGGATTTTGTTGATTGGGTAAGCCAATTGACGACGGCCCCAGTCTTCCAAACGGTGGATTTTACCGTTGGCTTCAGTAATCATGGTTTTGTAACGCTCAACCATAGCAGGCACTTGCTCGCTTTGATCAGGATGAACGATAAACACGATCTCGTAATGACGCATGTTATCTCCTTATGGATGATTAAAAACAGCCTTTCACCATGCGAAGTAAAAGGCAAGGCAAAGAGGCTGAATTTTATCCGCATTTCTTAAAAAATACAAGTCCGGATTCAAAATCCACTTTCTTTTCAATTAAAAAACAACATTAGGCCTTAGGGTTATTTCCTAGCAAACCACTCAACTATCTGCCAAAAATCTGCTAAAATCTGCCCCATCCTAATAAATACAGCATCAGAAGGCACACAATCATGGCTCTTTTGCAGATTTCCGAACCCGGCATGTCCGCCGCCCCCCATCAACACCGCCTCGCCGTAGGCATTGATTTAGGCACAACCAACAGCTTGGTGGCCACCGTACGCAGCGGCAGCGCAGTCTGCCTGCCCGATTCAGACGGCCGCACCACCCTGCCTTCGGTTGTCCGTTATTTGGATGGCGGAGTCGAAGTCGGCAAAAACGCCCTTTCTGCACAAAAAACCGATCCGCTAAATACGGTCAGCTCCGCCAAACGCCTGATCGGCCGCACCCTTACCGACCTTACACAAGACACGCAATACCTGCCCTATCAATTTACACCCAATGAGCGCGTGGTCGAATTAAACACCCGTCAAGGTGCGAAAACGCCTATCGAAGTATCGGCAGAAATCCTCAAAGCCCTCAAATCGCGTGCCGAAGAAACTTTAGGCGGCGATTTGGTCGGCGCCGTCATTACCGTACCTGCCTATTTCGACGATGCCCAACGTCAAGCCACCAAAGATGCCGCACGCTTGGCAGGCTTGAATGTATTGCGCCTCCTCAACGAGCCGACCGCCGCCGCAATCGCCTACGGACTGGACAACGCTTCAGAAGGCACGTTTGTCGTTTACGACCTGGGCGGTGGTACATTCGACGTATCAGTATTGCAACTGACCAAAGGATTGTTTGAAGTTAAAGCCACCGGCGGCAACAGCGCATTGGGCGGCGATGACTTCGACCATCGTTTGTTCTGCTACCTGCTCGAACAAAACGACCTTTCCAAACTCAACGAACAAGACAGCCAACTTCTGCTTTCCCTTGTCCGTACCGCCAAAGAAAAACTGACCACTCAAACCGAAGCCGTCATCGAAACCACACTTTCAGACGGCCATAAAGTTCATACCGTCATTACCCGCCAAGAGTTTCACAATCTGACCCAAAATCTAGTACAAAAAACCATTGAGCCCGTCAAACAGGCTTTGAAAGACGCAGGAGTGACTAAGGCAGATGTCAAGGGTGTGATTATGGTCGGCGGCTCTACCCGCATGTTGCACGTTCAACAAGCAGTTGCCACATTCTTTGGTCAAACTCCGCTGAACAACCTCAACCCCGACGAAGTGGTTGCACTCGGTGCCGCCATACAGGCAAACGTCCTGGCCGGCAACAAAACCGACGGCGAATGGCTGCTGCTGGACGTTACACCTTTGTCGCTTGGTTTGGAAACCTACGGCGGTCTTGCCGAAAAAATTATCCCGCGCAACTCTACCATTCCTACCGCGCGTGCGCAGGACTTTACCACTTTCAAAGACGGTCAAACTGCCATGACGATACACGTCGTTCAAGGCGAGCGCGAACTTGTTTCCGACTGCCGCAGCCTTGCCAAATTTACCCTGCACGGCATTCCGCCCATGGCAGCAGGCGCAGCGCGTATCCGCGTGACCTTCCAAGTTGATGCCGACGGTTTGCTGTCCGTTTCCGCACAAGAGCAAAGCACCGGCGTACAAGCGCAAATCGAAGTCAAACCCTCCTACGGCTTAGACGACGGCACCATTACCCAAATGCTCAAAGACAGCATGAGCAACGCCGCCGAAGACATGGCCGCACGCGCACGCGCCGAAGCCGTAGTCGAAGCCGAAAGCCTGACCGACGCCGTCAACGCCGCCCTTGAGTTAGACAGCGATTTATTGGAAGCCGAAGAATTGCAACAGATTCAACAAGACATCGCCGCTTTGCAAGGCTATCTGAAAGACGGCAAAGCCGAAGACATCCGCGCCGCCGTCGCCAAACTCAGCCACAGCACCGACAACTTTGCCGCCAAACGCATGAACCGCAACATCCAACGTGCGCTGACAGGGCAGAGTGTGGATGATATTTGACGGCAAATGGTTTCAGACGGCCTTGGATAAAGAGGCCGTCTGAAAATCTAATATCCCAAACGACCTGATTACTTCTATGCGACTCTGGCACCAAACCCTTATCCCCCTGCTCCCCCGCACCCAGCTTTTGGGGCAACACCGCGAATGCGCTGCTTTACGCGGAGCGGGCTGGGGCAGGCCGCATGCGACGGTTAATTACGTTTTTACCCATTCGCCCTACAAACTCTACCTGTATCACGCGTTGATTATGGAAGAGATGGAAAAGCGCGGTTACAAACCCGATGCTTTATGGAAAGACCCGCTATATCGCGGTAAAGCCGTTGTCCCATACCATTCACACGCGACTGAAACAGCTACTTCGCCGATTTATACCGAACATGATGATGCCTACTTGAACGAATGCCTGGAAAATTTAAAAAGTAAAGGCATTATGTTATAAACCCATTTTTCAGACGGTCTGAATATTGAATACCCAAGGCCGTCTGAAACCACTTTGAACCACAACCACTCTTAAACAATCGAGACAATAAAAATGCCAAAAATTACCGTACTCCCACACGCGACATTATGCCCCGAAGGCGCGGTTATCGAAGACGCACCGGAAGGTCAAACCGTCCTTGACGTATTGCTCGACCACGATATCGAAGTCGATCACGCCTGTGAAAAATCCTGCGCCTGCACCACCTGCCACGTCATCATCCGCAAAGGTTTTGACAGCTTGGAAGAACCGAGCGAACTGGAAGAAGACCTGCTTGACCAGGCATGGGGCTTGGAAGCCGATTCACGCTTAAGCTGTCAGGCAGTTGTTTCCGATGAAGATTTGGTCGTAGAAATTCCCAAATATACGATCAACCATGCACGTGAAGACCATTAAAACAAGGCTTAATGAAAAAGGCCGTCTGAAACCACAAATTCATGGTTTTCAGACGGCCTGTTGCTTATGCGGCAAACTATTTGATATGAGGAAAAATAAAACGCATACGCGAAATCTGCATGGAGGCCACTTTCTGCGTAGCGGAGTAATTTTCAATTTTTTCTTGTATTCTGATTTGATGCAGATTGCCGTTATAACGGGGAGCCGCGTTCTGAGATTTGTTGACTGTCGGCAGTTCAGCCTCAGCCTTCAAAGCTTCCTCTGCCTCAATCACCGAAAGTGCTGCCTCATCCCTTGCCAAACCGAAACGCTCGATAATGGCATTGGCTTCATCTATATAACGCGATTTGTCCGCGCCATTTTCCAACACTGCATCTTCAAGCACGACCGACAAATGCTTGCCGCAATTTTCGATACGCTCGGCGATACGCGAATAAACCATCCAACGTTTCAACCTCAATGCGCCTGCATCGTCGTTGGGTGAAGCAGCATCCAGTTTAATCAAACCATAGTGTTTGCCGTAATACAGACGGAACACCAGCTGCTTCAAACCTTCTGTTTCGTCCAGCATCCGATAAAGTTCGCGAACCAACAACAGCAAACGGTCAAATGCACCTGCTTTGGACAGATACTCCGGATCATCGGAAGCGAGCGCGTAAATCAGTTTGGACAGCTTGGCGTTGAGTGCGTTATTCATCTTTTTTCCTTTTATTTTTAAGCGATGGATTGTCTTAAGAGCCGTTCCAAAAAATTTGGTTGCATAGCGAAATGTAAATTTTGCATGGAAACCAAATCATTCAAAACGGAATAGAAAGTATAAAACGGCAGATTGCCGTGAGTTTTAAGTGTCTTGCCGTATTTTAACGCAACTATGCTATTTTGTTAAAAAATAGCGCCATCATTTATCTGCCCTTCTTCCGTAAAACAATCTGGCAGTCCGACTTCTTCTTGATTAAAATAATTGGCAATAGTCGAAACCCAATAAAGGAACACATCATGAAATGGACAGATACCCAACGCATCGCCGAAGAACTCTACGACTTACACGGCGACAGCATCGACCCGAAAACCGTGCGTTTCACCCAACTGCGTGATCTGATTATGGCTCTGCCTGAATTTGACGATGATCCGGCGCGTTGCGGCGAGCGCATTCTCGAAGCCGTGCAACAAGCCTGGATAGATGAAGCGGAATAACCTTTTCCCTTTTCATCAAACAAGACCTCAGGCTGTTTTTCAGACGGCCTGAGGTCTTTATTAAATCTATTCATACAATTTCGGAAAATTTCGAAATTGACTCATACCAACCTCAAATTTATTATGCAGTCTGACAACAAATAAAAGATATGCAGAAGGTGCATAACCATGAATCACGCTCGAGAAATCGCCGCTTTAAACAACAGCCTTTCTGATTTAAAAGGCGACATCAATGTTTCGTTCGAATTTTTCCCGCCGAAAAACGAACAAATGGAAACCATGCTGTGGGATTCCATCCATCGCCTGCAAACCTTGCATCCGAAATTCGTTTCTGTAACCTACGGCGCAAACTCCGGCGAACGCGACCGCACACACAGTATCGTTAAACGCATCAAACAAGAAACCGGCCTTGACGCAGCTCCCCACCTGACCGGTATCGACGCCAGCCCTGACGAGTTGCGCCAAATCGCCAAAGATTATTGGGACAGCGGTATCCGCCGCATTGTCGCCCTGCGTGGCGACGAGCCGCCCGGCTACGAGAAAAAACCTTTCTATGCCGAAGATTTGGTCAAACTGTTGCGCTCCGTTGCAGACTTTGACATTTCCGTAGCGGCCTATCCTGAGGTTCACCCGGAAGCCAAATCCGCCCAAGCCGACTTGATCAATCTGAAACGAAAAATCGATGCGGGTGCAAACCACGTTATTACCCAATTCTTCTTCGACGTGGAAAGCTATCTGCGCTTTCGCGACCGTTGCGTGATGATGGGCATTGACGTTGAAATTGTTCCCGGCATTCTGCCTGTAACCAATTTCAAACAATTGACCAAAATGGCCCAAGTGACCAACGTCAAAATCCCAAGCTGGCTGTCTAAAATGTACGAAGGTTTGGATAACGACCAAGGCACGCGCAACCTTGTTGCCGCCAGCATCGCCATCGACATGGTCAAAGTCCTCTCTCGCGAAGGGGTGAAAGACTTCCACTTCTACACCCTCAACCGCAGCGAACTGACTTACGCCATCTGCCATATTTTGGGCGTGCGTCCGCGTTAATAAAACAGACGGCCTCCCCATTCTGATTTACAATATCGAACATTCAGGCCATACCGGTCTGATTAAAAATTCCAACTAGGAGAGTTAACATGACAACATTGCATTTTTCAGGCTTCCCGCGCGTCGGTGCCTTCCGCGAATTGAAATTCGCACAAGAAAAATACTGGCGCAAAGAAATCAGCGAGCAAGAATTGCTGGCTGTTGCTAAAGACTTGCGCGAGAAAAACTGGAAACACCAAGCTGCCGCCAACGCCGATTTCGTTGCTGCAGGCGATTTCACTTTCTACGACCACATCCTCGACCTGCAAGTTGCCACCGGTGCCATCCCTGCCCGTTTCGGCTTCGACAGCCAAAACCTGTCTTTGGAACAATTCTTCCAACTGGCCCGTGGTAACAAAGACCAATTCGCTATCGAAATGACCAAATGGTTCGACACCAACTACCACTACTTGGTGCCTGAATTCCACGCCGATACCGAATTCAAAGCCAACGCCAAACACTACGTTCAACAACTGCAAGAAGCCCAAGCTTTGGGTCTGAAAGCCAAACCGACCGTTGTTGGTCCGTTGACTTTCCTGTGGGTTGGTAAAGAAAAAGGCGCTGTTGAATTCGACCGTCTGAGCCTGTTGCCTAAACTGTTGCCTGTTTACGTTGAAATCCTGACTGCTTTGGTTGAAGCCGGTGCCGAGTGGATTCAAATCGACGAGCCTGCTTTGACTGTTGACCTGCCTAAAGAGTGGGTAGAAGCATACAAAGACGTTTACGCTACTTTGAGCAAAGTAAGCGCCAAAATCCTGTTGAGCACTTACTTCGGTTCTGTTGCCGAACACGCTGCTTTGCTGAAATCCCTGCCTGTTGACGGCCTGCACATCGACTTGGTACGCGCTCCTGAGCAACTGGATGCATTTGCCGACTACGACAAAGTTCTGTCTGCCGGCGTTATCGACGGCCGCAACATTTGGCGCGCCAACCTGAACAAAGTTTTGGAAACTGTCAAGCCTCTGCAAGCTAAACTGGGCGACCGTTTGTGGATCTCCAGCTCTTGCTCTCTGCTGCACACTCCATTTGACTTGTCAGTTGAAGAAAAACTGAAAGCCAACAAACCTGACCTGTACTCTTGGTTGGCATTCACCCTGCAAAAAACCCAAGAATTGCGCGTTCTGAAAGCTGCATTGAACGAAGGTCGTGATTCTGTTGCCGAAGAACTGGCCGCCAGCCAAGCTGCTGCCGACTCCCGTGCCAACAGCAGCGAAATCCACCGTGCAGACGTTGCCAAACGCCTGGCCGATTTGCCTGCCAACGCAGACCAACGCAAATCTCCATTTGCCGACCGTATCAAAGCGCAACAAGCATGGTTGAACCTGCCTCTGCTGCCGACTACCAACATCGGTTCTTTCCCACAAACCACCGAAATCCGCCAAGCACGTGCAGCCTTCAAAAAAGGCGAACTGTCTGCTGCCGATTACGAAGCCGCGATGAAAAAAGAAATCGCCTTGGTGGTTGAAGAGCAAGAAAAACTGGACTTGGACGTACTGGTACATGGCGAAGCCGAGCGTAACGACATGGTTGAATACTTCGGCGAACTGTTGAGCGGTTTTGCATTCACCCAATACGGCTGGGTACAAAGCTACGGTTCACGCTGCGTTAAACCACCTATCATCTTCGGTGACGTAAGCCGTCCTGAAGCCATGACTGTCGCTTGGTCTACTTACGCACAAAGCCTGACCAAACGCCCGATGAAAGGTATGTTAACCGGCCCTGTAACCATTCTGCAATGGTCTTTCGTCCGCAACGATATTCCTCGCTCTACCGTGTGCAAACAAATCGCACTGGCTCTGAACGACGAAGTATTGGATCTGGAAAAAGCAGGCATCAAAGTCATCCAAATCGATGAACCTGCCATCCGCGAAGGTCTGCCTTTGAAACGTGCCGATTGGGATGCCTACCTGAACTGGGCCGGCGAATCTTTCCGCCTGTCCTCTACCGGTTGCGAAGACAGCACTCAAATCCACACTCATATGTGCTACTCTGAGTTCAACGACATCCTGCCAGCCATTGCCGCTATGGACGCTGACGTCATCACCATCGAAACTTCACGTTCCGACATGGAGCTCTTGACTGCGTTCGGCGAATTCAAATATCCGAACGACATCGGCCCAGGTGTTTACGACATCCACAGCCCACGCGTACCGACTGAAGCTGAAGTTGAGCATCTGTTGCGCAAAGCTATCGAGGTTGTACCGGTTGAACGTCTGTGGGTTAACCCAGACTGCGGCCTGAAAACCCGTGGCTGGAAAGAAACTCTGGAACAACTCCAAGTAATGATGAACGTAACCCACAAACTGCGTGCCGAACTGGCTAAATAATGTGAGTTAGATGAAAAGGCCGTCTGAAAATTTTCAGACGGCCTTTTTTTATTTATCGATATTTAGACCATAAAGATTACGGCTTCAACAGCTTACAAAATCCCAGTCGTTGTATGATGTTCTTCCACTCCTGATGTATACACATTTTTAGTATGGTGATACACAGTCTCTTTAGTCGTTTCGACAATATGGTTGGCTTCTGACAAGATATCGCTCAATGCAACTTTACTGCCGGTCGTATTCACCTTTTTCAGTGCTTCGCCGTTATGGCTATTGCCTTCAGAATACGTTTTGATGTCGTTTTCAAAGCGCAGCCATGAACCATACAGTTCGCCTTTGATGTCCGTCATGATTTTATTGTTGGCTACATTTAAAGATGCCTTGCCCTTAGGGTTGGTACTGTGTACGTCTACCAAAGCATCATTCAGGGCACCACCAAGTTTCAATGTGTTATTGGTGATGTTGTACTCTTTGGCATTGCTTTTCAAATAAGCAAATTCGACATAGCCGTCCGATTTTTCACGTACGGAAATTTTGTTGTCGTGAATCGTCACCGCACCATGCATCGCGACATTGCCATGGTGTTCTTCCACATAAACCGGTACCGCGCCTTTCATAATCTTGCCAATATCGGCATCGTTGCCGCTGATGGTAATGGTACCGCTGCCAATGCCGTTTTTAGATAAAACGCGGTCGTAGGTATCGTTGATGACGGCAATCAGATATTTGGTGGATTCACCGCTGATCTTGTTGTTTGCCATATTGAGCGTGTAATCCATTTTGCTTTCATGGTTACGGAACTCAATCGCGTAGGTCTGAATATTGTTTTGATAAACCGTCAGATTTTTAATGACATTATCGCTAATATCGAAATAACCTTTATCAGCCGAGTGCAAATCTTTGTATTGGGTATTGGTTTGCACCTGAATCCCTGAATACATGTGGTAGTACTTGCCTAAGTCATCATCAACATTCAAACGGAAGCTCGGGTCTTGGATAATGGTATTGCCGGTAATTTTGACTTTATCCATAGAAAACTGGCGGTTGTAGGCAACGATGCCATACAGCCGGTCACCCGTTAACACATTGTCTTCAATGACAATGCCTGTACCATCATGCACATCCAAGCCTTTGCGGTAGTTGTGGTCGGTTGTGTTTTTACGGTATGTGATGCCGTAATTGTAGCTGCCCGCAGCCACAGCCATACCGTAGCCGGTACCGCCGTCCGCTTCGTGGCCGTTCCAATCCAAACGGTTGCCCTCGCCGATAAAGTTTTGTTGGAAACCGATCAGCGCACCGGCAACTCGGTTGTGGTGCAGATACGAATCAACAATACGGTTGTTTTCACCCAAAGGCAGCGCTTCATATTTTTCATCAATTTCGCCGCTTTGTACGCGCGCTTTAAAGGTCAGCTTTTGACCTTTTTCCGTTTCCAAAGAAGCGGTCGACGTAAACATCACACCAGCACGATTGGCTCCGGAAACCTCTACTTTGCTGATTAAAGTATTGTCCGCATCGTTCACCAAAATGCCGTTTACCTTGCCAAAATAGCTTAAGCCTTTGCGGTAAAAATCAGGGTTGGTATATTGAACCGACAAATCGGCAATGGTTTTATTGTTTTGTCCATCAACCAAAATACCGGCAAATTCGCGGATATCGTCATGGTTGGTATCCGGATTGAACACGCTCGTCTGCGCCTTATCAAACGTTACTTTGGTTTTGCCCATGCCCGAACCAAACAAACCGCGTGCGCCGGAAACGGTTTTATCCATCACAATCTGGTTGGAAATATAGTAGGTACCATCCAAGAAGACCATGGCTTTTTCTTTATGAGCCACTTCTAAAGCCGCTTTAAATGCCTGAAGGCTGTCTTTTTTACCCTGTGCATCGGCACCAAAATCATTCACACGAACGTAATTGCCATACTCTTTAGATTCATACACGCGGTATTTTCCGGATAGACCTGCCCTACCTTCGGTATGGTCGTCAATTTTGTTTGCTTTGCCTGAACTGAGGTGGCCGTCGTGGCTATTGATCGCTTTTTTACCGGAAGAAACGCCCGCTATTTTGTCATGGCCGTCTGAATCCTTCAGATTCTTTTTATGGACAATCTCAACGGTTTCTTTTTCTTCGGCAACTCTGTCTTCCGCCTCTTTTTCTTTGCGTGCGGCTTCGAGTTTGGCTTTACGCTCTGCAATCGCTTTTTCGACTGCCGCTTTATGCGCTTCTTTTGCGCGCTCGACAGCCTTTGCTTTGGCTGCGGCAGCCTCGGCTATTTTTTTTGCTTTAGCCTCTTCGTAAATTTTTTGCCTTTCAGCCAGGACTTTTTCCATCGATTTATTGACTGGTTTGGCTGCCGTTGCTTGATCGGTAGCGGCAGGGTTATTTGTTGCTTTAGGCGCAATGGTGTTTTTACTGGAAACGCTGCTTGCAGAAGCAACGCTGGCCCGTGCGACATGCATTTTTGTCACAAGGCCGTCTGAAGATGATGAAGTGCCGTCCAATCTTGCAGCCTCAGCTACATGCACCGCCTCTCTCGTTACAGTATTTTTACCGCTTAATTGCTTGGGTTCTGGAAAAACCGACGGACTATCCCCCCAATTTTGAGTGTGTATCCATTCTTTTAGAGGAGAAGATGATTCGGAAGTGGTTTCAGGAGTTGAGGAGCCGTGACGAATATGGGTACGGCCAAGAGGAGCAAGTTTATGTGACATAATCAGCGTATTTCCTTGTATCAAATATCGTCCTTTCCCACCGCACAAGCGTGCAACAAAAAAGTTCGATTGAATAAAGAGGTAAGACGGATTCTGTCGTAACAGCAATTGCCTGTATAAAGGCCAAACTGAAGCTGGCCACTTTGAGAAACTCGGCAGCGTTTTCCCTTCTGCCGGTTTTCTGATTGGAAACGGTAATGGTGTATGGACAGAACCCTTGGATGACTTTTATAGGCAATCTGTCCGCGTACCATGTATCCGGTTATTTTTGACGGAAATGTATCAGAGTCCCTTTTTAATTGATTAGTTCATCCAAAGTTAAGTTATTTTTGATTTTTATAGCAAAATAAAAATAGTTTTATCTTGTATTGTTTTCCTTTTTGGCGTGACAGAGTTAACCCCGCGAAGCCAAAAAGGAGGGAAATTCTAACACAACATGCCTTTAGCATTCCCAATTTAACTAAATTTACAAAATATACAAAATAAATATCTATAAATGTTTTTAAATTCATCGAAAAATCAATAAAATTCGATATTTTCAATATGTATTTTTACAACATGACTGCGCATTATATACCGATTATCTTAAAATACTACCGTTTATTTGCAAAATTCAGTATTTTATTATTGCTTTCACCATCTAAAAACCAATAAAAAAAGGCCGTCTGAAAAAATATTTCAGACGGCCTTTTTTATTAAATGCGTTCTATTTAACAAACTTCAACCAACCAGCCGTGTTTGTCTTCTGTCAAACCGTATTGAATGTCGGTAATCGCCTTACGGATTGCGTAACCGCGCTCTTGGCTCTTCACTTCGATTTCTTTGCCATCAATCACGAAAGAAGTGACCGGAGAAATGACCGCAGCCGTACCGGTCAGAATTGCCTCTGCGCCATTTTCCACAGCTGCTTTCAGCTCATCAACGGTAAAGTTGCGTTCGGTAACGGTGTAGCCCAAATCTTTGGCAACTGTCAGTACGGAATCACGGGTAACGCCGTGCAGGAATTCGTCTGTCAACGGTTTGGTAATGATTTCATCACCGTTAATCAGGATAAAGTTAGACGCGCCGGTTTCCTGAACGTCGCCATTCGGACAGAACAACACTTGGTTTGCGCCATATTCGGCTTTGGCTTTCAAAACCCAAGGCATGGCGGAAGCATAGTTGCCACCGCATTTCACACGACCCATATGTGGGGCGCAACGGATATGTTCGGTTTCAACCAAGATTTTAACGGGCGAACCAGCTTTGAAATAGTCGCCGACAGGAGAAGCCAGAATGTACAACAAAGCAGTTTCAGAAGGAGAACCGGCTTTACCGATCACAGGATCGGTACCGATCAAAGTCGGACGCAGGTACAACGCAGCTGGCGCATCAGGAATTTCTTCGGCAGAGCGTTTGACCAATTCAATCAAAGCATCCAAATAAGCCTCAGTTTCAGGGCGCGGCAGGTGCAGAATATCCGCACTTTGCTGCATGCGCGCAATATTGGCGGTCGGGCGGAACATCACGATTTTGCCGTTTGCCTGACGGAATGCCTTTAAGCCCTCAAAACATTCGCTGCCATAATGCAAGGCATGCGCGCCAGGGGCGATTGTCAGATCTTTGGAAGATTGCCACTCTACCGGCTGCCATTTACCTTCACGATAAGCGATAACGGGCATTTCAGCGTGAAAAACGCTGCCGAATACGGCTGGAACTGGTCTGCTCATGATGATTGCCTTTCTTATTCTGATGTGCAAAATAAATTAATTAAAGACTGAACAATACGCCTTTCAATATAGGTTTGACAAGTACCCGTCAGCATAAAGACACCATTACCCTGCCGTCTGAAACATGCCGTCCTATCCGAAATCCGGCAAATCGTTTAAACTGATACCATTTTTCAGACAGCCTGCCCCAACCGCAGCCAACCCGGAGTAACCCATGAAACTCATCTCTACCATCATCAAAATCCTGATTCTTCTTGTTTTCCTCCTGCTGGCCATCACCAATACCCACACCGTATCCTTCTTCTACCTGCCCGGCCAAAACATCAATCTGCCGCTGATTGTCGTGCTTTTCGGTGCATTTATTATCGGCATCGTGTTCGGTATGTTTGCCCTCTTCGGCCGTCTGCTGTCCCTGCGCAGCGAAAACAACCGCCTGCGTGCCGAAGTGAAAAAATACGCCCACCTTTCCGAAAAAGACCTGACCCCGGTCAAAACCGAAACACCGGCAACGACTTCCGAAACCACTCCCAAAGCGTAACGCCACCAATCAATAAAGGAATACCATGGACAACGAATTGTGGGTCATCTTACTGCCCATCGTCCTCCTCCCCGTTTTCTTCGCCATGGGCTGGTTTGCCGCGCGCGTCGATATGAAGACCGTCCTGAAACAGGCTAAAAGCATACCGGCAGGGTTTTACAAAAGCCTTGATGCACTCGTTGACCGCAACAGCGGCCGCGCCGCGCGCGAATTGGCGGAAGTGATCGACCAGCAGCCGCAGTCATACGACCTGAACCTGACTTTGGGCAAGCTCTACCGCCAACGCGGCGAAAACGACAAAGCCATCAATATGCACCGCGCCCTGCTCGATTCGCCCGACACAGTCAACGAAAAACGCGCGCGCGTGCTTTTTGAATTGGCGCAAAACTACCAAAGTGCAGGCTTGGTTGACCGCGCCGAACAAATCTTCCTCGGTTTGCAGGAAGGCGATATGGCACGTGAAGCCCGCCAACACCTTTTGAGTATTTACCAACAAGACCGCGACTGGGAAAAAGCCATCGAAATGGCGCAGCTCTTGAGCCATGACGAACAGACCTACCAGTTTGAAATCGCCCAGTTCTATTGCGAAATCGCCCAAGCCGCGCTGTTCAAATCCAACTTCGACGCCGCACGCTACAACATCGGCAAAGCACTCGAAGCCAACAAAAAATGTACGCGCGCCAACATCATCCTCGGCGACATCGAATACCGTCAGGGTAACTTCCCTGCCGCAGTGGAAGCGTATTCCGCCATCGAGCAGCAAAACCACGCCTATTTGAGCATGGTGGGCGAGAAACTCTATGAAGCCTATGCTGCGCAAGGCAAACAGGAAGAAGGCCTCAACCGCCTCATCGGCTATATGCAAACCTTTCCCGATCTTGACCTGATCAACGTCATCTACGAAAAGGCTCTGCTGCTCAAAGGCGAAACCGAAGCGGCGCAAATCGCTGTCGAACTCGTCCGCCAAAAACCCGACCTCAACGGCGTGTACCGCCTGCTTGGCTTGAAACTCAGCAGTATGAATCCGGAATGGAAAGCCGATACCGATATGATTCGTTCCATTATCGGCCGCCAGCTGCAAAAAAGCGTTATGTACCGCTGCCGCAACTGCCACTTCAAATCCCAAGTCTTCTTCTGGCACTGCCCCGCCTGCAACAAATGGCAAACCTTTACGCCGAATAAAATCGAGATTTAATAAAGCGTTAAGCATCAAAAAAGGCCGTCTGAAATCTTTTCAGACGGCCTTTTTATTACAAAGCAAAGAAAGGAAGCAAGAATCGTTCCAACAAGAAAAAAATAAAGTTGAATCATACTTAATTATTCGGAAAAAATATGAGAAAGAGTATAATAGTTGGATATAAGAGAAGTTTTAGGAGCAAATATGAAAATTCACTTTGAAAAAGGACTTCAGTTAGAAAATGCCCAACTCATTTGTCAGTGGTCTAATGCTTTGGGAGAAAGTTTTCAGAAGCAATGGATGGGGCCAAAGATTTCTTATCCCTTGATTGCCCAATCCTTGCAAAAGATGGAAGGGATTTTTTCCATTTTTGTTGGAGAAGAGTTTGTAGGCATCATCCAGAAAATCAAACTAGAAGATAAAAATCTTCATATTGGAAGATTTCTCATAGCTCCACAGAAGCAGGGAAAAGGATTAGGTAGAAAAGCTTTTCAATACTTTCTTCAAGAAATGTTTGAAAATGAAGAAATAGAAAGTATTTCCCTAACGGTTTTTGAGTCAAATCAAATAGCTAGAGACCTCTACCAAAAAGAGGGATTTGAAATTGTTCAAACCATTGAAGTTCCAGAACGTAAATACATAATGAGAAAATCTAGGTAAGAACTAAATTACACTAGAAATTGTCCCCTTTATCAAAGTAGCTCAAAATATAGTCTTACACACCAACAATATCTACTCAACAACGCTGCTCTGCCCATGCCAAGGCCGCTACAATCTGAGCCTCAATATCGGCATTAAACTCGCCGGCACGGTACGCATCGCGCAATTCCGTGCGACGGGTTTCATCTGCCGCAATTTGGTTTAACACCACTTGCGGAAACTCGTTAAACACAGGCCCGACTTCTTCATGCCCCATCAAAAACAGCGCAGGGATTTTTTGATTGGCGCGGACGATTTCCTGTTGGCGCGGATTCTCAAAACGGCTGCTGTCGTCAAAATCACTACGGGCAATATAGTTGACGCGGATATTGGGGTTCAGCTCCGCCATTTTTTGAATAAACGGCACAAACACGCGGCAATCGGGACAATATGGCGCAGCGGCAAGCAGCCAGTTTTGCGGACGGCTGATCTTTTTGACCGCCGCTGCCGTTTGCGCCGACAGCTCGGTCGCCTGATAGAGCTGCTGCTGTTTCAATTTGTCTTCTTCGGTATCAAAATCCAAATATTCTGTATAAGTGGCCATGCTCTACTCCTGTTCTGTTGCATTGTTTTTCCCTGCCGCGCTGTTCAAAAGCGGAACAAGCAGATTGACGACAAGGTTTTCAAATAGCGGCTCTTCAAGCGGCGCTTCGTCCGAATGACCAAACACCAGCTTCACTTCGGTATATTCTTTCTGCCCTTTGCTCATTTTCTTGCCATTAAATTCATCATAGGCTGCTCTCAAGGCGGCATCCCAATCCTCTTTCTTGCCGTACTCCTCCGCAGCGGCAAGGCTGGTTTTGGCAAAAAACGGCAAGGGGGTATTTTGTCCGATTCGGAAATATACCAACCATTCTTTCAAAAGCTCTCTCGCGGCCTCTTGCCCGATGGCGGCATAGGTTTCGGTCTGCCCCAAGCTGACAATATAGGTTTGTCGGTTGGCAACGGATTTAGGGGCGACGGCGCAAAAAATCAAATGCTCCAATAAACGGGCAATGCGGTTGGGTGCATTGTCTTTTTGGTTTAGGAACACAATACGACCGCATTCATAAAGATTGCCGATGGTGCCTTGTAAAACCAAGTCGTCAAAGTGTAATTCATAAGGTTCAGACGGCCTTTTGTTGCTGCGTATCAACTCGGCATCTACGTTTTTTGCAGATATCTGATACTGCTTCTGCCACAAGCCGCCCAACTCGCCTACCGGCATCAGGCTTTCTGCATTCAGCCGAATGGCCGTATCTTCAAAATCTTCACCTTTGCGCCGCGCATCCAAATAGGCATCGGCAATCCGGCCTTCATGTTGCGGCTCAAACGGTTCGGCAGATTCCCATGCGCCGTCCAAATACGGCTGATCCCAGCTTAAATTTCTCTTCAGCCAAACTTTGACAGGGTTGCGCCAAAAACTGATAAGCTCACCCTGCTGAATGGTTTTGCCCGGCTCTTCCTGACTTAAAGCCTCAAGGAAAAACGGCTGCGCTTCTACTGGCGGTTGGTTTAACGCATCGGCGTAATCTTGGCGCGTACTGAAGAGGCCGTCTGAAAGCGCATCCTTTTGGAAATAACGGCGCGAAAACGCCTGCAAAGGATGATGTTTCACCCATTTCTCCGCCAACTCGCGCCCGCTTTTCCCTGTCATGGCGGCAATGGTATCCAGCAGCTCGCTGATTAACGAAGACGGCGCAAACTCGGCATCATTGCGTATATCGCGGCCGATATAAGACAAATACAGCATTTCGCGCGCGCTGATTAAGGCTTCGAGGAAGAGATAACGGTCGTCGTCGCGGCGGGCGCGGTCACCTTTTTTCGGATGTTTGGCAATCAGGTCGAACACCGCCGCTTTGGTATTGCGCGGAAAATCACCGTCATTCAAACCCAACAGGCAAACCATTTTAAACGGTAGGCTGCGCATCGGCACCATACTGCAAAAAGTAATGCCGCCGCTCAAAAATCCGGCTTGGCTTTCACTGTCCAAAAAACGACGGATATGGCGGATAACGGTTTTACACGGCAACAATCCGTCAAATTCGGCCAACTGCGCCTCTTCCTGCCATTTCGCCAAAGACTGCTCAAACTGCTGCTTGGCGTATTGGTCGTCCGTATCCGGAGCAAACAGTTTCTCCAGCAAATCGCGGCAACGCTGCACCCAGCCTTCCACATTGGCAGGTTTTTGCCATTGCGCCGCCATATCGGCCAAAGTACGGATAAATTCGGCAAAACCGCTGAACACGTCCAACTGGTTGACGTTGCTATGCCACGCGCTCACGCCCTGCCACATGCCGTGGCCGCCTTCGGGCAGCATCCAGCCCAAGGCCAAACGCTCTACCGCCTGCTGCCAAGTAAAGAGGTTGTCTTTACCCTCGCGCATGGTTTGGTCCAAACCCCAATGCACATTCAATCCGGCAACAGCCTCATGCAGCAACGGCACATCTTCCTCGCTCAACCCGAAGCGTTGTAGCACCAACCGGCTTTCCAGCAAAGGCAAAACCTTGTCCACTTCAAACCGGCTTTCCAACAAGTCCAACGTTTGCGCCAAAGCATACAGCAAGGGCTGACGGCGGCTGAGTTTTACATCCGAAATCGAATACGGCAACGCCTGGCTGCCCGCCTGCTCCTGTCCAAAAACGGCTTCGATAAACGGGCTGTAGGGCTCGATGTTCGGCGTCAAAACGGCAATATCGTGCGGCTGCCAGTCGGGATTATTTTGCAACACCAGCGACAGCTCTTCTTTCAAAATCTGCAATTCGCGCAAAGGACTGTGGGCCGCAACGATTTTGACCGAGCCATCGTTCAACAGCTTGTCCGGCTCGACACACACCGGATTGCCGTCCGCATCGTGGACTTGAACCCAAGCCTGCTGCGCGCCTGCCTCGCTTTCTTCCTGTTGATATAAGCGTTCAGACGGCATGATCAAGTTTTGGATATCGTTTTGCAGGCAATGCAATAAGGTATCGTCTTTTCCCTCTTCATAAACCTGAATATCCTGCTCGGTTTCCACTTCCGACAGAAAATCAAAGAAATCGCGCCCCTGCTTGCCCAAAGAAGCCAACAGCGGATGCCCTGCCTGCGACAAATCCGCCTCATCGCCCCTTTTCAAAATCTGCGCCTCATCAATGACCTCGCCCCAATATTGGCTGCTCGGGTTGAGCGCAAACACAAACACATCGCAATGCTTGGAAATTTGGTGCAGCAGTTGCAGATACATCGGCGCCATTGTCGAAATGCCGAATACAAACAACCTTTGCGGCAAGACCGATTTATCCAACTGCGCCAACAGCTTTTCCCACAAGGCCACGCGGTGCGGCGCCGATTGGCTGCCATCGTCCAAATAACGCCACAGCCGCGCCTGCCAATCCTCATCATCGCCCAAACCCAGCAGCTTCCCAGCCTGCCACGCATCAATCCAATCCGGGCGGTACACCAAATATTGGTCGAAAATATCCGCCATTTGTCCGGCAAGCTGATAATCCGCCGATGCCGAGCTGTGCAAATAACTTTCCAGCTTCAGGCGTACGTTTTCGTATTCCGGGGCCGTCTGAAACGCTTCGCTGCGGAACAAATCCAGCAAACGCCAACGCATGACCTCAGGCGAAAACGGGCTGAGCGGCGGCACATCTGGAACCAACTTACGCATCAGCTGCCACGCCAAACCGGCCGGCAGGCTGAACTTCAAATTCGCCGCCACGCCGAGTTTGCGCGCAAAAAACACATTCAGATACCGCCGCATCCCCTGGCTCTGCACCACCACTTCTTCCTGCGCCAATACCGCATCCAAAGGCAAGGCCTGATGAATATGCGCGCACATTTCGGCAAGCGCTTCCAAACGGTCGGACTGATAAAGATAAAACATAGCAGACAATCTAAAAAACAATTGCCCACATTATAATGCCATTAGGACAAATGCTTCAGCAGAAGCGGCAAACAAAAACACAGGCCGTCTGAAACACATCGCTTCAGACGGCCTAAAACAAACCCATCGGCAGCCAATTATTAATTATTTATCGACCCCCTGTACAAACCGGCTTCTCCTATCCTATAATTCTCCACATTCGGAATGTAGCGCAGCCCGGTAGCGCACTTCGTTCGGGACGAAGGGGTCGGAGGTTCGAATCCTCTCATTCCGACCAAATACAAAACCTGCTTGAATCCAAGCAGGTTTTTTACATTCGGCAAGCCTATACTTCCGGCGGCGGGAAAGGCGCGCCTTCGGGATGTTTGTAGCGGTTGTACATAAACAAATATTGTTCCGGAAAACGGCGTATCCAATACTCGGTATTTTCATTGATCACGCGCGCATCGTTCTCCTTATCGCCGTTCAATTCACCGCGCAATGGCTCGATGTGCAAGACAAAGCCTTTCCCGTCGGGCAGACGCTCGCCGCAGAAAAACAAAGCCTTCACGCCTTTGACTTGCGCCAGCTTGCCCGCCAACGTCATGGTGTAGGCAGGTTTGCCGAAAAAGTCCACCCACACGCCGTCGCCGCCTTCTTCCGGAGACGGCACATGGTCCGGCAACACAATGGTCGCTTCGCCGCCGCGCAGGGCCTTGATGATTTGTTTGACACCCTGAATGCTGGTCGGCGCAGTCTTGCCCTTGCCGCGCACACGCCCTGCCTGCATCACCGCATCAAAAGCCTTGATTTTCGGCGGTTTGTACATCGCCGTCAGCGGAAACGGCAGCTGCTGGCTGATGTAGCGGCCCGCCAAATCATAGCTGCCGATGTGCGGCGTGATAAACAGCAAACCCTCGCCCGCACTCAAGGCCGTCTGAACATGTTCCCAACCGTTGACGCTGACAAACAGGTTTTCAATTTCCTCAGGCCGTCTGAAAAACGCCACCGGCAATTCCAAGCCGCCTTTTGCCGTTTCACGGAAAACTTTTTTCACTGCCTCGTCCGTCGGGTTCAATCCGGCAAGTTTCATGTTTTCAAAAACACGCCGGCGATCTTTCGACAGCACGCGAAAACCCAAACTACCCAGCAGGTTGCCTAATTTGTGCAACCAAGCCAAAGGCAGCGCGGCCAAAAATTTAAAAACAAAGGTAACAAGCGTTTGCATAAGGTTTTACCAAAATGAAGTGGACAGATTGTAAACGAAACAGGCCGTCTGAACAAAACAGACTTCGGGCAAATATATTGCGGCACACCTGCTTTTCTGCTACTATCCGCCCTGCATTAAGAGTTGGGAATTCCATGCCAACCTGCTTTTCAAACGGAAAGGTAAGGTGGACGGTTGAAAAACCGATGTGGCTCGCCAGAGCAATCCAAACCCGCTTAATGCGGGAATTTTTTTGCCTGTAAGAAACGCGCAACAGGATTCCGAAACAGCAGGCAAGTGCGAATGTTTCTCACTTGTATAGAGAAAAAGCGGAGTTTTTGTTATGATTTCCGCTGTCCGAAATAAAAGGCCGTCTGAAAACACAGCAGCCTGTTTTTAATGAAAGAATAGCAATGAGCGAATATCTGTTTACTTCCGAATCGGTATCCGAAGGCCATCCGGATAAAGTTGCCGACCAAGTATCCGATGCGATTTTGGATGCCATCTTGGCGCAAGACCCCAAAGCGCGTGTCGCCGCAGAAACCTTGGTCAACACAGGCTTGTGCGTATTGGCAGGCGAAATCACTACCACCGCCCAAGTGGACTACATCAAAGTCGCACGCGAAACCATCAAACGCATCGGCTACAACTCCTCCGAGCTGGGCTTTGATGCCAACGGCTGCGCAGTCGGCGTGTACTACGACCAACAGTCTCCCGACATCGCCCAAGGCGTGAACGAAGGCGAAGGCATCGACTTGAATCAAGGCGCGGGCGACCAAGGTTTGATGTTCGGCTATGCCTGCGACGAAACCCCTACCCTGATGCCGTTTGCCATCTATTACAGCCACCGCCTGATGCAGCGTCAAAGCGAATTGCGCAAAGACGGCCGCCTGCCTTGGCTGCGCCCTGATGCCAAAGCCCAACTGACCGTGGTTTACGACAGCGAAACCGGCAAAGTAAAACGCATCGACACCGTCGTCCTGTCCACCCAGCACGACCCTGCCATCAGCCATGAAGAACTGAGCAAAGCCGTGATTGAGCAGATTATCAAGCCCGTTCTGCCGCCCGAAATGCTGACTGCCGAAACAAAATACCTGATCAACCCGACCGGCCGCTTCGTTATCGGCGGCCCTCAAGGCGACTGCGGTTTGACCGGCCGTAAAATCATCGTTGATACCTACGGCGGCGCAGCTCCGCACGGCGGCGGCGCATTCTCCGGCAAAGACCCGTCCAAAGTGGACCGTTCCGCCGCCTACGCCTGCCGCTATGTTGCGAAAAACATCGTTGCCGCCGGTTTGGCAACCCAATGCCAAATCCAAGTTTCCTACGCCATCGGCGTTGCCGAACCGACTTCGATTTCCATCGATACTTTCGGCACCGGCAAAATCAGCGAAGAAAAACTGATTGCCCTGGTTCGCGAACATTTCGACCTGCGTCCTAAAGGCATCGTCCAAATGCTCGACCTCTTGCGCCCGATTTACAGCAAATCTGCCGCCTACGGCCACTTCGGCCGCGAAGAGCCTGAGTTTACTTGGGAGCGCACCGACAAAGCAGCCGCATTGAAAGCAGCCGCAGGCGTATAAAACGACGATAAAGGTCGTCTGAACAGGCATTTCAGACGGCCTTTTTTACATCTCAATATTCAAAACCTTTTTACGAACGACACATCGTATTTTCACAAAACAGCGTAACAAATTTTGGATTGCTATGCCGCCTTTGTGAATAAATAAAATTGAAAGAATGCATCATGAAAAAATGGCTGCTGGCTGTTTTACCTGCCACCGCATTGGCTGCTCAGCCTCAAGGCTTTTATCAAAATTACCAAGACTGGGACATTGCCTGCGACAATACCGGCACCTGCCGTCTTGCCGGATATCAAGCGGATGAAACAGAAACGCCGGTTTCCATCTTGTTAACCCGACAAGCAGGGGCGAATGCCGCCGTTGCCGGCGAAGTTTCCCTGCTGCCGTTTAACGACGATGAAGCACAACTCGACGGCATTGCAACCCGCAACGAATTGGTATTGAACGGCAAATCACTGGGCAAATTGGCGTTGAACAAAAAAGGCCAAGGCAAATTGAACAGCGCGCAAACCAACGCCTTGCTCGAAGCGTTGAAAAAAGAAAGCAAAATCAGCATCCGCGCCGGCAAATATGAATGGCACTTGTCCGACAAAGGCGCGGCGGCGGCAATGTTGAAAGCGGACGAATTCCAAGGCCGTCTGAACACGCCTTCCGCGCTGATACGCAAAGGCAACAGCAGTCAGGCAGTCCTCAGCCCGCAGCCCAAACCCGTCATCCGCGCCGTTGCCGTACCAAAAACAGCAGGCGATATACTGGAACAAGACACACCGCACCACAGCGCCGTCATGAAACTGCTGCGCAACAGCAACCGCGTTTCTGAAGGCGACGATAATTACTGTTACGCCCTGCACAATAAAGAGCAAATGGATTGGAACCGCAGCCTAAGTATTTATCCGCTTAACAAACAACAAGTTTTAGTAGAGGCCGTCTGCATCGGCGGAGCCTATCAAACCAGCGGCTACTATGCCATTGCCGACAAAAAATTAACCAAAATCGAACAAGTGCTGCCACCAATGACATACGGCGGACACGGCGGATTCGATGAGAAAACAGCCACCCTCAGCGGCAGCTTCAAAGGCCGAGGGATCGGCGACTGCTGGTCGGGCAATACGGCGGTATGGGACGGTAAAACGTTTGTCCGCAGTGAGGAATACACCACCGGTTCTTGCAAAGGCTTCACGGGCGGCGCATGGCTGATGCCTGTTTTTGAAGCCCGTGTTGAGCGTTAAAAGACACGGAATATTTACGATAGGAAGCAAAGGCCGTCTCAAAATTCCCGTTTTCAGACGGCCTTTTTCCTTATACAATAGCCACTTGAATTTCTATATACATTCTGAATAAAGGATACGGATTATGTTCGGCAAACAACTTTTTGAAGAAGTCAGCTCCAAAATCAGCGAAACCATCGCCAACAGCCCTGCCAAAGACATGGAAAAAAACGTCAAAGCCATGCTCGGCAGCGCGTTCAACCGCATGGATTTGGTAACCCGAGAAGAATTCGACATCCAACAACAGGTTTTGATTAAAACCCGTACCAAGCTGGCCGAATTGGAAGCCCGTTTGGCCAAGCTCGAAGCCGCCCAAGAGCCTGAAGAAGCTGCTTTGAAAGCGGCCGAAGCCGCTGCTGAAGAAGCAGTTGCCGAAATCGTACAACAAACCGAAGCCGCCGAATAAGGCCGTCTGAAACATGTCGCTTGCTTTGGTTTACAGCCGCGCCTTAAGCGGTATGAACGCGCCGTTGGTCGAAGTGGAAGCCCACCTTGCCAACGGCTTGCCACATTTCAATATCGTCGGTTTGCCCGATACTGAAGTCAAAGAAAGCCGCGACCGTGTGCGTGCCGCCATCATCCAAAGCGGCTTTGACTTCCCCGCCAAGAAAATTACCGTCAACCTCGCACCGGCCGACCTCCCCAAAGAATCCGGCCGTTTCGATTTACCTATTGCCTTGGGCATTCTTGCCGCATCGGGACAAATTAATCCTGAAAAGCTCGCGCAATATGAGTTTGCCGGAGAATTGGCGCTGTCCGGGCTGCTGCGTCCCGTACGCGGCGCGCTGGCCATGGCATGGCAGGGAATGCAGGCCGGCCGTTCGTTCGTCTTGCCGCAAGAAAATGCCGAACAGGCTGCCGTCATGCGCGGCATTGCGGTTTATGGCGCGCGTTCTTTGGGCGAAGTGGCCGCCCATTTAAACGGCATCGAACCGTTGACACAAACCGAATGCAAACTGCCACAAAGGCCGTCTGAACAAAGTAAAATACCCGACTTAGCCGATGTCAAAGGCCAACATACCGCCCGCCTCGCCTTGGAAATCGCCGCGGCAGGCGGACACAGCCTGCTGATGATGGGCCCTCCGGGTACAGGCAAATCCATGCTTTCGCAACGTTTGCCCGGTATCCTTCCGCCTTTGACCGAAGACGAATTGGTCGAAGTTTGGGCATTGCGTTCGCTCCTACCCAACCATCAACAGCAACTCGACAGCAACCGTCCTTTCCGCAGCCCCCACCACAGCGCCAGCTCGGCCGCCATGGTCGGCGGCGGTTCCGACCCGCGTCCGGGTGAAATTTCATTGGCGCACCATGGTGTGTTGTTTTTAGACGAATTGCCCGAGTTTGACCGTAAAGTATTGGAAGTATTGCGCGAACCTTTGGAAAACGGCGAAATCCATATTTCCCGCGCCGCACGCCAAGCCGTTTATCCGGCCAAGTTCCAGCTCGTCGCCGCCATGAACCCCTGCCCTTGCGGCTATCTCGGTCATCCGTCCAAACCTTGCCGCTGCACGCCTGAAAGCATCGCCCGTTACCGCAGCAAAATTTCAGGGCCATTACTCGACCGCATTGATTTAACCATCGAAGTACCCAGCCTTTCTGCCGCCGAGCTGATGCAACAAGAAGCCGGCGAATCCAGTGCCGCCGTATTAGAACGCGTTACCGCCGCGCGTAAAATCCAATACGGCCGACAAGGCAAAGTTAATGCCGAATTGAGTGTCAGCGAGCTCGATGGCAAAGCCCGCATCCAAAAAGAAGCGCAAGAAGCCTTGGGAACCATGCTCGAAAAACTGTCCCTTTCCGCTCGAAGCTTCCACCGCATCATGCGCGTCGCCCGTACGCTGGCCGATTTGGCAGGCGACGAAGAAGTCAGTAAAACCCATGTGATGAAAGCCATCGGCTTCCGTCGCGCCCTCTAACTTTTCAGACGGCCTGAATCTTTATATTTAAGTAAAACTAGAGTAAACAAAGCATCAGGATTTTGCCGTCTATAACGGTTATTGATAAAATATCGAATTCAAACTCAGACAGTCTCCCTTCAGGCCGTCTGAACCCATTATTACAAGGTAAGTCATGAAAAAATCTACACAATATGGCAAAGGCTTGGCCGGTTTCTTTTTCGGCCTGATACTGGCAACAGGTATTATTGCCGGTATTTTGTTCTTCCTGAACCAAGGCAACCAAAACGTTTTCAAAGAGCTGACCCAGCCTAAACAAAGTGAAGAACCTGAAATCCTGAAACCTCAAGACAAAGCAGAGAAACGCCCTGCTACCGACAATTCGTCCAGCCAAGCAGATGAAGAAAAAGCCAAAGCTGAAAAAGAAGCGGCTGAAAAGGCTGCCAAAGAAGCTGAAGAGAAAGCGGCACAAGCAGAAAAAGAGGCTCAGGAAAAAGCCGATCACGAGGCCAAAGAAAAAGCGGATAAAGCTGAAGCAGAAAAAGCCGAACGCGAAGCCAAAGAAAGAGCAGACAAAACTGCCGCCGACAAAGCCGAACGTGAAGCCAAAGAAAAAGCTGCAAAAGCGGAAGCAGAAAAAGAAGCCGCTAAGAAAAAACTGGCCGAGAAAAAAGCCGAATTAGAAAAAAAACGCGCAGAAAAAGCCAAAGCTGAAAAAGAAGCTGCCGATAAAACTGCAAAAGACAAAAAAGCGGCCGACCAACTGACCGACAAACAAAAAGAGCGTGCCGAGCGCAAATTGGCTGAGAAAAAAGCAGCCGAAGCCAAGAAACAAAACAAGCCGACACCTGAGCAAATCCTCAACAGCGGCAGCATCGAAAAAGCACGCAAAGCTGCAAATGCCTCTGCAACAAAAGAAAGCAGCAACGCTGCAAGTAAACAGTCAGCAGAAAAAGCTGAAGCAGCTGCCAACAGTGGTAAAAAAGCATTCCTGCAACTTGGTTCATATGCAGACCGTTCCAGCGCAGATTCACAACGTGCAAAATTGGCTATTTTAGGTGTGTCTTCCAAAGTGGTTGAGTCGCAAAACGGCGACAAAACCATTTATCGAGTTCAAAGTAACACCATGCCGCAGGAAGCCGCTGTGAAACTGCAAAAAAACCTGCAAGACCATAATATCAACAGCTTGATTCGTTCTGCTAAATAATGGAATCACTGATGAAGCAGCGTATGAAACAAACTATTGCCGCACTCAGCCTGAGCCTGCTCAGTTTGAGTGCGCAGGCTGCTACCGAAGGCGTGGACTATACCGTTCTTAGTCGCCCTATCCCGCAGCAGCAAGCCGGAAAAATTGAAGTGCTAGAATTTTTCGGCTACTTCTGCGTCCATTGTTACCATCTCGATCCGGTTTTGTTGCAACACAGCAAAACCTTCGCCAAAGATGTTTCCTTACGGACAGAACATATCGTTTGGATGCCTGAAATGTTGGGCTTGACCAAGGTAGCCGCTGCCGTCAATCTTTCAGGTTTGAAATATCAAGCCAATCCGGTTATCTTCAAAGCCGTTTACGAACAGAAGATTAACTTGGCTGATGCAAATGTATTCCGCACATGGGTCGGCAAACAGACAAGTTTTGACAGTAAAAAACTGCTTCAAGCCTATAACAGCCCTGCTGCCGCATCGGCTGCTGCAAAAATGCAGCAATTGACGGAAACTTATCGAATTGAAAACACACCAACTGTCATTGTCGGTGGTAAATACAAAGTCAATTTCAACGGTAGCGACTGGAAAGCCGGTATGAAAACCATAGACGAGCTCATCATTAAAGTCCGCCGCGAACAATCCTCAAAACCACTTTAACTATTCAACAAAAGAAAGACGGCCTCAAGGCCGTCTGAAAACTTATGGACATCCTGATTTTATTTAAAGCACTTATTCTCGGTATTATCGAAGGTTTAACCGAGTTCCTCCCTATTTCAAGTACCGGTCACTTGATTGTATTCGGCGACTTAATGAATTTCCAAAGCAACGGTAAAGTATTCGAAATCGCCATCCAGCTTGGTGCCGTATTAGCCGTCGTATTCGAATATCGCCAACGATTTACCCATATCATAAAAGGACTAGGCAAAGAGCGAACAGCCAATCGCTTTGTACTGAATTTATTTATCGCGTTCATTCCCGCAGCGATTGTCGGCCTCTTATTCAGTAAACAAATTAAATTACACCTCTTCAACCCGATTACCGTTGCTACCATGCTGGTATTGGGCGGCTTCTTTATTTTATGGGTTGAAAAACGCCAAACAACAGCCAAACCTAAAGTCAACCATGTCGATGATATGCGCCCAATTGACGCATTTGTTGTAGGATGCGCCCAAATTTGTGCCCTTATCCCTGGGACATCACGTTCAGGCAGTACCATCATGGGCGGTATGCTGTGGGGATTAGAACGAAAAACGGCTACCGAATTTTCATTCTTCCTTGCTGTACCAATGATGATTGCGGCCACAGGTTACGACATCTTAAAAAACTACAAACTCTTTACCTTACAAGATATCGGACAAATTGCCATCGGTTTTATCGCAGCATTTATCGCCGGTTTATTAGCAGTAAAAGCTTTGCTGAAATTTGTTTCCAGTAAAAACTATGTTCCTTTTGCCTACTACCGCATCGTATTCGGTGGTCTGATTCTCCTTACTTGGATGCTAGGCTTAGTCAGCTGGAGCGAATAACCTCTCTCCCAGGACGTGCCCGCGCACGTCCTTTTTTCTTTCTT
>NZ_KV835583.1:1925-3746 GCF_001838065.1 Neisseria sp. HMSC078C12 | reverse complement strand
TTCCATTGGTGCTGGCCGATGATTTGGCCGTTTCCGTTGTAGTCGAAGCAGGTAAAGGTAAGCGTATAGGGAAAGGTCGTCTGAAGATTAATTTCAGATAACTTCGCGGTTTTATTCGGTCTTGATACGATCTACGATTAGTTAATAAGCTTCTGCTTTATTTTTTAAAACTGGAAGATAGCTTGTATTTCTATAAAAAATAACTACTTCATCGCTGTTTATAGATTTTCCTAAAATAATGATAACGCCGTTGTCTTTAAATAGGGCTATTTCATTTTTATGTTTTTCCAAAAACTTTTTTTGATCTTCAAAGGTGGTTTCTCCTCTAGAAAAAGCTTCAAATTCAGATGGATTATATTCTTCATAAGGAGAGTATATATTCTTAAATTCTTGTTTTATTATGTCGAAATCTACGCTCTTTAGTCCGAAAATTAAAACATTCTGTAGGATATTAGTTGATTCATCAAACTGTAAAAACGCCGTTAGATTATCAGAAACAGGTAATGCGTATGTGTTTGGCATTGGTATTTCTTTTTTTCCATAACTAATGTAAGAACTATCTGCCTTTATTAATTGAGGATATTTGGATAGCGCCTCATTAACAGTAATCTTGCCTATAGTTAATCCAAATGGGGCAACTTCTTTTTGAGAGGGGTGAGCGACATTTGTCAAGAATGCATACTTCTTATTTTTAATTAATGATTTTTCATCTAGATTGTTATCTGTAGGGTAGCAAGAAACTATTGATATTAAAAATAATGTTAAGTATATTACTTTCTTTATACACGAATGAATCATTAAGTTTACTCCTTTATTTATTACACAATGAATATGTTGTACATCTACCTAAACTAGCACCGCCACCGCCACCAAATAAAATATTTGCATTAAAGGTATTACTTGCAGCTTGCCCACGAGTAGGATCTGAAGTACATACACCACCTCCAGCTCCACCTACTGGGGTCGCTACACTACCATTGACGCATGTTGAATTTGACCACCCAGTAGAAACGTTGCTTGCGCTATATGAGTATTCTCCCCCTAACGTTAAACGTTCTGCAGCTCCTGTTTCTCCACAGATAGTCGCTGCTAAACATTTACCTGTTGTTCCGTCTGGAAAATTATTGTGTATCACAGATAAACGACCGCTACCTCCTGCAACCCCTTGTCCTTCTGCAACTATACTTAATGTGTGTGAAGAGGCTGGTAGAGTTTTTGGATGATTTGCCATGGCTGCTGCTAGTGCTTTATGATATTCAGCTTGAACACCTGGAGAATTTCCATAATCTCGAAGTAGTTGAAAACCATCCAATCCTAAAGGATCTATCCAGCTTTGTATTGAATTACCAAATCTATATATATTCTCCCCACCCAACAACCCAATCGGATCCTGATTGATGAATCTTCCACATTCCGGCTCATAGTACCTGAAGAAGTTGTAATGCAGCCCCATCTCACGGTCGCAATACTGGTTTTGCAGGCGGAAGGGTTGGTGAGCAGTTCCGGATATGTTGGTTTCACTCTTCAGTTTGCCCCAGCCGGTATAGTTGCCAAACCAAACCAGGTTGCCGTCTTTATCGGTCATCTCACGCGGGATGCCGATTTGGTCGCAGTGGAAGTAGTGGATTTCCTGTTTGCTTTCGCCTTCGGCATTGGTGTGGTTGCGGACCTGTGCCAAGGGTTCGTAGGAATCCGGGTCGGTGTAGAGATAGGTATATCTGCCGTCCGGGTGGACTTCCTGCAAGAGGTGGCTGCCGTCCCAGACGAATCCGGTTTCCCCTTCGAGGCCGTCTGAAGCTTCTTCGTTTTTCAGACGGCCTT
>NZ_KV835583.1:0-1825 GCF_001838065.1 Neisseria sp. HMSC078C12 | reverse complement strand
TAGTTCTGTACTTCGCCGTCGGCCAGTTCTCGGTGGATCAGGTTGCCGAGGTCGTCGTAGTAATAGCTGCTGCCGTTGTAGGTTTTCAGGCGGTTGTCGGGGACGGCATTGAGGTCGTCTGAAAGGATATTGTGCGCGGGGTCGAAGGCGAACCGTTCGCTGCCCGCTTGGGTAATCCTGCCCAGTTTGTCGTACTCGAACCGGGTCGTGCCCGTCCGTTGGTCGGTGCTGTGGGTCAGGTTGCCGGTGCGGTCGTAGCCGTAGCTGCGTTTGACGGCGGTTTGGCCATAACCCGCCGCTACTTTGGTTTTGCCTTTGCCGCCTTCCGTCAGGTCGTTGAGGGTGGCGATTTGCCTTTTCAGACGACCTAAGGGGTCAAGTTCGTAACGGCTGGCGAGCTTACCCTGTGTGCGGTAGATTTCGCGGTGCAGTTTGTCGCGTTCGATGTCGGTGATGACTTCGTCGTCAAGGCTGATTTGGTGCAGGTGGCCGCTGCCGTAATACAGATAGTTGATCTGTCTGCCGTCGGGCAGGACGGTGGCGGTACGGTTGCCGTTGAAGTCGTAGTGGTAGCGGATGACGTTTAGGGAAAGGTCGTCTGAAAATTTTCAGAGAACCTTGCGATGGCTTCTATGCTACTTCATTCAAGTCCATAATCAGGAATAGATAATTGAAATGGAGACAATATTAAAGACTCTCCGCTTTTAATATTTTTTACATGAAACAGTACAAGACCCATTGTCCAGCGTTTATCAGTTTGAATATCTAAATCACACTGTTCCTGTTCATTAATTGAAAAATGAATTCCCTGTTTATTTTCAAACTGAATTAATCCATTTACTAGAATACCAACAATAGCAAAAGGTGGTATCCACATTGCTTGTATAGCGTAGGAGTCAGTATCAGATAATTCAAAATAAAAATTATCTGATATTCCAATATTTTTTATTCTTTCAATAATAAATTTTTCATACTCTATATAATTTTCAATTATCTCATCAGGATTTCTCATAAAATCAAGACAATCAATAAACTCATATGAATAAGCAAAAAAATTTCTAATATCTTGCGGTTTATAAGGTAACTTCATTATATTTCCTCCTTAAAATATAAGTATGATTTTCTCAGCAAACCGCTGAGCATTTTCAGGGAATCGTGATTTTTGAACCTTAAATGAAAATAAGTCATTTCCTTTTCCATTATTAGGGCATTTTTCTTTTAATGCCTTGTTTATGTCTGATTCTATATTCTTCAATTCACTAGGCAAATCTTTTCCCATTGCTCCTTTTGTTAGCATATCAGTAGCAATAAAAGCATCAATATCTGAAGATGGACTCCAGTTCGTACCCTTATAACTACTTTTCCCTGAAGCGGTACTACCTCTTATTCCAACTCTCGCATCAGAGGCAATACTTTTAATATCATTTTCACGTTTTCCTACCTCAAGTTTAGTGTACTCAATAATGTCTTCTCTAGAACATGGGGTATTGCATGCACCAGGAGTAGGAGATAAACCTAGTAAATCAACCCATACTTGTGTATTTTTTGCAAACCGATAAAGATTCTCTCCACCCAGCAACCCAATCCTATCCTGATTCACAAACCGCCCCGCATCAGGCTCGTAATACCTGAAGAAGTTGTAATGCAACCCTGTTTCTTCATCGCAATACTGATTCTGTAAACGGAAGGGTTGGTATGCGTTATACGTTACCTTGGTTTCCTCTTTCAGACAGCCCCAACCGGTGTAGTTGCCAAACCAAACCAGGTTGCCGTCGCTATCGGTCATCTCTCTCGGGATGCCGATTTGGTCGCAGTGGAAGTAGTG